>NZ_CP022657.1:0-25000 GCF_002243515.1 Tumebacillus algifaecis
CAGCCCCAACGCGATCGATCCGCACAGGCGAATGGCCGAGGAAATATAGAACGCGAAGTTGATATCGAACAAACTCATGATCCAGACGCCAAACTGCGGCGCGAAGATTGCCGTCATCCCGATCACCAGCGAGTGCATCGCGATAAACAGCGCGCGCTTGTCATCTGGTGACACTTCCAGCACGCGGTTGAACAGCGTTTGCACGGTGCCGGCCACAAAGATGCCCATCCACAGGTTGAACGCGGCGAGCACCCACACATTCATCGTCAGTGAATAGAGCAGTGGTGCTGTCGCCAGCCCCGCCGTCCCGATGCTCAGCGTCCAGCCATGCCCGATCTTCTGCGCCACTTTGCCCCACCACGGATAGGTCAGCACACCCATCACTGAGTTGCAGACGGTGATCACCGACACCCACAGCGCCGACATGTTCGCATAGTCGGGCGATACCTGATAAATGTTAAACAGCGGCCAAGCCATCTGCCAACCGAAATGAAACACCGCCGAAGCAAGCGCAAAAATTAAAAAGCGCTGCTCTCGCTGCAGAACCTGCCACAGTTCGCCTAGTGAATGCATTTTCTTTTCGGTCGTGACCATGGGCTCTTTGACCTTCATCAGCGTCGATGCTTCCAGCATCCCGACCACAAAAGACAGGGCAAAGATCGTCTGATACGCCCACGGCGCGCCACCATAGACATAGATCAAGATCCCGGTCAGCACCGTCGTGATCGTCCCGATCCCCTGTGTGATGCGATTGCGCGTCCCAAACACGCGCGCCCGCTGGGAAGCGGGGATGACATCGCCGATAAACGCCTGCCAGGACAGTTGGTACATGGAGAACGGAATGTTCATCAACCCGACGAACAGGACGAACATCCACGCCATCCAATACAATTCGAGAGAAAGAAACGGAAGAATGGCAAGAAACAGAAAAAACAGTCCGCGCAGATAGATCATCGACGCGGTAAACTTCTTCTTCGCCACAAGACGATCAATAAAAAGAGCGCCCGGCAACAAGACGAGGATCCCAGTTAACGCCGGCAACGACGACAACCAAGCGACTTGTGAATCGGACGCTTCCAGAACTTTGATCGCAAATAGGGGAATAAACGGAGCTGTCAAATTCTGAGCCAGCACCGCAAAAATACCCTGTATTGTGTTGATTCTGACATTGTGGCGAAGGCTGCGATATGCCTCTTGTTCATGCATGAGGATTCGCACCTCCTTGACAACGAAGATGACTGACCACGGTAGCGTTAGATACACTCACTTTACTTATGCAGGAATGACAGACAAAACAGGCAGTCCCCTTCTGTGCGGAGACTTCCATAGTGCAGGTTGCAAATGTGGAACCCTTCCTGATACAAGCGGGCCAAGTTGTCATACCCTTCGCCAAGTTGGACGGTCTTATCGTCGCCTTCCGCCACGGACGCCTGCTCTTGGCTGTCGAGACGCTTGCGCAGATTTTCATTTTCCATCTGCAGTTTGTGATTCTCTTCGATCAGTTCCACGATCTTCTGTTTCAGCGACCCCAATTCTCGATAGAGCTCGCCGATTCGTTCTTCAACATTGGCTACTTGTGCAAAAACGGCCTGTTTATCCACACCTGTTCACCCCACTTGCAATCCCCTGAGCTAATGGGCCAAAGCCATGCTGTTCTACTTGACGTCTGCTACCTCAAGGTCTGCATCATACGTGTCGCTTTCAAACTTCAAACAACACATCAAACGGCCGCAGAGTCCGGAAATCTTCGCCGGGTTCAGCGACAGATTCTGGTCTTTCGCCATCCGGATCGAAACCGGGTCGAAATCACCCAGCCAGCTCGAGCAGCAGAGGATGCGTCCGCACGGTCCAATCCCACCGAGCAGTTTAGCCTCGTCGCGCACGCCGATTTGACGCAACTCAATGCGGGTGCGAAACACGGAGGCGAGGTCCTTGACCAGCTCGCGGAAATCGACGCGACCATCTGCGGTAAAATAAAAGATAATCTTGTTGCGGTCAAATGTGTATTCGACATCGACCAGTTTCATTTCCATGCCATGATCGGCAATTTTCTGCTGACAAATCGTAAACGCCTTCTTCGCGGCGACCTTGTTTTCCTCCACCTGGGCTGCATCTTTAGCGTCGGCGATGCGAAGCACCCGTTTCAACGGCAAAACGACGTCTCCTTCAGAAACAGACTTTTTGCCGATGACGACTTCTCCGTATTCAACGCCTCGCGCAGTTTCCACGATGGCGAAAGATCCTCTTTCGATAGGAAGGTCGGCCGGGTCGAAGTAGTAGATCTTGCCCGCTTTTTTAAAGCGAATTCCGACTACGGCAAACATGTCTCCTATCCCTCCTGCAACTGCAAAACCAGATGCTCAAGCGAAAGTTGCACGTTGGCATTGCTCTGCAATCTTTTTTTCGTATTCAGTATCGTATCGATCATGGAAAGCAACCGCTCGGGACTGCTTTTCATCGCTTGTTGGCGATAACGCTCCAGATGAGCTTCCGCTGCGATCTGAGCTTCCATCCCAAGCCGCACATAGAGCACATCGCGATACCACCACGAGAGGCAGTCGAGCATAGCGTCGATCTCATGACCTTGCCAGTTTTGTTTGAACACTTTTTCTTGAAGAGTGAACAGCGCGTTGTTGCGACGAGCCGCAATCTCTTCAGTCAATTGTAACACCAGAGTCAAGATTTCCGCAAACCGCTCTTCGCCTGCAAACTCCTTGGCCGCACCGAGGGATTGCTTGACATACGCCAAAAACCGCGCGCGCGATGCCGAAATCCCTTCCCCTTGCAACTGCTCCTGCACGACCTCGACAGGACGGCGCGGAAATTGGAGCACCTGACAGCGTGAGATGATCGTCGGCAACAGCTTGTTCTTCGCCTCGGCCAAAAGCACGGCCACGACTGGCGTTGACGGTTCCTCCAAAAATTTCAACAGGGAGTTGGCCGCCTCTACCGTCATCTTGTCCGCTTGGTGGATGATGTAGACTTTGGAGACGCTCTCCATCGATTTGAGTGCAAACGCTTTTTGCAGTTCGCGCATTTGGGCGATTTTGATCGCGTTGCCATCCGGCTCGATCACGATCAGGTCAGGATGGTTGCCCGATTCGAAGCGGCGGCACTGGATGCAGGTTTCACACGGACGCGCACCCTTCGATTCACAAAGGATCGCCTTGGCAAAATAGTTCGCCGTCTCCACCTGCCCCGACCCTTCCGCACCTAAAAACAGATAGGAGTGCGCCATCCGTCCGCCTTCCAGACTCCGCGATAACATGTCGGCCACAGGCCCTGCTACTGGCCAGGTCATCGCGCTTCATTCCCTTCTATTCAAACTGATCGCTAAAAGTATAAGTTGAGCAGCAGGCCGCGAATGTCACCGATTTTGGCGAGCAGGTCCAAGTGCTCCTTTTCATCCTGCACCACCTGCTCGGCAAGTTCGGCCATCAGATCGTCGATCTGAGAGACGATCTTGTACAGGCGCATCCGGCCGCGTCGATCGAAGCCTTGTTTCTCTTTCGCGCCAAAGCCACCTTTGACCACCTGTTCCAAAAAGCGCCGCACCTGCTCCTTATAGTCCTGCAACGCCTTCCACGTCATGTTGCGAGCCAAGAAATTGCCGAGGTTGTCGATCTGACGCATCAGTTTGTCCAATTCTGCTTTGGTCAGTTTGGCGTTGGCCTGTTGAAAAATATCTTGAAAAGCGGGAGATTTGACATCTCCCGCTCTGGTGTCCTCGCGCAAACCGAGTGTTTCGACGAAAGGTCTTTGGTTGTTGCCGATCTTCATCAAAACCGCTCCCTTACTGAGTGCTAAAAATGGGCAAAGTGCTCGACATCGACCACAAAGACGGTCGCGCCCCCGACCTGCACCGTGACCGGATAGGGGACGTACGTTTCGCTTGCGCTGCCCATGTTCGACATCGGGGTGATCGTCGTCTCACGCGACTCGCACGTGTCTTTGATCACCTGCATGACTTCTTCGACGCGATCTGCTTCCACGCCGATCAAAAATGTGGTGTTGCCCGATTTCAAAAAGCCGCCGGTGGAGGCCAACTTGGTTGCGCCAAAGCCCTTTTTCACCAGTTGTTGCGACAATTTATTGCTATCCTTGTCCTGCACCACAGCAATCACAAGTTTCATCGGGACCCTCCCTTTTACTCTGCTATCAGAAACTGGCGGACATCCGCCCAGATCGAGTCGGTCACTTCATCGATGGTGCGGGTGCCGTCGAGCACACAGAAACGCTGTGGTTCCTCGCCCGCGATCTGCAAAAACTGCTCCCGCACGCGGGTATGGTAGTTCATGTCGCGCTGTTCGATGCGATCAAGTCCGGTACCTCGGCTTTGGGCCACGCGTCCGATGCCCACCTCCGCAGGCACGTCGATCAGATACGTTCTCGTCGGCCACAGACCGTCGGTCGCCTGTTCATTCAACTCGCGCACATAGCGGATCGGAAGTCCCAATCCTGTCGCCTGATAGGCAAGCGAAGCGTCGATGTAGCGGTCGCAGATCACGACGATGCCCGCTTCGAGCGCCGGGCGAATCACTTCAGCCACGTGCTGGGCGCGCGAGGCGGCATACAAAAGCGCTTCCGTTTTCGCCGTCATCTCGACATTGTTCGGATCGAGCAACAAGCTGCGAATCCTGTCACTAATCGGAGTACCGCCCGGTTCCCGGGTTGTTACATAGCGTATTCCGCTCTCCTCCAAACGTTCAGCGAGCCGCTTGATCTGCGTCGATTTACCGCTGCCATCCGGCCCTTCCAGCGTGAAAAAAAGCCCCACGTCCACGTTTCTCCTTCCAATCTATCAAGGAAACAGCCTATTGCCGTATCACTTGCACCGTATTTATCGCTGCATCCTCCGCACCGGAAAAACGCACTCCGGCCGCGCGAAGCTGCTCTATATAGTCTATCATGTCTATCGTCCATTCCTCACCGGGCACCACGAGCGGAATGCCGGGCGGATAAGGAATCACCATCTCCGCAGCCACTTTTCCGACCGCTTCCCGAAGCGGCACCGTTTCACTGTCCAGATCGAACGCCATGTGCAGAGGAAGCACCGCTCGACCCACCGGTTGCTCGGCAAAAGCAGGCACTGCCATCGGGATTCGCTCCCCTTGCACGGTCAGCTTGGCGAGCGCGGTGACCAGACGGTCGATCCCGCGCGGTCCGTCCGCATAGGTCAGGACGGCGAGCACATTGTAGGGGTCGGACAGTTCGAGCGTGATCTTCTGCTCTTCGTGCAGCAGGCGATACGCTTCCGTTCCGCTCAGGCCGAGTTCGGTGACGTTGATCGTCCATTTGAGCGGATCATCCGCTGGCAAGAGGGAAAGCCCCGGTAGTTCGCGCAGACGCTCCCTGCCTTCATCCGCCGCCCGGATCGCACGCTCCAAAAGTTCGCGGCCCGATTCGACCATCTGCTGACGGGCACAGTCGAGCGACGCCATTAATAGGTAAGAAGGGCTTGTACTCTGCACCAACTGCAACCGCTTGCGAAGCCGAACGCGGTCGATGCGCGGGCCTTGTATATGCAGCATCGAAGCTTGGGTCAGCGCGCCGAGCAGCTTGTGCGTGCTTTGCACCGCCATGTCTGCACCTGCTGCCATCGCCGTCTGTGGCAAGCGCTCATGAAACGTAAAATGCGCCCCGTGCGCCTCATCGACCAAAAGCATCATTCCGGCGCGATGCACGATGTCTGCGATCGCCGTCAGATCGGAACAGATGCCGTGATAGGTCGGCGAGGTGATCAGAACCGCTTTGGCATCTGGGTTCGCCTGCACCGCGCGCTCGATCTCCGCAGTCGTCACGGCGGTGGCGATCCCAAACGCTCGATCGACTTCCGGCGTGTAGAAAACGGGTCGGGCCTGTGCCAGCACCAACCCGTGAATGACCGACTTGTGCAGATTGCGAGGCACTAAAATCGCATCTCCTGGCCGACAAACGGTCATCACCATCGCGAGGTTGCCCGCTGTGCTTCCGTTGATCAGAAAAAAAGTCTCTTCCGCGCCAAACGCAACTGCCGCAAGCTCCTCTGCTTCACGAATCGCGCCTTCCGGTGCATGCAGGTCATCGAGGCCAGGGATCTCCGTCAGATCGAGCCGCCCGGCTGGGCCGAGCCATGCGCCAAACGAAGCGGAAAGCCCGCGTCCCATCTTGTGCCCTGGCACATGGAAGGAAGCGGGGCTGTTTTTTAGATGTGAGAGAATGGCATGCAAAATGGGAATCCTATTGTTCAATGGTTCATCACCTTTTAGTTCGAGATCGTGCGTACGAGTTCCTTTTTCCTATTATAGTCTTGCAAAATCGCTCCATACAATGAAATTTTGGAATTGCAAACTTTCATTTCGCTTGACGACAGTGATAAAATAGATTTTATTCACTTTTGGTCTGAGTCTATAAGGAGGACAAATAGATGGCTAATGAAAGAACAGCCGGTTTGTCACTGATCTACCGGTTAGAATTACAAAACAGCTCGAACACCTTCGGGAAGGTCGCACAGATCATCGGAGAAGAAGGCGGGGACATCATCGGCGTCGACGTGGTGCACGTGGACAAAGACCACTCGATCCGCGACGTCAATGTCAACGTCTTTGACCGCCGCCACGGCAAAGTGATCCGCGAGCGTCTGGAAGAGGCGGAAGGCATCCATGTCGTCAACCTTTCGGACCGCACGATGCTGATGCACTTGGGCGGCAAAATCGAAATTCGATCCAAGATTCCCGTTCGCAACCGCGATGAGCTGGCTCGCGTGTACACACCGCATGTCGCCACCATCTGCGAAGCGATTCATGAAGATCCGAGCAAAGCGTTCAAACTGACGATAAAGAAAAACACGGTCGCTGTCGTTTCGGACGGTACCGCCGTGCTTGGTCTGGGCGATATCGGCCCGTATGCGGCGATGCCGGTCATGGAAGGGAAAGCGATGCTGTTCAAACAGTTCGCAGGCGTCGATGCCTTCCCGATCTGCCTTGACACGAAAGACACCGAAGCGATCATCGCACACATCAAAGCGATCGCACCCGCTTTTGGTGGCATCAACTTGGAAGACATCTCCTCGCCGCGCTGCTTTGAGATCGAAGCGCGCTTGAAGGAGGAGCTTGACATTCCGGTCTTCCACGATGACCAGCACGGGACGGCTGTCGTCCTGCTCGCAGGTCTGATGAACGCCTGCAAACTGGTCGGCAAGCAGCTGGAAGATCTGAAAGTGGTCGTGACCGGCATCGGGGCGGCTGGCATCGCCTGCACCAAAATGTTGCTCCTCGCCGGTGTCAGAAACATCATGGGTGTCGATCGCATGGGCGTGATCTCGCGGAACCACGAATACGAGAACCCGATGTGGCAATGGTATGCAGAGCACACCAATCCGAACAACTTGGAAGGCACACTGTCCGATGTCATCAAAGGCGCGGACGTCTTCATCGGCGTCTCCGGCCCGGGCGTGCTGACTGTGGAGCATTTGCAATCGATGGCGCAAGACCCGATCGTCTTTGCGATGGCCAATCCGAATCCGGAAATCGATCCGGACGTGGCTGCACCGTACGTGCGCGTCATGGCGACAGGCCGCTCCGACTACCCGAACCAGATCAACAACCTGCTCTGCTTCCCAAGCATCTTCAAAGGTGCGCTGGACTGCCGCGCTTCCGATATCAATGAGGAGATGAAGCTGGCCGCCTCGCATGCGATCGCAAGCACCGTGAGCGATGAGGAGCTGTCCGAACACTACATCATCCCGTCTGTGTTCAACAAGAAAGTCGTTCAAGCGGTTCGCCTTGCTGTCATCGAAGCAGCCTACCGCACCGGCGTAGCTCGCCGCAGATACCGCGACTACAGCGACAAGCAGTAGCGCACGGAGGTGTACCGATGAACACATCCAATTCCCTGCTCGTCATCGTCCTGCTCGCAGCGATCGGCTCCGTCATCTTTATGATGAGCTTGGTCTTTCCGATGAGCATTTATACCTGGTTGCTGGTGCTGGATATCGTGGCGATCTTGTGGGTCGCCGTGTATGAGTTGAGGAAGAAGTTTCGCAAATAGTCAAAGCTGCCCGGCTGATCAAGCCGGGCAGCTTTTTTCGTCAGGTTAGGAGATCGCCTCCAACCAGATCTGTTTCATCCGTTCCACATAATAGCGATATTTTTCGTCCTGTGCGTCAGTGCTGACGATTTCTCGTTCGCACTCGTGGCACAAAAACTGAGAAATGATGCGAATGCCGAACGCTTTGGACTCCCCGCAGACGATGCAGGTGCCGCCGCCTTGTTTGTCTCCGTACACGTTCAATTCTTCCATCCTGTCCACCATCCTCTGCACAAGTCTTTCTAGCAATTCATTATAACTATTTCACAGAGTTTTATACGTGAAAAAGCCGATGTTTCTGAACATAGAAACACCGGCTTTTTGCATATACGTGATAGCGTGTGCATCAAACCATCCAAACGTTGATCACGACGAGCGCCGCCACCCCCGGCAATCCGAGGAGCGCAGTCGTCGCCGCGGTGAATGGGTTGATCGCGATATGAAAGCCAAACGAGGCTCCGATCAAATTGATCACAAACAAAGCCACGACGCCGACAATCAACCCGCGCAGCACCCCCATGAGCGCTTGTCCTGGCGCGCGCAACAACTGTGCGATCATATAGATGAGCACGACACTGCCAACGAGCATCCCGATTACTTGCCATGCTGACATCGCTTCTCCCCCCTTGTCCTCCTTCCTACTTTATGCGCAGGCAGTCTGGATCATGATAGAGGGATGGAGCAAAAAAAAAGCGGTGACAATCGTCACCGGCTCAATGGAGCGAGGCTCGTTCGCCTTCGCCCTGGGAGGCCATCCAAAATGTTAAACTTTGGTGGTCACTTTCTAGTATATCAGAAATTCGACGAAATATGCCAAGTTAAATGTTACCATTATGTTACAAAGTCCTAAGTAGACTAAAGAAAGGCCCTTTTTACACAAAGGACTCCTTAACATCAGGTTCATTTATAAACTGTATTAGACCGATCTCAATTCTCGCCTATAAATTGTGTGTACAATTTATTATTTATTATTACCACATCTTCACGAAACCCTTACATCGCTATCTTATCATATCTACAGCTGGAAACGCAATGATAATTCCATGCAAAAACGCCCCTTTACTCAAGGAGCGCCTGCCTCTGTTGCGGTTGAATGTCCAACTTCAGTCGCTTGGCTTCACGGAGCAGAAATCCATACTTTCGTTCAGCCGCTTCGAGGTAATAGATCGCATGATCGATCAGGTCCGGATCGGAGACATGATCGAGCTGCTGTTGTGCAATCGCCCATTCAGAGCGTGCTTGCTCGATCTCCGCCTGCAGTTTCTCCAATTCGATCGGCCCCGCTTCGTTCGGCCTCCGCCCGCGAATCCAGTCCACCGCCTTCATCCAATTGCTCCTGCTCACTTCCTGTGCCATCAGCGCCCTCCTTCTACCCGAACCGAAATTGTAGAGTAGTAGAAGTATAGTCAGGCCGAATCGAAGATATGACAAAAATCGGCTCGCGCGATTGGCAAAAAGAGAGCCCGCCGCTCCGTTTCCAGATCGGCGGGCTTCCTTTACAGTTCGCGTCTGCCTTCCAACGCTTTGGACAGCGTGACTTCGTCCGCATATTCCAAATCGCCCCCGACGGGCAATCCGTGCGCGATGCGGGTCACTTTGATACCAACCGGCTTGAGCAGGCGGGAGAGATACATCGATGTCGCTTCCCCTTCGATGTTGGGATTGGTCGCCATGATGATCTCATCGCACTCCACTTCCGGGTCTTGAAGACGGCGTAGCAATTCGGCAATGCGAATCTGATCGGGGCCGACCCCTTCTATCGGAGAGATCGCCCCGTGTAGCACATGGTACAGTCCGCCATATTCGCGGGTTCTTTCCATCGCTACCACGTCTTTCGGGTCTTGCACGACACAGATCACATCGCGGCGACGACTCTGATCGGAGCAGATCCGGCACGGGTCGATGTCGGTGATGTTCTGGCAGACCGAGCAGTAGTGCAGATGGCGCTTGGCATTGACCAGCGCTTTTGCCAAGTCCATCACGTCATCTTCTTTCATCCCGAGCACATGAAAAGCGAGGCGCTGAGCCGTTTTCGGCCCGATGCCCGGCAGGCGAGAGAACCCGTCGATCAGGTTGGAAATCGGTTCCGGATAGTACAGCATCCGAACCTAGAACAGACCCGGCATGTTCATGCCTTTGGTGTACTTGCCCATCGAGGAAGCAGTCAGCTCATCCACTTTTTTCAGCGCGTCATTGACCGCAGTCAGCACGAGGTCCTGCAGCATTTCCACGTCATCCGGATCGACCGCTTCCGGCTTGATGTTGATCGCTTGCACCACTTTATGTCCGGTCACCACAGCTGTCACAACACCGCCGCCAGCAGAACCTTCGACCGTTTTGGTGCCGAGCTCTTCTTGTGCTTTCATCATTTCATCTTGCATTTTCTTCGCTTGCTTCATCAGTTGTTGCATGTTTTTCATATCATGTCACCTCATCACAGATTATGTTATTCGACCACTTCAAGATGCTCAGAACCGAAAAGCGCCTGAGCCCTCTCCACCAATTCATCTTTCGCTTCCTCTTTTGGCACCGCCGTCTCCTGCACTTCGGCAGGCGGAGCAGAGCCTTGGAAATGAGCTTGGAACTTCTCCCACTCCGATTCCATGACTGCGAAGAGCTGGTGAGGTTGACCGTTCATCAATTGAGCAAAGACAGGCTCGATGATCTCGCGGTGGATCGGCTTCATCACCGTTTCCTTATGGATCGGGCTTTTGAAGGCCACCACGATATACCCGTTGTCCACCGCCACCGGATTGCCAGCGAGCAACCAAGCTTGTGCGGTGATCTTGCGCGCTTTGACATCGTCGAGCACGCGCGGCCAAAATTGGTGAACGTGCGCGAGCGCTTCAGGGCTCGGTTGAGTCACAATTTTATCCAATCCACCCGGTGCGATCCCCCCCTGCGGTGCAGGAGAAGCTGCTGGCGGCTGGGGTCGTGTCGGTGTTGCTTCCACTTGGCGCGGCTCCGGCTCCTGTTGCGGCGCGGGCGATGCTTGCGGCATCGGCGCTGCAACAGGCGGCTGTTGATGCATCGGCTGCGGCGACCTAGCAGGTCCTGGTGGCTGTGTCGGCATCTGCCCACCCAGCGCTTGCCCAGTCGGGGTCGGGGCGGCTGGCACACCGTTTGCCACCTTCTGCTCCAACTCTTGAATGCGCTTGAGCAGCGACTCGGGATCGAACGACTGCGTCTGGCACAGCCGCACGATCAGCATCTCCAAGAGCAGACGCCCCTGCGACTGCCACTTCAACTCATTTTGCACCTGCGTCATCTGTTCAATCAACTGAATCAACAGTGGCGCTTCAAACTTCGTCGCCACCTGTACAAACTCGCGGTCATAGTTGGCTCGGTCGCTGACCTCTTCCAGATGTGGCACCGTCTTGTACATCAACAGATCGCGGAAGTAGGTCACGATGTCGTGCAACAATTGCCCGACATCCTTGCCCTTGTCCATCAGATTGCCGATGATGCCCAGTGCTCGCGGAACATCATGTTCGGCCACACCTTCTGCGAGTTGGGCCAGCACGTCGGTGCCGATTGCGCCGACCATCGCGATGATGTCGCTAGCCCGCACCTGATCACCGCCAAAGGAGATCACCTGATCAAAAATCGACAAGGCGTCGCGCATCCCGCCCTCGGCGGCGCGGGCGACCAACCAGTACGCCTCCTCTTCAACCTGCACCGCCTTTTGATCGGCGATGTAGCGCAGGCGATCGACGATCTGCCGCCCCATGATGCGGCGGAAATCGAAGCGCTGGCAACGGGAGATGATCGTCGCTGGCAACTTGTGCGGCTCTGTGGTCGCAAGGATGAACATCACATGCTGTGGCGGCTCTTCCAGCGTCTTCAACAGCGCGTTAAAAGCCTCCGTGGTCAACATGTGCACCTCGTCGATGATGTACACTTTGTAGCGCACTTCGGTCGGTGCAAATTTCACCTTGTCCCGCAGATCGCGGATCTCATCCACCCCGCGGTTGCTCGCGGCGTCGATCTCCATCACGTCCATGATCGTACCTTTGGTGATGCCAAGGCAGGCATGGCACTCGTTGCACGGCTCTTCTGCCGGGCCATGCTCACAGTTGATCGCTTTGGACAAAATTTTCGCCGCCGACGTCTTCCCCGTACCGCGAGGTCCGTTAAAGAGGTAAGCGTGGGCAAAGCGCTGTTGCCGAATCGCATTTTGCAGCGTTCGGGTCACATGTTCCTGCCCCACAATATCTCGAAAAAGTTGGGGCCGCCACTCCCGATACAACGCAAGATAAGCCATAGTAAGCGAACCCCTTCCTTGTCATACACATAGCAGTTCAATTTTTAGAGTATCACAATTTTTGGAGGAACGCAAAAGAGGCTCCCCCCTGTCAGGAGCCCCGTTTTCCCTGCCCAACTCACTCCGAAAGCGCTGGCAAATACACGGAAAAAGTCGTGCCAAACCCTTTCGTTCTCACCTTGATCCGACCGCCCAAATCGTTGACCAAGCGTTGACAGATCGGAAGCCCCAAGCCAGTTCCCGTCTCTTTCGTCGTGAAGAACGCATCGAAGATCCGATCGACCAAATAATGCGGAATCCCTGGCCCGCGATCTTGCACATCGACCCGCACCATCCGCTCTTGCGGCATGTAATCGGTGGAGATGATCAGCTTGCCGCCCGGCGTTTCGTTCATCGACTCGATCCCATTTTTCACAAGGTTCAGGAAAATTTGCTTCAGCATCTCCGGGTCGGCATAGACCTGTGGCACCGACTTCAGACTGAGATGAAACTCGATGTTGTTCAAAATCGCCTCAGAGGAGATAAGCGGCGCCATCGCCATGATCAACTCCTCCATCTCGATCCGCTCCATCCGCAGTTCGCGCGGTTTGGACAGCAGCAGCAGTTCCCCGACCAGCTCATTGACTCGGTCGATCTCTCGCAACATCACATCGGTGTAGCTGTACTCCTTTTGCATCCCCTGTTTGTCCAGCTCATGGCGCATGATCTGCAAAAATCCTTTGATCGACGTGAGCGGATTGCGAATCTCATGTGCCACCCCCGCCGCGATCTTGCCGACGGTGGCCAGAATCTCGTTATGCTGGATCTTCTGCTCGAGCGACACGATGTTGCCGATGTCTTTCAAAAACAGGCACATCCCCACTTGCTCGCCCGCTTGCCCGCGCAAAAAGGAGCTATCGACCAGCAATGTGCGCATCTTGCCTGCTCGCGACAGATTGACGATCTGGTTGCCATGACAGCTTTTCTCATGCACGAGACGCGAAAGCCACTCATACTCCTCCGACATCTCCGGAAAAACAGCCCCTAGCTGCACCGGAAATGGGCCGGACCAGTCGCCCGGCAAGAGATCGGCAGCCGTTTGGTTGAGCGCCAACACATTTTTTGCAAAATCGAGCACAACCACACCGTCATGATAAGACTCCACATCAAAGTCCTCCACACGCAGCACAGGTGCTTTGACCAGCGTACTTTTTTCGTCCAATTCGGAGGTTTGTTTCATCTCCAAGTCCCCCCTGTCTTACAAAAAACTTCTCTCTCACAAAGGAAAGTTCCTTTGATGAAGACTGTCTGTTCTTGTCGAAGCGGCGCCCAGAAGCAAAAAAGAAAAAGACCTGTGCAAGCGCACAGGTCTTCTCTCGTACTTCTATAAAATTTTAGCCGTGCATCTGGCTTCGAATCTCGTTTGGTGAAGGATCGGCAGCAGTTAGCTCAGACCAGGCACCCCTGCGGCACACACAAGCGATTCCCTTAGTGCTGCTTCCTTCCGGACCTGACACGGTTCAGGAGGCTTGGTCGCGCAGGACCCGATCCTCAACACCACTTACGACCGACCGTTTCACAAACGAAAACCCTCGGCCAGACATCAACCCCGCTATAGCGGATTGCGGGTTACAGGGCACCGCTACCTCCCCATCTAGCACGACAAACTTGGTTGTAAACATACAAATGGAGGAGAGAGTGGGATTCGAACCCACGGTACCCGCAAAGGCACACTCGCTTTCGAGGCGAGCTCTTTCGACCACTCAGACATCTCTCCATACTATCATTATTTAGATCGTTTGTTGCGAAGTTCACGAAAGAACTCCTTCAACATTATACCGCACTCTTCAGCCAAAACGCCAGTGGTAACCTCTGGTCGATGGTTGAAGTCATCTTCCTCGACGATGTTGATCACCGAGCCGACTGCACCACCTTTGGCATCCATCGCGCCAATCACCACGTTGTCCACACGGGACAAAATGAGGGAACCTGCACACATCGGACACGGTTCTAAGGTAACATAAAGTGTGCATCCTGTCAATCTCCAGCCCCCGAGGACGCGCGCTGCCTCACGGATCGCGATCAGCTCCGCATGGGCGGTAGGGTCCTTCCACATCTCCCGCATGTTGTGGCCGCGGGCGATGATTTCTCCGTCTTTGACGATGACAGCGCCAATCGGCACTTCGCCATAACTCTTGGCGATTCGCGCTTCGCGGATCGCTTCTCGCATGTACGGCTCGTGCATCACAGGCACCTCCCAAGACAGTTGGCGCACCCGGAGGGATTCGAACCCCCGCAAGACATCGTTTAGGAAACGATCGCTCTATCCGCCTGAGCTACGGGTGCAAGTTGCAAAAAACCTCACCGTAAAGGTGAGGTCGTATTCGCAAAGGAATGGCGTGCCCAGAGAGATTCGAACTCCCGGCCTTTTGATTCGTAGTCAAACGCTCTATCCAGCTGAGCTATGGGCACACATGGAGGAGAGGAAGAGATTCGAACTCTCGATACTGTTTCCAGTATACTCCCTTAGCAGGGGAGCGCCTTCGACCGACTCGGCCACCTCTCCGAAACAACAGTCTTTATATTACCCAATGTTCACCGAAAGTGCAAGTGGGAAAAATAAGAAAAGAGCAATGGGCATCTTCCGCTTGCTCTTTTCTATGCCCGTTTCCTGCTTATTACTTACCTTGGCGAATATGGCGGATCGAGGACGAGGTGATCAGGAGCGTGAATGCCCAAGTCAAGATAAAGACGATCCACACCAGCAGGCGCGGTGCGTTCGGTGCCATATAGACCAGTCCCGTGAAGAAGAACATTGCGATTTGGATGAACAGGCCGCGATTAAACGCCATGCGGTGAAAAGCCTTATATTGAAGCACGATGCAAATGATAAACACAATGATGTTGATCACAAATAGTGTACTCATGCGTAAACCTTCCTCTCTGACTTACAATCTACCTTGACTATTATACACATTTTTGCTGGTTGCCGCGAATCGGTTTGTCGCTTTTTCATTTTCTGCCAAGCCATTCTATGTGCCTAGGAAATGTGTTACAATTGCAATCTGATAACGTGTGCAGGAGGGACTTCGATGCCTTTACCCCAGTTCATCACCGTTGAAGGGCCGATCGGAATTGGCAAGACTTCACTGGCCAGAGCCATCAACCAACGGTACGGATACCATCTCCTTCAAGAGATTGTGGAGGAAAATCCGTTCCTTGGCCGCTTTTATGACAACATCGAGGAATGGAGTTTCCAGACCGAGATGTTTTTTCTCTGTAACCGCTTTAAGCAATTGACTGATATCTCGAACTTATACTTAAAACAAGATCAGTCGGTTGTTTCAGACTACAATATCTTTAAGAATACGATTTTTGCACAGCGCACGCTGCACAAGACGGAGCTGGACAAATATTTAAAAATCTACGACATTCTCACCTCTGACATGCCGCAAGCGACGTTGATCATCCACTTAAACGCAAGCGTGGAGACGATTATGAATCGCATCGCCAAGCGTGGTCGTAAAATCGAAACCAACATCGATCCGACGTACATTCGCGATTTGCGTGACGACTATGAAATGTTTTTGGAACGTTACCGCTATCTGCATCCAGAAGTGCCGATTTTGCAATTGGACGGCGATGAATTAGATTTTGTGGCCCGTCCGGAAGATCTGGAATACGTGTTTCGTATGATCGAAGAAACTATGAACAAGGAGCAACTCGAACATGCTTAATCACTCCCTTTGCGAAAAGTACGGCATCCCGCGCGACGCGGTGATCACGATCGGCGGGACGGTTGGCGTCGGCAAATCGACGATCACGATGGCGCTGGCGGAATCGCTCGGTTTCCGCACCTCGCTGGAGAAAGTGGACAGCAACCCGTATCTGGACAAGTTCTATGCGGACTTTGAAAAATGGAGCTTCCATCTGCAAGTGTATTTTCTGGCAGAGCGCTTCAAGGAACAAAAGCGCATCTTTGAATACGGCGGGGGCTTTGTTCAAGATCGTTCGATCTATGAAGACACCGGCATTTTTGCAAAAATGCTGTTCGATCAAGGCAAGATGAGCCAGACCGACTATGCGACGTACACTTCGCTGTTTGAAGCGATGGTAATGACCCCGTACTTCCCGCATCCGGATGTGCTGATCTACTTGGAAGGGACGTTTGACGACGTTCTCACCCGCATCAAAGAGCGCGGTCGCCCGATGGAGCAGAACACCGACATCGCCTACTGGAAAGAGATGTACGGGCGCTATGAAGAGTGGATCAACAACTTCACCGCCTGCCCGGTGATCCGCCTGAACATCAACGAATATGACGTGTTTAAAGACAAAGAATCGATCCACCACGTCCTCGAAAAAATCGCCCAACGAATCGGACAAGTTCGCCAAACGGTTCGAGTGTAGAGCAATCGAGAAGCACCGGAGCACTGCTCGGGTGCTTTTTTGTGCGCAGTCGCTTCACATCTTCGCATGGATATGATGACAGAAAAAAGCGATCACATCAGCTGTGACCGCTTTTTTTGTCAGCAAACACTTCCGCTTCGTATGAAGTTGTAGAAGTTGTTCTGACGATCTATTGGGCGTTATTGTTCTGGTTCGCACCGCGCTTTTCCGATTTGCCGTGATTCGAATTGCCGTTGTGACCTTTTTGAGAATCGCGGTTATTTTGTGCGTTCTGTTTGTTTTCGTTCTTGTCGTTGTGCTTGTGAGCGGAGTTTTGTTCCCCTTGTTGCTTGCCTTGACCTTTGTTGCTGTCGTTTTTGTCTTTTTGCTTCTTCGCCGGGTCCTGTTTCGCTTTCGGTTGGACTTCTTCTTTTGCTTGGACGGTGGCGGTGACAGGCGTCTTGCTGACGACAGGCGTTATGGTCACCGTGCTATCCGTTTTGGTTTCCGGCTTCGTTTCTGTGGACGGTGCCGGAGTGGTTCCGGTCGGTTTTTGTTGCGCTTTGTGCGAATGATTCTTGTGCTTGTCTTGCTTGTGTTCGTGCTTTTTGACGCACTTTTCAATCTTTTTGATCGCTTTTTCTACCCCATGACGGCCTTCTTCCGGCAGTTTGTCGAGCAGGGCTTTTAGGACCAGCAACGCTTGTGCATGAGTCAGCTCACCTTGTTCGGCTGGCTTTTGCTCATCGGTCGGAACGGTCGTCGCATCATCCGGCTTGGTCGTGCCATCTTCGGTGGTCGTTGTGCCATCTTCGGTGGTCGTCGTGCTGTCTTCAGTGGTCGTCGTGCCATCTTCAGTGGTCGTTGTGCCATCTTCAGTGGTCGTTGTGCCATCTTCGGTGGTCGTCGTGCCGTCTTCGGTGGTCGTCGTGCCGTCTTCGGTGGTCGTCGTGCCGTCTTCGGTGGTCGTCGTGCCGTCTTCTGCAGTCGTCGTACCGTCTTCGGTGGTCGTCGTACCATCTTCAGTGGTGGTGCCGTCTTCATCTTGTGCTTCGAGCAGTTCGGACGCTTTGAGGAGCAGTTCTTCGATCTCCTTCATTTGCTCTTCATTGTATTCGGTATTGCCTTGCTCGGCGAGCACTTTCAGTTCCTGCGCCTTTTCGTTCGCATATTGCAGAAGCAGTGCCGCTTCTTTTTTGTCGTCGAAAGTGAACATCAGATTGATGTCGCGGATCAACTGTTTGAAGAAGTAGAAAAAGTTGTCTGGGGTGAGACCGACTTGTTCTGCATCCACTTCTGTGCCTGCCGTCGCAGTGCTCGTGGTCGTCGTCGTGACGGTGCTGTTGTCTTCATTGGCCAGCGCTGAGAATGGCGATAGCATCAGGGTTGCGATCAATACGGAGGAAGTAAGTAACGTCTTAGGTTTTTTCATCGATTAAATTTTCATCCTTTCAACCAATCTCGTATCGTGCTCGCTATATATTACGAGTACAGGTTGCAAGTTTGTGGGTGTCGCGTTCAAAAAAATAAGCAACCACTGCGCTCAGCGACGTCGCCCCTCCTCCATTTTCTGCACTAAAACGATGTACATCGCATGCGACCACAACAGCGGGCAGGCAGGCTCGCCCCAGCGTTTCACCCATTGTTGCTGCGCTTCCGGGTACAAAAGTCGCTCCGGTACCTGCTCCGGCAAATGGCCTTGCAGATCGGCCTGCGCCTCCACCCAAGCCAACAGCTCTTGCGCCCGCTGTCGATCACCAACCTCGAGATAATACCACCCAAGCCACGCCGTCAAAAGCGGCCACGCCCCGCCGCCGTAAAACTGATCGTCCGGGTAGCGATGCACGCCGCCTGTGCAAAGCTCCGCCTCGATCGCTTCCACCGTCCGCACCATTCGCACATCGTCCGGCGCGAACATCGCAAACGGCGCCACCAACCAGAGCAGATTGGCATCGACCGTCGGGTGCTCGACCGACTTGATAAATCGACCGTTTGCAACGCCACACCGTTCGACGAACGCCCGTATTTCCGCGCAGACAGGTCGAATGCGCAGATCGGGCAAGAGGTCGGCCATCTCCTGCAAACCGCCATAGACTGCCGCCAGCGAACTCGGATGGATGCGGTCGCCCCCCTCTTCCCAACAGTCGAAATTAGGCTCCCTCCAAAATTCCAAAAGATAGCGAACGGTCACTTCCAAACTCGGGCGCAGTTCGGTCAGAAATGCTTCGATGCCCCCCGCGCAAACTGCTCCGTTTGCTTCACTGTCTGTGGCATCCTGTGCCGTCATAATCGCAGCCCTGCTGCGCTTTGCGTGCTCCGCGACACCCCAGAGATATGTACCGTAGCCATCCAGTTGAAAGTTGCCCCAGGGCTCGGTGCCTTCCGCGCCATCGATCGTGTATCGGCAATGCCAGAATAACTCGGGTGTGAGCTGCTCCCCGCGTCGCTTTTTTTCAAGCAGGGTGTCGAACTTGTGGAGGTGCCTGAGAATTGCGCGGTGCACCCAGCGGTAATACAGCGCTGCCGCCTTGTGCTCGCCTGCTACATCCAACGCGTAGGCGGTGAACGTGCCGTCGCGCAGCCAGCAGTATTGATAGGTGGAAAAGGCGGGGGACGCCGGGAAAGAGCCGTTTGCCGCCTGACTGCGCTTGATCAGCTCGATGCTTCGGTCATACAAATCCATCGCTTACACCCCCATCCAGAATCGCAGGATGGTTATCTATACGAAAAAAGGAGCGTCGCCATGACGCTCCTCCCTTCGCTTCTATACGGTTGCTTTCGCCTCTTGCACCATGCCGAGGAAATACTTGTGCAAACGAACATCGTCGGTCAGTTCCGGGTGGAACGACGCGCCGAGCAAGTTGCCTTGACGAGCGGTGACGATGCGGTCTTGATAGGTGCACAGCACGTCAACGTTGGCACCGACTTCCATGATGTGCGGGGCACGGATGAAGACCGCCGGATAGGGCTGATCCCCTTCAAGTCCCCGCACCTGGAGGTCCGCTTCGAACGAATCGACTTGACGGCCAAACGAGTTGCGGTCCACGAGCGTATCGAACACGCCGAGGTGCGACCAGTCTTGACCGTTGATGCGACCCGCGAGCAGGATCAGGCCCGCACAGGTGCCAAACATCGGCACACCGCGCTTCGCCATCTCCCGAATCGGCTCCATCAACTCATATTTGTTCATCAGCTTGCCGATGGTGGTGCTTTCACCGCCTGGCAGCACCAGCCCGTCCAGACCTTCCAGGTCCTTTGGCCATTTGACTGCCACCACTTCGTCAGCACCTGCCTGCTGCAAGCTCTTGATGTGCTCTGCGACGGCACCTTGCAACGCCAATACGCCGATTTTCATCATGCGAGGTTGCCTCTTACCAGCCGCGCTCTGCCATGCGCTCGTTATCGCGCAGGGTGGACAGTTCGATGCCCTTCATCGCGACGCCGAGGTCTTTGGACAGTTCTGCGAGCAGTTTGTAGTCGGTGTAGTGCGTGGTCGCTTCCACGATCGCTTTTGCAAATTTCGCCGGGTTATCCGACTTGAAGATGCCGGAGCCAACGAATACGCCGTCAGCGCCCAGGTGCATCATCAGCGCTGCGTCTGCCGGAGTTGCGACGCCGCCTGCTGCAAAGTTTACAACCGGCAGTTTACCGTCTTGTTTGATTTGCAGGAGCAGTTCGACCGGAGCACCGATGTTTTTCGCTTCAGCTACGATCTCATCGTCAGCCATCGCTGCTACTTTGCGGATTTGAGCTTGTACCATACGCATGTGCTTCACAGCTTCGACGATGTTGCCTGTGCCAGGCTCACCCTTGGTGCGGAGCATGGATGCACCTTCTGCGATGCGGCGAAGCGCTTCGCCAAGGTCACGGCAGCCGCAGACAAACGGAACGGTGAAGTCGCGTTTGTTGATGTGGAATCTATCGTCAGCCGGGGTCAGAACTTCCGATTCGTCGATGTAGTCAACACCCATCGCTTCCAGGATTTTCGCTTCGACAAAATGGCCAATCCGAGCTTTTGCCATAACCGGAATGGAGACTGCTTTCATGACGTCTTCCATGATGGTCGGGTCTGCCATACGAGCCACGCCGCCTGCTGCACGGATGTCAGCCGGAACGCGCTCGAGCGCCATGACTGCTACTGCGCCCGCTTCTTCTGCGATCTTTGCTTGCTCTGCGTTGACAACGTCCATGATGACGCCGCCTTTTTGCATTTCTGCCATACCGCGTTTTACGCGAGTGGTACCGGTTTCGATCATTCTATAGTTCCTCCTGTGCCGCTTAGTACGAATTAAAAAACACAACTAATTCTCATTCTACATGAGTGATGACGGAGTGACAAGAAATCGAGGCGATTCAAACGTCCAACAATAGCAAAAAAACCAGGGGGTTATCCCTGGTTTTGATCCGGCTTCTCAGGAGCCATGCGGCGCAGAAATGCGCGGAACATAAAGAAGCCCCCTGGAATCAGGATGATGAACAAGATCAGCGATGTGATCAAGTACCAAGACGGAACGCTACTCATGACGATCCCTCACTTGTCGAAATTAAAATAAACCTTTAAAGAAATCACCAATCGCTCCGAACAGGCCGCCAAAGAAATTGCCGATCCCCCGGAACATCAGTCGAATCCACGAACCTTTTTCTACATCTTGCACTGCGAGCAGGTCAACCGATGCGATCACCTTCTCATTTTGCACCACTTGCAACTGTCCCAAAACCGCATCTTTATCTACAGGTGCGGTGACTTCATTGTACACGACTTTCGTTTCAAACTCGCCACCTTCTTTTAGGACGGCCACATTCAGGTCGCTCGCTGCCACAGCCCCGATCTCTTTTTCCTTCCCGGAGGTGATCGGCGCCAATTCCGCAACGCTCTCCCCTTTCTTGATCACCGGCTCCGACTTGTAGTTGTTGAAGCCGTGGTCAAGAATTTTCATCGTATCGGACACGCGGACCGCATCGTCAGGCGCACCGAGCTCGATGGAGATCATACGAAACCCGTTGCGCTCAGCCGTGCCGACCAAGCAGTAGCCCGCTTCGTCTGTAAAACCGGTCTTCAGCCCGTCCAAACCGTCATATTGGCCGAGCACGTGGTTGGTGTTCTCCAACTTAAACTTGCCGTCGCGGATCATTTTGGTCTGCATCTTGGTCACTTCCAGCACTTGCGGGTACTTTAGCACCAGTTCGCGCGCCATGATCGCGATGTCATGTGCCGACGTGTAGTGATCCGGGTGGTGCAAACCGTTGGTATCAGCAAAATGGGTATCTTTCATGCCGAGCTCCTGCGCCTTTTTGTTCATGCGCGCCACAAATGCCTCTTCGCTGCCGGCGACAAACTCTGCCGTAGCGACACAAGCATCGTTGCCCGATTGAATCGCGATAAACTCCAGCATTTCTTGCAGCGTAAATTTCTCGTTCGGATCAAGCCAGACGCTGGAACCTTCGACGAGGTAGGCATTCTCGGTGATCGGCACGATGTCAGTCAGCTGTTTTTCACCATTGGCGACCGCTTCGTAGGCCAACATCATCGTCATGATTTTGGTAACCGATGCCGGGTAACGCTTGGCATGCATGTCTTTCTCCCAAAGGATCTGCCCGGTTTTGGCGTCCATCAGAAGTCCGACTGGAGATTGGATTTCAAGTTTGGCTGCCGGTTTGACCTCTCCTTCGGCGTGAGCAACCGACACAAAGGCAAGCGGTACGACCGGCTGGGCGGCCGGAAGTGAGGATGCCAAAAGCATTGCTGCAATCAGGGCACCCGAGGCACTTTTTTTCCAAAAACCCGTCTTGTTCATGTTGCGTTCCTCGTCCCTTCTTCTTCTATTTCTTCGTTTTCCGTAATTTTTGTGTTCAAAATACCAAATTTGATTATAGCACAAAACGAATAAACCGGAGTCTTTACGACTCCGGTTTCACTCGATAGACAAAAATTTTCATTAGGAAAGACTATAGTTGGGAGCTTCTTTCGTAATTTGCACATCGTGCGGGTGGCTTTCTTTGAGACCAGCCCCGGTAATGCGGATAAAGCGGGTGTTGTTCCTCAATTCCTCAACGGTCGCAACGCCGCAGTAGCCCATACCTGCGCGGATACCGCCGACCATTTGATAGATGATGTCGGCCAGTGCGCCACGGTACGGCACACGCCCTTCAATGCCTTCTGGCACGAGTTTTTTCGCGTCTTCTTGGAAGTAGCGGTCGCCGGAGCCTTCTTTCATCGCTCCCATCGAGCCCATGCCGCGATAGACTTTGAAATAGCGGCCTTGGTGGATTTCCATCTCGCCCGGTGATTCTTCCGTGCCGGCGAGAAGGGAGCCGACCATGACGATATCTGCGCCTGCTGCCAGCGCTTTGACGATATCACCCGAGTATTTGATCCCGCCGTCGGCGATGATCGGGATGTTGTATTCACGCGCTACCGATGCGCAATCATAGATCGCAGTGATCTGCGGCACGCCGATCCCAGCGACGACGCGGGTCGTGCAGATGGAGCCTGGTCCGATGCCGACTTTGACAGCCGATGCGCCCGCCTCGATCAGGTCGCGAGTCGCTTCACCCGTTGCGACGTTGCCCGCCACGATCTGCAGATCCGGGTATTTGGCGCGGATTTCACGTACGGTATTGATCACGCCAAGGGAGTGGCCGTGTGCGGTGTCAACCACGATCAGGTCAACACCCGACTTGACGAGTGCTTCGACGCGATCAAACGTGTCTTTGGTCACGCCGACAGCTGCACCGACGACCAAGCGGCCTTTTTCATCTTTGGCAGCGTTCGGGAACTTGATCGCTTTTTCGATATCTTTGATCGTGATCAAGCCCTTGAGATGGTTGTGCTCGTCAACAAGCGGGAGTTTTTCCACTTTGTGCTTTTGCAAGAGACCTTGCGCTTCTTGTAGCGTGGTGCCAACCGGGGCGGTGACTAGGTTTTCACTCGTCATCACCTCGGAGATCTTGCGGTTAAAATTGGTCTCAAAACGCAGGTCACGGTTGGTGATAATACCAACCAATCGGCCATCGCCATCGGTGACCGGGACGCCGGAGATGCGGTATTTCGCCATCATCTCTTCTGCGTGATAGACGTGGTGATCTGGAGAGAGGAAGATCGGGTTGGTGATGACGCCCGATTCGGAGCGTTTGACGCGGTCGACTTCTTCGGCTTGTTTTTCAATCGGCATGTTCTTGTGGATGATGCCAATGCCACCTTCGCGAGCCATCGCAATCGCCATTTTCGACTCGGTTACGGTGTCCATGCCGGCCGAAACGATCGGCGTGTTCACTCTGACCTTTTGCGTGATACGGCTTGCCACAGACACATCGCGCGGCAGCACTTCCGACTTTGCAGGAATCAGCAGTACATCGTCAAACGTTAGGCCTTCTTTGCCAAATTTGTCTTCCCACATTCCGTGTTCTACCCCCAACTTTTTGTATAGTTTTTCCCTTGACCGTGGATATTATGGCTAGTTTAGCAATAGCCCATTTCGCAGTCAAGCCGTGTAACAGAATCGTTCCCTTGGAGAGAGGAGGTTTGTTTTCACGATGCAGACCACGGTCCGCATTCCGACAGAACAGCCTTACCGCAAGCTTTGGGATACGTTCGTCTACTTTGAAAACGAGCAGACGACCAGTGAATTTTTGCGAAATCGCTATACGGAATCCGGCTTTGAAAATGTTGCCAAACATGTGTATCAGGCCACCCAGAAGTTTATTTTCTCCATCAAACAGGCGAGAGAATACTATCGGGCGGCCGAGGCGTGTGACATTTTGACAAAGCCTCTTTTGCTCTATTACGGGATGATGGCCCTGTCTAAGGCGCTGATCACTTCGCATGACCCCGACTATCCGTCCACGACGAGCGTGCTTAAACACGGACTGTCCACTCGCAAGCTGAAACGCGAGGAATATGCGTTTGCTGACGATGAGGTGCGGGTGCAGAAAGACGGCATTTTTCATGTGCTGCACAAGGCGCTTTGCGGGTCGCCGCTCGAAAATCAGCAGCGGTTTGCTATGCGTGAACTGCTGGCGGTGATTCCGGAGCTGATCCCGACTTATCGGCGGCTGTATGGGGAGGCGCAGGTGGGCGCTGTGGAGATCTGGCGGGAAAGGGATCTGCCGACGCGCTGGACTTTGCAGCGATCATTTGTCGCGGGATGTGACAAAACGCGGGAAGAGTTGCTCGACATCTTGAACCTGTATGGTGGCGAGACGACCCGCTTTTGCTACTCGGATGACGTGGACGAGGCCGGAACGTTTGTCGTGGCTGTCGATGGCGAGGAAGCGGGGCATCCGCTGATTTTGTACGATTTT
>NZ_CP022657.1:1330000-1335000 GCF_002243515.1 Tumebacillus algifaecis
ACGTGGTAAGACCCCTTGTAGAAGACAAGGTTGATAGGCTGGAGGTGGAAGCGCCGCGAGGCGTGTAGCTGACCAGTACTAATCGGTCGAGGGCTTATCCTAAGTATGTCCAAAACTCACAGTTATTTTCGCATCCAGTTTTCAGGGAACACACATCCTTTGTATATGCGGTCATGGCGGAATTGGCAGACGCGCAAGATTCAGGTTCTTGTGGGGGCAACCCTGTGGAGGTTCAAGTCCTCTTGACCGCACCAGATCTAGTGATGATGGCGGAAAGGTCACACCTGTTCCCATCCCGAACACAGAAGTTAAGCTTTCCAGCGCTGATGGTACTTGGACCGCAGGGTCCTGGGAGAGTAAGACATCGCTAGGCAAATTGAGAACCGACTCGTTATGAGTCGGTTCTTTTGTTGTATCTCTATACATAATTTTAATAAACTATACTTTTGTTAGTGTTGATGGGATTCATTCTTTGTATTATGATAATAATAATTCAAAAATACTTGGAGGTATTAATATGAAAAAATCAATGATTTGGATGGCTACGTTGACTCTAGCGGTAAGCACGATGGCAGGCGCAGGTGCTGTTGATGCGAAAACTGCATCTGCCGCACAAGCGCAAAGTACGATCAGCACCACGACTACGATCGTTCTCAACGACTGGTATGTGCCATCTGGTCAAAACCTCATCGGCAAAGTTGTCGTGAAGGACGCCAACAATCAACCTGTTGTCGGGGCGCCGGTCACCGTGAAATTGATCGATTCGTGGCGCGTGGAACGCAATCGACGGGTTGGCACGACGAACAGCCTTGGCGAACTGTCCTTCACCTTATCGACACCTGACTTCGGATATTATGATGTGATCGCTGTGACGTCGAGCTTCGCTTCCTATACGGGTAGCACAGGTTATAGCTCCGCAGAGTTTGCATACTAATCGAATCGATCAAAAAGCCACACCTCAGGCAAAGAGGTGTGGCTTTTTGATCAGTGCTTCATTCGCTCGATCAATTTTTGCATTTCCAGCCGTATTTCATTTTCCTGTAGCATGACGCGTCGTCCGTGGCCAGGTAAGAGCCACGTGAAGTTTTCTTGAGCCAATTTTTCCATTGAGCGCATTTGCTCTTCAAAGGAATACCAACAATAATTTCGGTGCGCATTGAGGGCGTTCGTATCATCATCCCATGCGAGGTGGTCACCTGAAAAGAGATACGTTTGTTTGTAAAGCAGTACTGTGTGGCCTTCTGTATGACCTGGTAGTGGGATTATCTTGAAGTCAGGATGCCACTGAATTGGCTCCATTCCGGTAAGCACATGTTCTGCTTCCGGCTGTGCGTCCAGTTCTAACTCATGTATGATGCGTTCCGCTTTGAAGTAGGCTGCATATTTGTCCGCATCTGCCACATCATCGCGGTGTGTGAGAAAGATATAACGAATGCCGCCCAGCGCTGCAATCTTCTCAGCGAGCGGACGATGAAAACGCGGAGCATCGATCAGCCAGTTCCCATCGGGATGGAGGAGCAAATAACTGCTTCCCCCGTATGATTTGCGAGAGGTAAATCCGCAATAATAGACCCCCTCAGTCAGCAAGAGTGGGAAATCATCACCTGCTTCGAATAGACCAGATTTCTCATTGGATTGAATGGCACCGGTCGGACACGACAACATCGCGCGATAGGCGATTCGCTTTTCTTCATCGCCTTGAGGCTGTTTGGTCACCGCTGAGAAGTCCCCGACCGCTGAGTAAAATTCCGGGGCTAATTGCCGACATGTGTCGCAGTCGATGCAGTTTGAATTAACAAAAAATTCCCCTTCCACGTTCGTAGCCAATCGTTTTGATGCCATGATCTCTCCTCCTCTTACGATGCTTATACCTTAATATATATTTTATCAGATAAACAAAAAGACCCGCTAGTAAAAGCCGGGTCTTTTTGTGCGCTATGTTTTACTCTTCGTCAAAATATTTGTAGAAAAGGTAGCCTTTCGCCCACTTTTCGGAAATATTTTGTCCTTGAGCTGCTTGAGAAAACAAGGTGACCAATTTGTCATCGATCTCATCTGTGTTATATTTGTGGCGTCGAGTCACTTCTTTGTGAAGTTGATCGAGCTTTGTGAAGATTTGTTCCACAATTTCCTCGTCTTCATCGGCAATTTGATCATATGTATTTTCCAAATCATAGACCGTTTCACGTTTCAGCATCATTTCTTGAATCACCTCCTGTTCTAGTATGCCCGATGACTTGGGTTCTTGTCGCCTGTTTTTTCTGATACAATATTATCGTCTTCAAGTAGAAGAAGGGAAGTGCGAAATCATGGATTTCTTACAAAAGAAGCAGAATCTTTTGGATATTTTAAGCGAAATGGATCAGGTGATTGTCGCGTTTTCAGCTGGGATCGACAGCACCTTTGTGTTGAAGTGCGCACATGAAGTGCTTGGTGATAAGGTGTTGGCTGTGACGGCAGCTTCCGAAACGTTCCCGGAACGAGAATTACAGGAAGCGATCGCACTCGCCAAAGAGTTTGGAGTTCGCCATGAGATCGTGCAGGTAAAAGAGATGGAGAATCCGAATTTTGTTGCGAATAACCCGGACCGATGCTATCACTGCAAAGCTGGTTTGTACCACACGCTGACCAGCTTAGCACAAGAGCGTGGGATTCCGAATATTTTGGACGGGGCGAACATGGATGATCTCGGTGATTATCGTCCGGGTCGCCAAGCTGCGAAAGAATACGAGATTCGCAGCGTCCTGCAAGAAGCGGAAATCTATAAAGAAGAGTTGCGTCAAATGGCGCGCGAGATGGGGGTGCCGAACTGGAATAAGCCTTCCTTCGCATGTCTGTCCTCGCGAATTCCATACGGGTCGCTGATCACTTTGGATAAGGTGGGGCAGTTGGATCGCGGGGAGGATTCGCTGCGCAAGTTTGGGTTTAAACAGATTCGAATTCGCCATCATGATAACATTGCTCGCGTTGAGGTTTTGCCGGAAGAGTTGATGAAGGCGGTCGAGTTGGCTGAAGAAATCACCGCGATTTTAAAAGCAGAAGGCTTCACGTATGTGACACTTGACTTACAAGGATACCGCAGCGGTTCGATGAATGAGCCTTTGACTGCGAAAACGAACGCATGAAGTTACAAGACATCTTACACAAAGTTCGGGCGGGTGAGCTGTCGGTAACCGAGGCGGAGACGGCGATTCGTGGGTTTGAAGATCTTGGGTTCGGCAAGGTCGATTACGCCAGAGAATCACGTACTGGATACCCGGAAGTGATTTTTGGGCAAGGCAAAACGCCTGAGCAGGTGCAGGCGATCTTTGTTCGCTTGCATGAGAAACATGGTAAGGTGATGGTCACCCGTGCAGATCGGTCGATGTACGAACTGGTGAGGGAAGCTGTTCCGGATGCCGTTTATGATGAGATGTCTCGTTTGCTGACAGTCGGAAGCTGTGAGCGCCGTTTTGCTGGCAAGGTGGCAGTGGTCTCTGCAGGCACTGCCGATCTTCCGGTAGCAGAAGAGGCGGCACGCACGGCCGAGTGGATGGGAAATGAGGTTGACCGCATCTATGATGTGGGTGTGGCGGGCATCGATCGTTTGCTGGCTCAACGGGAGCGAATCCGTGAAGCTAGCGTGGTGATCGTTGTCGCGGGCATGGAAGGCGCGCTGGGCAGTGTGATCGGTGGTTTGGTGCGCCGACCTGTCGTCGCAGTGCCGACGAGCGTGGGGTATGGAGCGCATTTTGGCGGTTTGACGCCACTGCTCTCGATGCTTACTTCCTGTGCAGCAGGGGTGACCGTTGTGAATATCGATAATGGATTTGGTGCTGCTTTTTCCGCATCGATCATTCAACAGGCGATTTTGGAGGGGGCATCGTGATGAGAACGCTTTATTTGGACTGTGTTTCGGGAATCAGCGGTGATATGTTGCTTGCTGCCCTGGTCGATGCAGGTGCAGATCTAGATTATGTGAAACGCGAACTGCTGAAACTGCCGATCGATGATTTTGAGCTCTGGGTCGATACGGTGGACAAGCAGGGGATCACCGCGAAAAAATTGCAAATCCGTCTACCGGAAGCGCTCGACCATCATCATGGGCATGGGCACGATCATGGACACAGCCATGGACACGATCATGGACACAGCCATGGACACGATCATGGACACAGCCATGGACACAGCCATGGACACAGTCATGGACACAGTCATGGACACAGTCATGGACACAGTCATGGACACAGTCATGGACACAGTCATGGACACAGTCATGGACACGGACATGAACACGGACATGAACACGGACATGAACACGGACATGAACACGGACATGAACACGGACATGAACACGGACATGGACATGAACACGGACATGAACACGGACATGGACCGTTACATACGCATCACCATCATGAGCATCGAAAAGCAGCGACGATTTTGGAGATGATCCGAGAAAGTGAACTACCTGAGCGTGTCAAGGTACGGAGTCTGACCATCTTTAAAGAGATTGCGGAGGCGGAAGGAAAGATTCACGGTATTCATCCGTCTGAAGTTCATTTCCACGAAGTAGGTGCGATGGACTCGATCATCGACACGATTGGAATTTGTCTGGCACTGGAGGATTTGGGTGTCGATCAACTGTTTGCTTCGCCCGTTCCGACAGGCTATGGCAAGATGAGAATGGCTCATGGACTATATCCGATTCCGGCACCAGCGACCGCAGAACTGTTGACAGGTATTCCTTTGGCTCGCTCGCACTCGGAGGGTGAATTGACCACACCGACCGGTGCTGGCGTACTGAAAGCGCTGGTCACTCAATTCGGACCCCTGCAAAACTTTACGGTTGAAAAAATTGGGTATGGGGCAGGAACGAAGGACTTCGCTGTGCCGAATGTCATTCGCGTTTTGCTCGGGGAAGCGATAGGAAGTGAGCCTGTTCGTGAGACGATTCACGTGCTCGAAGCTCAACTTGATGATTGCACGGCCGAATCGCTCGGATATGTGATGGAACGGCT
>NZ_CP022657.1:1340000-1350000 GCF_002243515.1 Tumebacillus algifaecis
CAGGAAGTTTGAGAGGAGTTGTCCTTAGTACGAGAGGACCGGGATGAACCGACCGCTGGTGTCCCAGTTGTGGTGCCAACCGCATCGCTGGGTAGCTATGTCGGGAAGGGATAAGCGCTGAAAGCATCTAAGCGCGAAGCCCACCTCAAGATAAGACTTCCCACACGGTCAACGTGGTAAGACCCCTTGTAGAAGACAAGGTTGATAGGCTGGAGGTGGAAGCGCCGCGAGGCGTGTAGCTGACCAGTACTAATCGGTCGAGGGCTTATCCTAAGTATGTCCATCACTCACAGTTATTTTCGCATCCAGTTTTCAGGGAATACACAGCGATAGATCGGCTAAAACCCGCGACGTCCTGTCGCAACGCCGATCGACTGTACATCTTGGCGGTAGATCGGCTAAAACCTGCGACGTCCTGTCGCAACGCCGATCGACTGTACATCCTGTACGTCTAGTGATAATGTCGCAGAGGTCACACCTGTTCCCATCCCGAACACAGAAGTTAAGCTCTGCAGAGCCGATGGTACTTGGACCGCAGGGTCCTGGGAGAGTAGGACGTCGCTAGGCAATGAGAGAAAGACTCGATCTACGTAGATCGGGTCTTTTTTATGTTGTCTGACGAGTTAATAGAAAAAGTGCCGCGTTCGAAGCGGAGCGAAGAACCACCGGAGCGAAAGCGCAGGTATGGTACTTGGACCGCAGGGTCCTGGGAGAGTAGGACGTCGCTAGGCAATGAGAGAAAGACTCGATCTTCATAGGTCGGGTCTTTTTTATGTTGTCTGACGAGTAAATAGAAAAAGTGCCGCGTTCGAAGCGGAGCGAAGAACCACCGAAGCGAAAGCGAAGGTATGGTACTTGGACCGCAGGGTCCTGGGAGAGAAGGACGTCGCTAGGCAATGAGAGAAAGACTCGATCTTCATAGGTCGGGTCTTTTTTATGTTGTCTGACAAGTAAATAGAAAAAGTGCCGCGTTCGAAGCGGAGCGAAGAACCACCGAAGCGAGAGCGGAGGTATGGTACTTGGACCGCAGGGTCCTGGGAGAGAAGGACGTCGCTAAGCAATGAGAGAAAGACTCGATCTACGTAGATCGGGTCTTTTTTATGTTGTCTGACAAGTAAATAGAATATGTGCCGCGTTCGAAGCGGAGCGAAGAACCACCGGAGCGAAAGCGGAGGTATGGTACTTGGACCGCAGGGTCCTGGGAGAGTAGGACGTCGCTAGACAATGAGAGAAAGACTCGATCTTCATAGGTCGGGTCTTTTTTATGTTGTCTGACGAGTAAATAGAAAAAGTGCCGCGTTCGAAGCGGAGCGAAGAACCACCGAAGCGAGAGCGAAGGTATGGTACCTGGACTGCGGTGCTCTGAGAGAGTAGGACGACACTAGTACAAGGTGAGACCCAGCTCATTGAGCTGGGTCTCTTTTTTGTTTACAAGGCCGATAGAAGAAGTTCCGAGTTCAAAGCGGAGGGAGAAGTCACCGAAGCAAGAGTGTGAACATGCTACTTGAATCGCAAGGCCCTGTGAGAGTAGGAAGTTGCTAGGCAAAGATGGGACCCAGTTCAATGAACGGGATCGTTTACTGATTTCCGATGTCAATCGATGATGAACTGCATTTGAAGCGGAAGGGAGGCAAATCGATTGCAAGTGTTAATCACTGAGATGGAAGCTAGCTGAACTCTGCCAGACCATGCGAATCTAAGTTTGATAATCTGTATATTGATCGACAGGAGAAACTTACAGTCGAGTCGTATTTGGCATGGAAGATCGAAAGCTTTGAGAACCATCACTTAGATGCAGATCTGATCGTAGCATATTGTGTGACGGAACAAGGCTTCGAACCTATGAAGGAGGGTCGATTGTTAGAAACTTGCTAAGAGGTGATAGGTAATGAAATGATGAGAAATAGCGTATATTTTGTGGATATTCCATAATAAACAGCAAAAACGCGGCATTTTGCTTTGTTTTGAACTAGGAAGTTTATTGATTCGATATTAGGGATATGATAAGATAAGTCCTGTCGCCGCGAGAGACACGGCAACAAGAAAATGAAATGTACTTTATGGAGAGATGTCCGAGTTTGGTCGAAGGAGCACGATTGGAAATCGTGTAGGCGCCTAAAACGTCTCGGGGGTTCGAATCCCCCTCTCTCCGCCATGTGGCGGCGTAGCTCAGTTGGCTAGAGCAATCGGTTCATACCCGGTGGGTCGGGGGTTCAAGTCCCTCCGCCGCTACCACAGATTGGGGAGTCGCCAAGCGGTAAGGCAACGGACTTTGACTCCGTCATGCGAAGGTTCGATCCCTTCCTCCCCAGCCAGTCTCGCCAGAGTGATGGAATTGGCATACGTGCGCGACTCAAAATCGCGATTTTGTGGGTTCGAGTCCCACCTCTGGCACCACCTTAGCCTTCTTAGCTCAGTAGGTAGAGCGCATCCATGGTAAGGATGAGGTCATCGGTTCGATTCCGGTAGAAGGCACCATCTATCTTGGCTCGTTGGAGAAGCGGCTTAACTCACCGCCCTTTCAAGGCGGCATTCACGGGTTCGAATCCCGTACGAGTCACCATTTGGAGGTTTAGCTCAGCTGGGAGAGCATCTGCCTTACAAGCAGAGGGTCGGCGGTTCGATCCCGTCAACCTCCACCATTTTTAAAACAGGAAAGTCGGCTATTGTTCTCGGCATCTTGTCGCAAGTCGGACATTTCCTAACAACTTATCGCGGGGTGGAGCAGTTGGCAGCTCGTCGGGCTCATAACCCGAAGGTCGCAGGTTCAAGTCCTGTCCCCGCAACCACATGGAGCTGTGGTGTAGTGGCCTAACATGCCCGCCTGTCACGCGGGAGACCGCGGGTTCGAATCCCGTCAGCTCCGCCATTTCATTTCAATACGGCTCGGTAGCTCAGTCGGTAGAGCAGAGGACTGAAAATCCTCGTGTCGGCGGTTCGATTCCGTCCCGAGCCACCATTTTTCAAAAATAGTCCTGTTGCAAAGCGGGACAGAGGTAGCCCCGCTAAAATCGCGACGTCCTGTCGCAACGCGGGACACATACATCCTGTATGCGGAAGTGGCTCAGGGGTAGAGCATCGCCTTGCCAAGGCGAGGGTCGCGGGTTCGAATCCCGTCTTCCGCTCCATTTTTAAGGGCCCATAGCTCAGTTGGCTAGAGCGCACGACTGATAATCGTGAGGTCGGAAGTTCGAATCTTCTTGGGCCCACCATTTATACATCTAGTGGTAATGTCGTGGAGGTCACACCTGTTCCCATCCCGAACACAGAAGTTAAGCTCCACAGAGCCAATGGTACTTGGACCGCAGGGTCCTGGGAGAGTAGGACGCCGCTAGGCAAAGAGAGAGACTCAGTTCAATGAACTGGGTCTTTCTTGTTATACAAGGTCAATAGAAAAAGTGCCGCGTTCGAAGCGGAGCGAAGAACCACCGAAGCGAAAGCGAAGGTATGGTACTTGGACCGCAGGGTCCTGGGAGAGTAGGACGCCGCTAGCAAAGAGAAGGACTCAGTTCAATGAACTGGGTCTTTATTGTTATACAAGGTCAATAGAAAGAGTGCCGCGTTCGTAGCGGAGCGAAGAACCACCGAAGCGAAAGCGAAGGTATGGTACTTGGACCGCAGGGTTCTGGGAGAGTAGGACGCCGCTAGGCAAAGAGAGAGACTCAGTTCAATGAACTGGGTCTTTCTTGTTATACAAGGTCAATAGAAAAAGTGCCGCGTTCGTAGCGGAGCGAAGAACCACCGAAGCGAAAGCGAAGATATGGTACTTGGACCGCAGTGATCTAGGAGAGTAAGGCGCAGCTCGGCCGAGCGAAATCAGTCAAGGAACCTGTCTTTTGATGTTCTAGCGCCGAAGCATGGTATCTCCGTGAGAGAAGAGAGCAAGGTATAGAAATACGCGCTCTAATTCCAGACTAGACTTGGCTTTTTGCAGATTGTGAAAGCTTTCATTCTCTAAAAAATAGTAGGAATTCATCGTATATGAGCGAAATGAGCCAACAGAACTATGAGAGTGTCTAATTTTGTCGTATTTTGCGTGGAAATAGAGATTGAGAGTGTGCGAGGGAGCGTGTTAAGATAACACCTGTCGCCGCAAGTGGGCAGTTTAATCATGGGGGTATAGCTCAGTTGGTAGAGCACCTGCCTTGCAAGCAGGGGGTCAGCGGTTCGAATCCGCTTATCTCCACCAATTGCCTTCTTAGCTCAGTAGGTAGAGCGCATCCATGGTAAGGATGAGGTCATCGGTTCGATTCCGGTAGAAGGCACCATCTATCTTGGCTCGTTGGAGAAGCGGCTTAACTCACCGCCCTTTCAAGGCGGCATTCACGGGTTCGAATCCCGTACGAGTCACCATTTGTTTTGGAGCTGTGGTGTAGTGGCCTAACATGCCCGCCTGTCACGCGGGAGACCGCGGGTTCGAATCCCGTCAGCTCCGCCATTTAGATCAGTACTCTTCATCAATTTTGACACAGAATAATACCTTGCGGAAGTGGCTCAGGGGTAGAGCATCGCCTTGCCAAGGCGAGGGTCGCGGGTTCGAATCCCGTCTTCCGCTCCATTTTAAGGGCCCATAGCTCAGTTGGCTAGAGCGCACGACTGATAATCGTGAGGTCGGAAGTTCGAATCTTCTTGGGCCCACCATTTCAATAACATATGTCTAGTGGTAATGTCGTGGAGGTCACACCTGTTCCCATCCCGAACACAGAAGTTAAGCTCCACAGAGCCAATGGTACTTGGACCGCAGGGTCCTGGGAGAGTAGGACGCCGCTAGGCAAAGAGAAGGACTCAGTTCAATGAACTGGGTCCTTCTTGTAATACAAGGTCAATAGAAAAAGTGCCGCGTTCGATGCGGAGCGAAGGTATGGTACTTGGACGGCAGGGTCCTGGGAGAGTAGGACACCGCTAGGCAAAGAGAAGGACTCAGTTCAGTGAACTGGGTCTTTATTGTTATGTAAGGCCAATAGAAAACTGCCGCGTTAGAAGTGGAAGCAAAGATTTGGTTCTTGGACGGAAGGCCCGAAAGTGTAGGAGACAACTGGGTACATTGAGTCCCAGATCAGTAAGCTGGGGCTTCTTGTTGTTTACTCTGTCAAGAAGCTGCCTCGAGAGATCGTAAGCAGCAGAGTGTACGCCTGCAAGCATTCTGATGAGCGGAATGAATTGCGTACTGGTGTCGCCAAAGATTGGATCGGATGCCCTGAAATCGTGCTTCTTTGGGTGCGAATTACTTATATCGGGCGACTAAGTTGAATATGGGTTATAAATAAAATGAATATTTTTATTGAAAAGTCCGAAGAAATAAGATAATGTGTAAGTGTACCCGCTTTACAAAGGTGAAGAATCGATAATGGCAAACTCACTGAAAGGTGAGGACGCAAAGCCACGGGTCTAAGGTGTTGCTACTGCACACTATGACAGCCGGGTTGCCGAACTTTTCCACGGTGGAATCCTTGATGGACAATTTCACTACGGAATTGTCCTATTTGCTGTCCGTGCTGAAAAAACTTCGGCGAATCCAAAGTATTGGAGGAGTCAAAGATGTTGGTACTTGGTCAAGCATTCGTTTCACCATTTCTGTCAGAAACAGCAGCAAAACTCAGAATTCCAGTTGTAGACGCAGCGCAAGATGTACTGGTTCCATTCGACAAAAAACTGAATTGGAAATCGGCGAATTCTTTCTTTCAACTGGTTAGAGATCGCAAGGCTCCGCTCTTGAGCAATTCAGAAAACGCGTTACAAGCACTGGAGAACCATTTGCCAGGTCATGTTCTCGTGGAGCGAAATGAGCGTTTTAAAAACAAGACTCATTTCCGCAAGTGGTTGGCTCATCTCTTCCCTGATTTTATGTATCAAGAATTTTCGTTTGATGAACTGATGAGAATGCAGGCATCGCAGCTTCGGTTTCCAATCGTGGTTAAACCAGTGGTTGGATATGCGAGTCTCGGTGTGTACCGCGTTGCGGATGCGAAGGAGTGGATGGATGTCCGCCATCGTCTTCACCGCGACGTACGCGAGGCCCGTGACCTGTTCCCAGAATCTGTCCTCAATGTAGAGCGTTTCATTGTTGAGGAATGGATCGAGGGGGAGGAGTACGCTGTTGACGCCTTCTTTAATACAGAAGGACAACCAGTTGTGCTAAATGTGCTCAAACGCATGTTCGCTCATGCAGGTGATACATCAGATCGGATTTACTATACGAGCAAGCACGTACTGCAAGAAGCGATGCAGCCTGTGATCGAGTTTTTAACGAAGTTGGGGAGTCTCGAAGATTTGAGCTTGTACCCAGTTCATCTGGAAGTTCGCATTTCTCCGAGCGGCAAGTTGATTCCGATCGAAGTCAATCCGCTCCGCTTTGCCGGGATCGGCACATGCGACTTAGCGATCCACGCGTACGGGCAAAATCCATACGAGCACTTCTTCCAACAGACCCAACCAGATTGGAATCACATTCTTGAAACGATGGACGATTCCGTGTACAGCTTCTTCTGTGCAGAATTGCCAGTCGAATTGAACACGCTCAAAATCTCGTCGATCGAACACGACAAGTTCCGCAGCATGTTTGGGGACGTTTTGGAGTACCGCTCCATGCAAGGCTATGATCCGACTACTTTTGCTGTCGTATTCTATCGCAGTGAAGACTTGGCGGAGAATGAAAAACTGCTTCAACTAGAATTAAGCCAGTTCGTAAGCGTAAGAAACATTGAGGTTTCTGCTTAGGCAACAACCGGGCAAAGAAATTGGGGGAAGTTCGTTTGAAATTTTTGAAATGGAATCACTCGATCGGCCGGCAGATTTCCATTGCTTTTGTTATGCCGCTGATTTTACTAACGCTAGTGTTTCTCGGGGTTTTGTATCAAACCACGATGGGGATCGTGAATGACCATGTCATCACGCAATTTGAAGAAAGATTGAAGTTGAACATGACGAATCTGGTCAACAACGTACCGGAAGAATTAGTGGTAGCAGCGTTGCATGACCAAACAAAGTACCAAGAATTGCTGACGAAACTCAATGAGTTTACCAAGCAAAATGAGGGACTGCAAAACGCATATGTCATTTCCAAGACAAACGGCAAAGATGTCATTCTCGCTCTCAGCAATGATGACATGTACTTGGCGGAGTTACCGTTTACAGAGGAACAGAACCGAACTCTTGAGCAAAACGCCCAGACGGTAAGCGAAATCTACTCAGATGATTGGGGCATTCATAAATCGTTGTTTGCCCCGTACGTGAAAGCTAACTCGGTAGTGGGAATCGACATGGATGCCTCTTTCGTACACAACGTGAAGCAGTACATCCTGATTCTCAGCATCGTGTTCTTGGTGGCTTCGATCATCGTAGGTGGGGTGATCGCCTTCGTGGTGGGCAAACGTTTGTCCCGCCCGATCATCGCCTTGGTATCGCAGACAAAGCGGGTCGCAGAAGGGGATTTGACGACTTCGATGACAAACGACCGCCACGACGAGTTAGGTCAATTGGCTGACAGTTTTGAGGAGATGCGTCGAAACCTTTCTGGCATCATCAATTCGCTCCATCAGGATTCGAGAGTATTGGAAACTTCGAGCGCAACCCTTCAGCTTGCACTTACTGAACTGTCGGCAGGTTCTCAACAAGTGGTGACGGCGATCTCGGCAGAGGCACAAGCGGCTGATGAACGCTCAAATCACTTGGAAACAGTGACGACCATGGTTCACAACGTGACCGACTCTGTCGGAATGGTTGATAAACAGGTAAGTGATATGGCTGTGTTGTCCGAAACGGCGCAATCACTTTCAAAACAAGGGAACGATCAGGTGCAACAAATCGCGACGCAGATGAACGCGATTCAAACCTACGGTGCAGAGACATCTGCTAAGTTGCGGCAGCTGGATCAGCGGACGAAGGAAATTTCCAACGTTATCGGCATCATCCGCACGATCGCCTCTCAAATCAACATGCTCTCCCTCAATGCGACCATTGAAGCCGCACGGGCGGGAGAAAACGGAAAAGGATTTGCTGTGGTTGCGCAGGAGATTCAGAAGTTGGCCAATCAGACCAACGATTCTGTCGCCAGCATCATCGAGAGCGTCCAAGTGATCAACGATGAGACGGGGACCGTAATTGAATCGAATGCGAAGAGTTCGGAAGAGATCGAAAAAGGTGTCGCGCTGATTATGGAAAATGGTCGTTTGTTTGAAAAAATCCAGACATCTGTCAGCAGTTTGGCAAGCGGAGTTACCAACATCGTGGAGCATACGGAAGGTATTGCCCGCTCTGCTGCTTCTACGCTTTCCGCAGTACAGGAAGTCACAGCGATCTCGATCGAAAGCGCCGCCTCTCAACAGGAAATCTCGGCAACGTCACAACAGCAGAATTCGTCGATTCAACAGTTGGATCAGATGAGCGCACAGATTCAAGCCATGGCTCAGGAGTTAGCCATTTTGATCAAGCAGTTCAAGGTGCAGTCCTAAATGGAGAGAAGACCAAGCTCGAACGAGCTTGGTCTTTTTCTTTGTGAAAAAAGGTTGGATTTGTTGCGATTTGTACTGGGTAGCATGTTGAGAGGGAAGGCTAACTTTGATAAGATAAGTCCTGTCGCCGCGAGCGAATGCGGTGATAATGAAAAAAGTTCCTCTTGCATAAAAGAATGCAATGTGGTACATTAATAAATGTCGCCTCGAGCGACACGCTTTGATAGCCCAACAAAATGTGCGACATCCTGTCGCAACGTTGGACATCGAACCGATTGATCCTTGAAAACTAAACGAGTGTTACAGAGATCTGATGCGAGTCAAGATACAAACTTTTTCAACTTTTATTGAGAGTTTGATCCTGGCTCAGGACGAACGCTGGCGGCGTGCCTAATACATGCAAGTCGAGCGGACTGGAGGGAGCTTGCTCCCAAAGGTTAGCGGCGGACGGGTGAGTAACACGTGGGCAATCTGCCCGACAGACTGGGATAACGCTTGGAAACGAGTGCTAATACCGGATAAGCGATTCCTTCGCATGAGGGGATCGAGAAAGAAGCTTTCGCTTCACTGTCGGATGAGCCCGCGGCGCATTAGCTAGTTGGTGAGGTAACGGCTCACCAAGGCGACGATGCGTAGCCGACCTGAGAGGGTGATCGGCCACACTGGGACTGAGACACGGCCCAGACTCCTACGGGAGGCAGCAGTAGGGAATCTTCCACAATGGGCGCAAGCCTGATGGAGCAACGCCGCGTGAATGATGAAGGCCTTCGGGTTGTAAAATTCTGTCTTCTGTGAAGAACAAGTGTGAGAAGAGAATGCTCACACCCTGACGGTAACAGAGGAGGAAGCCCCGGCTAACTACGTGCCAGCAGCCGCGGTAATACGTAGGGGGCAAGCGTTGTCCGGAATCACTGGGCGTAAAGCGCGCGCAGGCGGCCATCTGCGTCCGGGGTGAAAGCCCAAGGCTCAACCTTGGGACTGCCTTGGATACGGGATGGCTTGAGGATCGGAGAGGCAAGGGGAATTCCACGTGTAGCGGTGAAATGCGTAGAGATGTGGAGGAACACCTGTGGCGAAGGCGCCTTGCTGGCCGATTTCTGACGCTGAGGCGCGAAAGCGTGGGGAGCAAACAGGATTAGATACCCTGGTAGTCCACGCCGTAAACGATGAGTGCTAGGTGTTGGGGGGTACCACCCTCAGTGCCGAAGCTAACGCATTAAGCACTCCGCCTGGGGAGTACGGTCGCAAGACTGAAACTCAAAGGAATTGACGGGGGCCCGCACAAGCAGTGGAGCATGTGGTTTAATTCGAAGCAACGCGAAGAACCTTACCAAGACTTGACATCCCGCTGATCGGTTTAGAGATAGACCTTCCCTTCGGGGCAGCGGTGACAGGTGGTGCATGGTTGTCGTCAGCTCGTGTCGTGAGATGTTGGGTTAAGTCCCGCAACGAGCGCAACCCCTAAATTGTGTTGCCATCATTCAGTTGGGCACTCACAATTGACTGCCGGTGACAAACCGGAGGAAGGCGGGGATGACGTCAAATCATCA
>NZ_CP022657.1:3090000-3095000 GCF_002243515.1 Tumebacillus algifaecis
ATCTCTAAACCGGTCAGCGGGATGTCAAGTCTTGGTAAGGTTCTTCGCGTTGCTTCGAATTAAACCACATGCTCCACTGCTTGTGCGGGCCCCCGTCAATTCCTTTGAGTTTCAGTCTTGCGACCGTACTCCCCAGGCGGAGTGCTTAATGCGTTAGCTTCGGCACTGAGGGTGGTACCCCCCAACACCTAGCACTCATCGTTTACGGCGTGGACTACCAGGGTATCTAATCCTGTTTGCTCCCCACGCTTTCGCGCCTCAGCGTCAGAAATCGGCCAGCAAGGCGCCTTCGCCACAGGTGTTCCTCCACATCTCTACGCATTTCACCGCTACACGTGGAATTCCCCTTGCCTCTCCGATCCTCAAGCCATCCCGTATCCAAGGCAGTCCCAAGGTTGAGCCTTGGGCTTTCACCCCGGACGCAGATGGCCGCCTGCGCGCGCTTTACGCCCAGTGATTCCGGACAACGCTTGCCCCCTACGTATTACCGCGGCTGCTGGCACGTAGTTAGCCGGGGCTTCCTCCTCTGTTACCGTCAGGGTGTGAGCATTCCCTTCTCACACTTGTTCTTCACAGAAGACAGAATTTTACAACCCGAAGGCCTTCATCATTCACGCGGCGTTGCTCCATCAGGCTTGCGCCCATTGTGGAAGATTCCCTACTGCTGCCTCCCGTAGGAGTCTGGGCCGTGTCTCAGTCCCAGTGTGGCCGATCACCCTCTCAGGTCGGCTACGCATCGTCGCCTTGGTGAGCCGTTACCTCACCAACTAGCTAATGCGCCGCGGGCTCATCCGACAGTGAAGCGAAAGCTTCTTTCTCGATTCCCTCATGCGAGGGGATCGCTTATCCGGTATTAGCACTCGTTTCCAAGCGTTATCCCAGTCTGTCGGGCAGATTGCCCACGTGTTACTCACCCGTCCGCCGCTAACCTTTGGGAGCAAGCTCCCTCCAGTCCGCTCGACTTGCATGTATTAGGCACGCCGCCAGCGTTCGTCCTGAGCCAGGATCAAACTCTCAATAAAAGTTGAAAAAGTTTGTATCTTGACTCGCATCAGATCTCTGTAACACTCGTTTAGTTTTCAAGGATCAAGAACAGGATGTTCATTGTCCAACGTTGCGACAGGACGTCGCGTTCTTCGTTGAGCTACCACCGCGTGTCTCTCGCGGCGACGTTTACTAACATACCATATCAAAAACATGATCGCAACAGGTAATTTCTTTCAGCTCAATTGTTACCGCTTCTTCGCGATGACAGGTGCTATCGTATCACGCTGCTGGTTTTTACTCAACGAACAGATCCCAACAAAATCGTGCAAATAGAATGCTTCCGAGGTTATCACCCTCGGAAGCATCGTTTGGCTTCTTTAAGCTGTTGTCGGCTCAACCGTCAGCTCTTCACAAGTATCGCAGTTGCTCCAAATGGAGTGTGGATCCATAGCTTGCACCTTGCTTTCAACTTTCACGACTTGCAGATCAAGATCGAACCAGTCCTGCTTTGCCATTCTCCCACCTCCTTCACTTACCATTATATTCTGAATTAATTGATAAATAAAGTAGAAAAATCAATCTCTTGAAAACACAAGAGATTAGATCTATATGGCTCAAGCCTCAGCATGCAGATCGACCAGATAACCCATGGAAAAGGTCTACATACTAGATCTGCGAAATTGGGGGTTCCGAACGGTGCTTTGAGGATTCTTCAACTGATATTGTTAAAAGCATTCTACAAAAGGCATCTGTTTCTAATGAGTCTTATACCTTCCATTTCTATACGGGACGCGTCTCGTACTTAGTTGGACTACCACCGCGTGTCGCTCGCAGCGAAGATTTCTAACATAACACGTTGAGAACAATTCAAAATCGTTTCTTACCGGCGCTCTCTCGGCGACAAGGACTATCTTATCACTCTGAAACATTTTCTCGACGCCTACATCCGAATTACTTCAAATAAATAGAATGCTTCCGAGGCTCTTAGCCTCGGAAGCAAATAATCCGCCTTCAGCAGTATTCCAACGTAGTAGTGGGCTTACATCTAACATCCGTTGACAAATCGCAGGTGTAACACAGGGTAATTTCAGAGATTGGCATAGCATCTGTCGATTTCACGACATTCACGATCTGTAGGTCAAGATCGAACCAGTCATTGTTCACCATGTTTTCCACCTCCCTTGCTCTTATTATATCTTTTTTACATAAAAAATAAAGATTTAATTTCGGCGTATGACGAAAGAATGATGTAAACAACTCGCCCCTGCTGTCCTGCTCATCCGCATTCGTGATGAAGAGAAATCTCCACCATTCAGGCTAAAAACAACGCTCAGAATCCACAAGTTTTCGACGCTCGGGGGCAGGCAAATAACCGATCTCAATTACATAGGCAATCATCCGTTCGATCAACTGACGATCGGGCTCTGGGTAGGAAATTCCCTCCTCAGCTAGCAATGCCATCGCTTGGCTGGTATCAAACCTCAACACTGGCCCATCCCCATCAGACTCCAACAAGTGTGCTAGCATCAGCACCCTTCCTTCCTCTTGTTCGGAAAAATTCCCCGCTTCGAACACCCACCGCTGGAATTCCTCCGCCCCTAGGACCCGAATCTCATATCCAATCTCTTGCAAGATCTTGGTAAACGCATTGCCACGGATTCCTATTGGATTGCATAAATGCAGAGTTCGCCACTTCGTTTCTCGTCGAAAAGCCAAATGAACCAGTGCTCGACTACACGAATCGACAGGAGTCAGATCAATATATTGTCGATCTGCAATTGTCGCCCCCAACAAAAGCATTGCTTTCATGAAACGATAAAACGCGTTGGTCTCCACGTTGCGTTGGAATTTTCCTGTAACAGAATGTCCGACCAGATTTCCCACACGATAAATCGTAGCCGGAATTCCTTCCTCCATTGCTTGCTGAACTAATTCTTCGGCCAGACGCTTGCTTTTCACATACACATTGTCGGCTGTCTGTGCAGAGGGCCTGTTGCTATTTTCATCCACGACCCACTCGGAGACGCCTTCAGGTGCCCAGGTCGCTACACTTAATGTAGAAACCAAATGAAAACGCACTCCCTCGCGTCTTTTTGCAAAAGCTAATAACTGTTCCGTTCCCCTTACATTCACCTTGATAAATTGGTCTTCGTCGCCATAATGCCGAACATCAGCACCACAATGCAGGATCGCATCGACCTCTTGCTGTACAGTGCCAACATCCTGAGCTGAGAGGCCCAGTCCATCTGCAGACAGATCACCCACGATCACCGACACCCGGTCTGCCAACAATTCGACACCCTGCTCACCAAAATAGAATCGCATCGTATCGATCAAACGTGCAGTCGCCGCCCGCTGATCATGTGCTCGCACGAGACAATAGACGTGTGTAGATGTCGTTTCAATCAGATCGAACAAAACATGCGAACCTAGGTACCCAGTTACTCCGGTTAACAACACACCTCTTGGGCTCTCAATCCCTTTTTGTATCGTCTCCGATATGTGTACTCCCCCTTTTGCATCCGAAAGCGCACCCTGTTCAGCAGCCTGTTCTTCTTTCTGACAGATCAAGCGCTCCAAGCCTACCACCGTGCGATAGGTATAAAAATCCTGTATCGTCAAACTCGGATAATCAGGCTTTAACCGCAACAGAATTGGGAAAATCGACAATGAATGTCCGCCTAATGCGAAGAAGTCGTCATGGATGCCCACCCGTTTAACCCCGAGCATCTCCTGCCAAACACTGGCGATCTTTTTCTGAATTTCCGTCTCTGGCGGCGAATACGAATCCAGATCGAAAAGGTCAGTCTCTTCAGGAGCAGGCAATGCTCGTTCATCCACCTTGCCATTCAATGTCAGTGGAATCGCAGAAATCGAGATTAGATGCGCCGGCACCATGTAATCTGGCAACTGTTTCATGAGAAAATCGCGTATTTCTGTCATCTGCACCGTTCGATTCAGGACCATGTAACCTGCGATCCTTTTTTGTCCATCGGAGCTTTTCAAAGCGATCACGACACATTCACCCACAGCAGAATGTTGCTGAAGTACAGTCTCAATTTCTCCAAGTTCGATGCGAAAACCGCGAATTTTCACCTGTTTGTCGATACGTCCACCAAACTCAATGTTGCCATCTATCAAAAACCGACCAATGTCTCCCGTTTTGTAGAGTGTGCCTTCCTCAAATGGATTGTCCACAAAACGCTCTGCTGTCAAATTGGGTCGATTCAAATATCCTTTCGCAAGACCTGGACTGCTGATGTAGATCTCCCCACTTGAACCGACTGGTACTTGGCGCATCGCTGCATCTAGAATATAGATCTTACAATTGGGCAACGGACGACCGATCGGAAGGGAATTGGGAATTACGTCCGAACGCAAAGACGACCATGCAGTTGCACAAACTGTCGCTTCTGTCGGACCGTAAGCATTGATAAAATGGACGCGTTGTGCCCACGCCTGTGCAACCGCCACCTGACAAACATCGCCACCAGATGCCAGTGTTTCGAGGTCTGGCCCCGCGTCAAGCGGTAGTTGAGCAATCAGCACCGGAGACAACAAAGCATATGTGATCTTTTCACGCGCAAAGAGTTCTTTCAGTGCGATCGGGTCACGCAAGACATGACTTTCTGTTAGGATCAAGCTACCTCCACGGAGCACCGCAAAGAAAATCTCCATGATCGATGCATCAAATGAAAAGGATGCCGTCTGCAGAATACGGCTCTCCTCATGTATGTCAAAAACATCGGCCTGAGCCATCGCGAGATTGCTAACTCCTCGGTGAGTCAGCAAAGCTCCTTTGGGATTCCCTGTGGAACCGGACGTATAGATCACGTAGGCCAAATCATCTGCCGAATTTGCCAATGGCAAGGACGTGATCGGAAACGATTCCCATGCATTCCGCTCCTGCTCGAACGACACGACTTCACCCGAAAAACCCTGTAAGCGATCCAGTAGGTGTGAACGAGTCAATACAACTGCTGCTCGGGAATCTTCCAACAGATAATCGATCC
>NZ_CP022657.1:3100000-3102500 GCF_002243515.1 Tumebacillus algifaecis
ATCCTCGGATCAATGCCTGCTTACGGCTCCCCGAGGCATTTCGGTGTTTGCCCCGTCCTTCATCGGCTCCTGGCGCCAAGGCATCCTCCGTGCGCCCTTCGTAGCTTAACCTAAGTTATTGCATACGAAATGCTGCATTTCTTCATGTCTTGACTCACAATTTCGCTATCCAGTTTTCAAGGAACACTTTTTGGGAAAGAAAAAACCCTACCGGGCTTGATCCCCCAAAACTAAACGAGTTGTCAGAGATGATGCGAGTTTGATAAAGCTTGTTTTATGGTCGTTAGACCGTAAATCCTTAGAAAGGAGGTGATCCAGCCGCACCTTCCGATACGGCTACCTTGTTACGACTTCACCCCAGTCATCGACCCCACCTTAGACGGCTGGCTCCTTACGGTTACCTCACCGGCTTCGGGTGTTGCCAACTCCCATGGTGTGACGGGCGGTGTGTACAAGGCCCGGGAACGAATTCACCGCGGCATGCTGATCCGCGATTACTAGCAATTCCAGCTTCATGCAGGCGAGTTGCAGCCTGCAATCCGAACTGTGAGCGGCTTTTTGGGATTGGCTCCGCCTCGCGGCCTCGCAACCCTTTGTACCGCCCATTGTAGCACGTGTGTAGCCCAAGACATAAGGGGCATGATGATTTGACGTCATCCCCGCCTTCCTCCGGTTTGTCACCGGCAGTCAATTGTGAGTGCCCAACTGAATGATGGCAACACAATTTAGGGGTTGCGCTCGTTGCGGGACTTAACCCAACATCTCACGACACGAGCTGACGACAACCATGCACCACCTGTCACCGCTGCCCCGAAGGGAAGGTCTATCTCTAAACCGGTCAGCGGGATGTCAAGTCTTGGTAAGGTTCTTCGCGTTGCTTCGAATTAAACCACATGCTCCACTGCTTGTGCGGGCCCCCGTCAATTCCTTTGAGTTTCAGTCTTGCGACCGTACTCCCCAGGCGGAGTGCTTAATGCGTTAGCTTCGGCACTGAGGGTGGTACCCCCAACACCTAGCACTCATCGTTTACGGCGTGGACTACCAGGGTATCTAATCCTGTTTGCTCCCCACGCTTTCGCGCCTCAGCGTCAGAAATCGGCCAGCAAGGCGCCTTCGCCACAGGTGTTCCTCCACATCTCTACGCATTTCACCGCTACACGTGGAATTCCCCTTGCCTCTCCGATCCTCAAGCCATCCCGTATCCAAGGCAGTCCCAAGGTTGAGCCTTGGGCTTTCACCCCGGACGCAGATGGCCGCCTGCGCGCGCTTTACGCCCAGTGATTCCGGACAACGCTTGCCCCCTACGTATTACCGCGGCTGCTGGCACGTAGTTAGCCGGGGCTTCCTCCTCAGTTACCGTCAGGGTGTGAGCATTCCCTTCTCACACTTGTTCTTCACAGAAGACAGAATTTTACAACCCGAAGGCCTTCATCATTCACGCGGCGTTGCTCCATCAGGCTTGCGCCCATTGTGGAAGATTCCCTACTGCTGCCTCCCGTAGGAGTCTGGGCCGTGTCTCAGTCCCAGTGTGGCCGATCACCCTCTCAGGTCGGCTACGCATCGTCGCCTTGGTGAGCCGTTACCTCACCAACTAGCTAATGCGCCGCGGGCTCATCCGACAGTGAAGCGAAAGCTTCTTTCTCGATCTCCTCATGCGAGGGGATCGCTTATCCGGTATTAGCACTCGTTTCCAAGCGTTATCCCAGTCTGTCGGGCAGATTGCCCACGTGTTACTCACCCGTCCGCCGCTAACCTTTGGGAGCAAGCTCCCTCCAGTCCGCTCGACTTGCATGTATTAGGCACGCCGCCAGCGTTCGTCCTGAGCCAGGATCAAACTCTCAATAAAAGTTGAAAAAGTTTGTATCTTGACTCGCATCAGATCTCTGTAACACTCGTTTAGTTTTCAAGGATCAAGAACAGGATGATTATTTAGTAAGCGTTGCGACAGAACGTCGCATACTTATTTGATCTATCTCCGCGTGTCTCTCGCGGCAACATCAACAACTATACCACACAGAATCCACAAAAGATACAGTGAATATTTGGTAAGCCGTCACGAGCATTGAAACGAGCAAAGCAGAGACTGTTGTAAGCCACGTTCTGTTCCTCCGTGCTTCAAGCGGCTCGAGAAAGCCTCGCACTATGAGTGGCAACCATTTGACTATCGGCTGTTAAGCCAATCCGCTCTTCGGTTCAAATTCCCTCCAAGCAGTTCCCCGACCAAAGTTTGGGTTTCTCGCAGATGGGGTTTACCTCGTTCCACTCTTCCCGTTTCCGAGAAGCTTCGTCACTGTGGCACTTTCAGGAGTACTTCTGCATATTCGCCGCAAAGCGAACGTAGCTCGTTTCCTCCGCCGTCAGCCTTGTGCAGGCTGCCCTGCCTTATGAATTGGGCAGGCATCCGAACTCCGGGCATCTCAGCCCGGGCGAGCGTGGACTTTCCTCACCGCAACTGAAGTAGTTGCAGCGCGATCACCTCACATGTCTCTGCGTTATTTCG
>NZ_CP022657.1:3105000-3120000 GCF_002243515.1 Tumebacillus algifaecis
TTTCGGGGAGAACCAGCTATCTCCGAGTTCGATTGGAATTTCACCGCTACACCCAGCTCATCCCCGCACTTTTCAACGTGCGTGGGTTCGGACCTCCATTGCATTTTACTGCAACTTCATCCTGTCCAGGCGTAGATCACTCGGTTTCGGGTCTACGACCGCGAACTTTCGCCCTCTTCAGACGCGCTTTCGCTGCGGCTCCGGCTTCTCACCTTAACCTCGCCCGCGATCGTAACTCGCCGGTTCATTCTACAAAAGGCACGCCGTCAGGCATGAACGCCCTCCGACTGATTGTAGGCACACGGTTTCAGGTTCTTTTTCACTCCGCTCCCGCGGTGCTTTTCACCTTTCCCTCACGGTACTGGTTCACTATCGGTCGCCAGGAAGTATTTAGCCTTAGGAGGTGGTCCTCCTTGATTCCCACGGGATTTCTCGTGTCCCGCGGTACTTGGGGTTCCGTCTCGGAGTCTGTCGTGTTTCGAATACGGGACTTTCACCCTCTCCGGTCAGCCTTTCCAGACTGTTCTTCTACCCGACAGATTTGTAACTCCATTCGGCGTACAGTGCGAAATTTACCGAATACGCTGTCGCTACTTCGATAAATTTGGCACTGTCCACCGATGAGACGCCCCGCAACCCCGCATGGCCGAAGCCACACGGTTTGGGCTGTTCCCCGTTCGCTCGCCGCTACTCAGGGAATCACTGTTGTTTTCTCTTCCTCAGGGTACTTAGATGTTTCAGTTCCCCTGGTCTACCTCTCAACACCTATGGATTCAGTGCTGAGTGACACCCCATTACGAGTGCCGGGTTTCCCCATTCGGACACCCTCGGATCAATGCCTGCTTACGGCTCCCCGAGGCATTTCGGTGTTTGCCCCGTCCTTCATCGGCTCCTGGCGCCAAGGCATCCTCCGTGCGCCCTTCGTAGCTTAACCTAAGTTATTGCATACGAAATGCTGCATTTCTTCATGTCTTGACTCACAATTTCGCTATCCAGTTTTCAAGGAACAATTTTGGACAAAGAAAAAACCCTTACGGGCTTGATCCGCCAAAACTAAACGAGTTGTCAGAGATGATGCGAGTTTGATAAAGCTTGTTTTATGGTCATTAGACCGTAAATCCTTAGAAAGGAGGTGATCCAGCCGCACCTTCCGATACGGCTACCTTGTTACGACTTCACCCCAGTCATCGACCCCACCTTAGACGGCTGGCTCCTTGCGGTTACCTCACCGGCTTCGGGTGTTGCCAACTCCCATGGTGTGACGGGCGGTGTGTACAAGGCCCGGGAACGAATTCACCGCGGCATGCTGATCCGCGATTACTAGCAATTCCAGCTTCATGCAGGCGAGTTGCAGCCTGCAATCCGAACTGTGAGCGGCTTTTTGGGATTGGCTCCGCCTCGCGGCCTCGCAACCCTTTGTACCGCCCATTGTAGCACGTGTGTAGCCCAAGACATAAGGGGCATGATGATTTGACGTCATCCCCGCCTTCCTCCGGTTTGTCACCGGCAGTCAATTGTGAGTGCCCAACTGAATGATGGCAACACAATTTAGGGGTTGCGCTCGTTGCGGGACTTAACCCAACATCTCACGACACGAGCTGACGACAACCATGCACCACCTGTCACCGCTGCCCCGAAGGGAAGGTCTATCTCTAAACCGGTCAGCGGGATGTCAAGTCTTGGTAAGGTTCTTCGCGTTGCTTCGAATTAAACCACATGCTCCACTGCTTGTGCGGGCCCCCGTCAATTCCTTTGAGTTTCAGTCTTGCGACCGTACTCCCCAGGCGGAGTGCTTAATGCGTTAGCTTCGGCACTGAGGGTGGTACCCCCCAACACCTAGCACTCATCGTTTACGGCGTGGACTACCAGGGTATCTAATCCTGTTTGCTCCCCACGCTTTCGCGCCTCAGCGTCAGAAATCGGCCAGCAAGGCGCCTTCGCCACAGGTGTTCCTCCACATCTCTACGCATTTCACCGCTACACGTGGAATTCCCCTTGCCTCTCCGATCCTCAAGCCATCCCGTATCCAAGGCAGTCCCAAGGTTGAGCCTTGGGCTTTCACCCCGGACGCAGATGGCCGCCTGCGCGCGCTTTACGCCCAGTGATTCCGGACAACGCTTGCCCCCTACGTATTACCGCGGCTGCTGGCACGTAGTTAGCCGGGGCTTCCTCCTCTGTTACCGTCAGGGTGTGAGCATTCTCTTCTCACACTTGTTCTTCACAGAAGACAGAATTTTACAACCCGAAGGCCTTCATCATTCACGCGGCGTTGCTCCATCAGGCTTGCGCCCATTGTGGAAGATTCCCTACTGCTGCCTCCCGTAGGAGTCTGGGCCGTGTCTCAGTCCCAGTGTGGCCGATCACCCTCTCAGGTCGGCTACGCATCGTCGCCTTGGTGAGCCGTTACCTCACCAACTAGCTAATGCGCCGCGGGCTCATCCGACAGTGAAGCGAAAGCTTCTTTCTCGATCTCCTCATGCGAGGGGATCGCTTATCCGGTATTAGCACTCGTTTCCAAGCGTTATCCCAGTCTGTCGGGCAGATTGCCCACGTGTTACTCACCCGTCCGCCGCTAACCTTTGGGAGCAAGCTCCCTCCAGTCCGCTCGACTTGCATGTATTAGGCACGCCACCAGCGTTCGTCCTGAGCCAGGATCAAACTCTCAATAAAAGTTGAAAAAGTTTGTATCTTGACTCGCATCAGATCTCTGTAACACTCGTTTAGTTTTCAAGGATCAATCAAGTAAGAATGAAATGGCGGAGGAAGAGGGATTCGAACCCCCGAGACGGTTACCCGCCTACTTGATTTCGAGTCAAGCTCCTTCGACCGAACTCGGACATTCCTCCACAAAACAAAAAATTCTCATCTTGTGTTCCGCTCTCTCGCGGCAACAGAAGTTATCTTATCACGTCAGTGACCTATAATCAATCGGTAGATTCAAACGAAATCTTGCATCTTCGCTAATTATCCACTCCAATCTTCTTTTTTCTTCTCCTCTAGGCACCTGCCCGATTTTTTTCAAGATCCGCACCTGCACAGAACCGCTCACATACCTTAGGGTGACAACAGCACAAAGGAGTGTGCCCCACGCATGGCAAAAATGAGCCGCATCGCACCAGATGTCGAATTGATCCCGTATTACGAATATGATCCCTCGATCCACAACATCGAATACCGTTACCTGCCGCAAGAATTTGAAGGCAACTATATCAATTGGAATTACAACTACAACACAGACAACAACTCACTGCCTGAGGAAACCGACTGGCAGGATCAATACCGTTTCTACCCATATGGCGGAGGATACTACGGGCGACCACGCCGCCGTCGGCGCCGTCCACGCCCTTATGGTTATGGCCCAGGATATGGTGTATATGGACCGTTTCCCTTCCCACGCCCCATCCCTGTACCTTACTCGCCCTACTACGGGCCGTATCCATTTCTTTAAGAAAAAATCCCCTCGGCCACGCAGCCGAGGGGATTTTTCAATCATCAGTCATATAGCATTACCCAAGAAAATGTACCACATTCCCAGCACATACCGGGCAGATTGTCGGATGATCTTCGTTTTGACCGACCAGAGGCGTAACAATCCGGCAACGCTCACATGTCTCACCTTCTGCAGCACGCACACGAATCGAGAGACCTTCGTATGCGGTCGCGTCGTCCGGAACTGCAGCGCCCAGCTCCTGCAGGTTGACTTGGGAAACGCCAAGCACCTCACCCAAGCGCGGCGTGCTTTGCAGCACGGTCAACGTTTCTGCGTTCGGATACAAATCGACAGCAGCAGTCAGACCTTTGCCGATCACCTTTTCTTTCCGTGCCACTTCCAGTGCCTTCAACACTTCATCGCGCACTCGCAGGATCCCTTCCCACTTTTGCTCTAACAGCTCATCGATGTCATAAGTGTTCGGGTCGCTCCACTGTGTCAACTGTACGCTCTCATCAGTGGTACCTGGTACAAACGGCCACACTTCATCTGCTGTATAGGTCAAGATCGGCGCGACCAGCTTTGTCAAACCGAACAAGATTTCATACATCGCCGTCTGACCGGAACGACGTTCCAGCGCATCCGGAGCTACTGTGTACATGCGATCTTTCGAAACATCGAAATAGAACGCCGACATATCCACCGTACAGAAGTTATTCACTTCATGATAAACAATGTGGAAATCATAATCACGATAGCCTTGCACCACACGCTTGCGGAACTGTTCAAATTTATTCAGCGCCCAGCGGTCGATTTCGAGCATCTGCTCCTTCGACACCACATGCTGCGCCGGATCAAATCCGCTCAAGTTTCCAAGCAGGTAACGGAATGTATTGCGGATCTTCCGATAGACTTCTGCCACTTGTTTCAAGATCGCATCAGAAACGCGAAAATCGGAGCGATAATCGACCGATGCCACCCATAGACGCAGGATATCGGCGCCATACTGTTCCATCACCTTCAACGGGTCAACCACGTTCCCCAGCGACTTCGACATCTTGCGGCCTTCACCATCCAACATAAAGCCGTGCGAGACGATCGATTTGTACGGAGCTTTCCCACGGATGGCCACTGCGGTCGAAAGCGAAGAGTTAAACCAGCCGCGATATTGGTCCGATCCTTCCAGATACAGATCGGCTGGCCATTGCATTTCCGGACGTGCATCGGTGACCGCCATATGCGAAGAACCTGAGTCGAACCACACGTCCATCGTATCGGTTTCTTTGCGGAACGAAGTACCACCGCAAGAACAGGTCAAGCCCTCCGGAACGAGATCGGCCGCCTCTTTCTCAAACCATACCTGCGATCCATGCTCAGCAAATAAATTCGCAACTTTGTCGATCGTTTGATCATTGATGATCTCCTTATCACAGTCTGTGCAATAGAAGATCGGGATCGGCACGCCCCACATGCGCTGGCGAGAGATACACCAATCCCCGCGGTCAGCCACCATGTTGTGCAGGCGAACTTCGCCCCACTCCGGACTCCACGACACTTGTTTGATTTGCTCAAGCAGTTGATCGCGGAACTTGTCGATCGAGCCAAACCACTGCTCCGTCGCACGGAAGAAAACAGGGTTTTTACAACGCCAGCAGTGCGGATAGCTGTGGTCGATTTCCGACGAGGCGAACAGATGTCCGCTTTCTTGAAGGTCAGCCATGATCTGCTTGTTCGCCTTCATATAAAACTGTCCTTCATACGGACCGGCATCCTTCGTAAATTTACCTTGCCCGTTGACAGGCGCCAAAACCGGCAGTCCATACTGCAAGCCCACCATGTAGTCATCCATCCCGTGCCCCGGTGCGGTGTGTACACAACCCGTACCGGACTCAAGCGTTACGTGCTCGCCCAAGATCACCAGCGACTCGCGGTCGAGGAAGGGATGTTGAGCAACGACGCGCTCCAAATCCTGACCTTTGAAAGTTGCCACCACATTCGGTTCGCCTTCGACACCTGCTGCCTTCAGCACCTCTTCGACAAGTCCTTTGGCCAGCAACAGTTTCTCACCGTTTACTTCAACCAAACTGTATTCAAAATCGGCCCCAAGCGCGATCGCCATGTTCGCCGGCAGCGTCCACGGTGTAGTGGTCCAGATCACGATAAACGACCCTTCAGGCAGTACGCCGCGGCCATCTTTCACAGCAAATTTCACATAGATCGACGGCGACTTCTTATCCGCATATTCCACTTCAGCTTCTGCCAGCGCCGTCTCACACGATGCACACCAGTGTACCGGTTTTAAACCCTTGTAGATATAACCGCGTTTCGCCATCTCCCCAAAGACGCGAATTTGACGGGACTCATATTCTGGCAACAATGTGATGTAGGGGTTCTCCCAATCACCGCGCACGCCAAGGCGTTTAAACTGTCCCTTTTGACGCTCCACAAAATCGAGGGCGTAGTTTTTGCACATCTCGCGGAAATCGGTCACCGACACTTCATGACGGTTGATGCCTTTGTTTTTGATGATCGCATGCTCGATCGGCATCCCGTGTGTATCCCATCCCGGTACGTACGGCGCGTCAAACCCTTCCATCGTCCGAAACTTGACGATGATGTCTTTTAAAATCTTGTTCAACGCATGACCGAGGTGGATGTCTCCATTCGCATAGGGCGGGCCATCATGCAAAACAAACTTCGGCTTACCAGCCTGCTTTGCTTGTACTTTTTCATACAATTTCATGTCTTCCCATTGTTGCAGCATCCCCGGCTCACGTTGCGGCAAGTTGCCGCGCATCGGAAACTCGGTTTCCGGCAGATTCAGCGTTTTGCTGTACTCTGGCTTTTCCATTGTGATTCCCTCCAATTCTGTACAAACAAAAAAGTCCCTCAATCCCTAAAAATAGGGACGAGAGACTTCTCATAATCTTCCGTGGTACCACCCTGATTGCCATGACAAAGAAGCCATGACCACTCAACGGCCCGGTAACGAGGGCAAAACGGTGTTACTTACTACCCAAACGGGATTCGGCACACGACTCCCGGGTGATTTTCCCAAGCTTTCCCTTTCCCGGCTCACACCAAACCCGGTTCGCTGTAAAGGACTCCACGAGGTACTCTTCCCGCTCAACGTCAAGATATAATAAATTTGCAGTCATTATATGATACTACAAATAGCATTGTCAAACCTAATCCAGCCTATACATCCAATTTGTCGTCTTTATCCATGCGAATCGTCTTTTCGTCCAAGATCTTCTCCCACTGATCGTTGTCGATCAGTTCCAACTGCACTTGGATGAGCGAACGGAACCGCGCACGGAACACAGCGGCCTGCTTTTGCAGTTCGTCCAGCTCCATCGCAGCACGGCGGGACTTGGACAGCGCCTCATTCAGGATACGGTCCGCGTTCTTTTCCGCTTCCTTGATGATCAGTTGCGATTCCTTGCGCGCATTCGACTTCACTTCTTCAGCAGTCTCTTGCGCCACGATGATCGATTTCGACAAACTTTCTTCTATGTTGTGAAAATGAGACAGCCGCTCCTCGAGCGTCACCAGCTTTTCTTCCAAATCGCGATTCTCACGGATCAATCCTTCGTAGTCCTTGATCACGCGGTCCAGAAACTCATTTACATCATCTTCATCATACCCGCGAAACGAGCGGCCAAATTCTTTGTTATGGATATCAAGCGGAGTCAAAGGCATGCTGTTGGGACCTCCTGTGCTTTCGTAAAAGTCAAATAAAAAGAGCCAAAATTCGCCATTCTTCACCAAAATATTCGACGGGAAGATGGGAACTCCTGCCGAAAGTTAGAGATACTTGCCAATTTTTAAAATCGTCCGGCCTTTGCGTGACTGTCCCATAATCTCCAAGATCTTGGCACGCCCGTGGCCGCGCAAGGACAGAACATCCCCTTCTTCCACAGCAGTCGCCGGGTCGTCGATCACCTGCCAGTTCAACTGCAGTTTCCCGCTTTTGATCGGTTCGACAACTTTTGTGCGCGACAGTCCAAACGACTCAGCGGACACCGCATCAACTCGAAGCGACATCACGGTGAACGCCTTCTCCTGATACTCCACCTGCGGCGCCAGATAGTCCAGCGCAGAGATCTCCCGATTCTGTACCGCTGCCCGTCCAACTTGCGACAAATGGAGGCGGATAAAGTCGGCAATCTCACGCGTCACCACAAGATCGCATCCCTCCCCATGCACAGAGAGGTCTCCGATCTTACCTCGTTTTAGCCCAAGTCCGACCAGCGACCCGAGATAGTCACCATGCTTTAACTTCACAAATTCACCAGGTATCGTAATCCGCAAAAAAGACAGCTCAAAATCTTCCGCTTCCGGCACCCAATAGCTGGGAACCAAAAGCGCTCGCTGTCTTTCCGCCTGCTCATGCCCACCAGACAGATAAAGCTTCACATCGGACGAGGAGCGGACAATCGCTTCGGTGATCTTCACTTGCCTCGGGTCGAGAAAATCGGTCAAGACAGGCGTCTGTCGTTCATCGACGCGCTCCGCCAAATCGATCGTGCGATCAACAAAGGGTCGCTCCTGCGGCCGATAGTGCATCATCACATCTTGCCGTTTCATGCCAGATCCCTCTTTACGAGATCAGCCATTTCAAAACCATCACAACGCCGCTTTGCACAAACAGCCAAGCGAAGATAGCGACGATCGGCGACAGATCAATATACCCGCCTCCGAGCGGAAGCGGTGGAACAATGCGGCGGAAAATCGACAAATACGGCTCTGTGACCTTGTACAAAATTCGACCAAACGACGTTCGCTCCACGTCCGGCACCCATGACATCAACACGCGAGCGATCAAAACATATCTATATAATTCTAACGCTAGCACGACATACCCGATCAACTTTTCCATTCAGTCACCTCGATTGAAATTTGTTGTGCGCCTGTTGTTGTTGTTCCTGCTGGTCAGAGATCAGATCGGAGATCGTACCTTGAATGTCCACATTCTCCGGTGCACACAAGAAAATATTATGTCCCAACTTTTGCATCGTCCCATTTAAAGCATACGTGCATCCGCTGATAAAATCCACGATTCGTTTGGCCGCGTCATGAGAAGTTTTATGCAGATTGACGACAACGGGACGGCGGTTGCGCAGGTGATCGGCAATCGCTTGTGCATCATCATATTTTTCCGGCTCGGCCAGATAGACTCGAACCTGCTTTTGCGTATGCAACGATACGACCGTGCCTTGACGCTTCAGCGGTACGACTCCATCGGCAGGTGCCTGTTGCGACTGTCCTTCGTACTCTTCTTCCCGTCGCTCCTGCCGCGGTTCCTCGTCCACCAGGCCGAGAAATGACATCACTTTCGAAAACATTGGTTCCACCTCCGCTATGGTTTGACCAGCACGCTACCGATTCGGACAAACGTCGCCCCTTCCTCGATCGCCACTTCAAAGTCACCTGACATCCCCATCGAAAGCTCGTTCGAACCCGCTGGCAAATATCCTCGCGCAAGCAGGTTATCGCGCAGTTCCCGCAGCCCGCGAAACACCGGGCGCACCGTCTCGGCGTCGTCCGTCGCAGGCGCCATCGTCATCAGTCCACGCAGATCAAGGCCCTTCATCGCTTGGGCTTCCGTCAAAAAACCGATCAGTTCCTCCGGTGCAAATCCGCCTTTGGAATCTTCACCCGACACATTGACCTGCACCAAACAGGGGACCGTAATTCCTTGCACTTCCGCTCGCTTGTTGATTTCTTTTGCGAGCGACAAACGATCTACAGAATGGATCAGCGAAAAGCGTCCGATCACATCTTTCGCCTTATTCGTCTGCAAATGCCCGATAAAATGCCAACGCACTCCAAACTCCTCTGGAATCGCTTCCAGTTTGGGCGCAGCGACTGCTATCCGATTTTCACCAAGGTCGCGAAGTCCAGCCTCGATCAAACTTTTCGTTTCTTCTACGCCTACATACTTCGTAACCCCAACGATCGTCACTTCGTCCTGGTCACGTCCGGCGCGCGCACATGCTTGCGCGATGCGTTCTTTCAGTTCAGCAAGCCGCTTTTCGTACTCCATGATAGCCTCCTGATGAATTGCTTTCGCTTTGCAATAGGTATATATACGCTTACGACCCCTCTATTTCCTGCAACAGCACGATCACTCCCGCATGTCGGCCCGTCTTTCCCTGCTCCTTGCGGTAGGAAAAATAGGTCTCGACGCCACAACTCGTACAGCGATCCTCACGCAAAATATGCATCGGCAGCACGCCCACTTCCAACAGCGCCTGCTCGTTTGCCTTCCACAAATCGAACTGCCAACGCCCATTCTCATTCGGTGTCAAAAGTAAATCGGCCAACTCGCCGAAATTCTCGCGCACGCCTTGCACAACCGCTCCGTCCACCTCATAGCAGCACGGACCGATCGACGGGCCGATGCGCACGACGAGCTGTGCTGGATCACATCCATACTCCTCTTTCATCGCCACGACCGTCTTGGCAGCGATCTTCGCAACCGTCCCTTTCCAGCCCGCATGAGCGGCCCCGACGGCTCCTCTTTTGTCATCCGCAAACAGAATCGGCACACAATCGGCCGCATAGGTGGACAAGGCCACACCGGGCACATCGGTGATCAATGCATCGGTGTCGGGCAACAGATCTTCCTGCGCCCGGGCGCCGCGTCCTTTCTCCTTTGCAGTGACAACCGTAACGGTAGACCCATGCACTTGATTTCCTGCCACCCACGCGTCCAACGGCACTCCGAGTTCAGTGGCGATCCCTTCACGATTTTCGATCACACGCTGCGGATCATCTCCGACATGCAAACCGAGATTCCCGCCATTGCGGGTCGTAAAACGGGTAACGATGCGCGATGTACTCAAATTCCTCATCCTTTCCCTCTCACCACCAAATCGTACCACATCCCTTCATGAAAACGAAAGGGGACTCCATTCTTAAACACCTAAGAATGAAATCCCGCAAACCTAATACCCGCCTGAACTCGAACCTGAATTCGGCGGCAAATAGTTGGGATCGGAACGAAGGTCAACCAAGATCACATCTGCACCGATCTTGATAATTGCGCTCCAAGGAACCACGATGTCTTGTGTATTCCCAAACATCCCCAAGAAACGCCCACCGCCAGGCACGATGATCGCCCGAATCATCCCGTTTTCCATGTCGATTTCGAGATCGCACACTTGGCCGAGTCGCTTCCCATCCGTGAGACTGACCACGTCTTTGGCTTGCAGTTCGGAAATCTTGATCATACCGGCATTCGCCCTCCCGTTTACGGTTTGGCCTACTTATATATATGTCTGTCGAGCAAAATATGGGCAAAAATAAAAAGTCGCGCCCGACAGCGCGACTTTGCATGTGCTATTTAGGTTCGTATGAACTTGTGCATATGATTGATGGCCGCTTTTTCTAAACGAGACACTTGCGCTTGCGAAATGCCGATCTCCTCGGCGACTTCCATCTGCGTTTTACCTTCAAAAAACCGCATCGATAAAATGCGCTTTTCCCGGTCATTCAGTTTTTGCAAAGCTTCGCGAATGGAGATTTCTTCGACCCATAGCGTGTCTTGGTTTTTTTCGTCCGACAGTTGGTCCATCACGTAGATTGGATCGCCGCCATCATGGTAGATCGGCTCAAACAGCGACACAGGATCTTGGATGGCATCCAGTGCAAACACGACATCTTCTTTGGGCACGTCCATCGCTTTTGAAATTTCCACAATCGAAGGTTCGCGCAAATTCTGGTTGGTCAGGCTATCGCGGACTTGCAGTGCCTTATAGGCAATATCGCGTAGGCTTCGGCTGACGCGGATCGGATTGTTGTCACGCAGATATCGTCTGATTTCACCAACGATCATCGGAACCGCGTAGGTTGAGAACTTGACATTTTGAGAGAGATCAAAGTTGTCAATCGCCTTCATCAGTCCGATACAGCCAACCTGAAACAGGTCGTCCACATATTCGCCGCGATTGTTAAAACGCTGGATCACCGACAACACCAATCGCAGATTGCCATTGACCAGTTCTTCCCGGGCAGAGAGGTTACCGGACTGTAGACTGACGAACAATTCTCGCATCGCTGCATTGGTTAGAACGGGAAGTTGGGCTGTGTTCACACCGCAAATTTCAACTTTGTTTCGTTTCATATGTAACTCCCTCCATTCAAGTCCGCCACGGTTGTAGACAGTATTACCAAGGGAGGGAGAAATATGCACTACAGCATTTTGTTGAACTCTTTGCGCAAGCGCTTGATGATCCGCTTTTCCAATCGTGAAATATAGGACTGGGAAATGCCGAGCAGATCGGCCACATCCTTTTGCGTCATCTCTTTACCGTCGGTCAGTCCGAATCGCATTTCCATGATCTTGCGCTCACGATCGGTCAGCTTTTCAAGCGCTTTATAGAGGAGTTTGCGATCGACCTGCTCTTCGATATTGCGGTAGATCGTGTCATTCTCCGTGCCCAATACATCGGACAAGAGCAGTTCATTGCCATCCCAATCCACATTTAGCGGTTCGTCAAACGACACTTCCGATCGAATTTTATTGTTCCTGCGCAGGAACATCAAGATTTCATTTTCGATACAGCGTGAAGCGTAGGTGGCCAGCTTGATTTTTTTCTCCGGGTCAAACGTGTTGACCGCTTTGATCAGGCCGATCGTACCGATTGAGACGAGGTCCTCGATGTTGATGCCGGTGTTTTCAAACTTGCGCGCGATATAGACGACAAGACGCAAGTTGCGCTCGATCAGCACGGCGCGCACCCCTTCGTCTTTTGTCGGCAGTTTGCCAAGCAGGTATTCCTCCTCTTCGCGCGTAAGTGGCGGCGGCAACGCTTCACTGCCCCCTACATAATAGATCTCTTCGGGTGTTCCGCCCATTTTAAACAGGAGGTTCAAGAACCAGATGCGGCCTTGCAGTCGCAACTTCATTGGCACAGGCAACTTCATTTCGAGGATCGTCTCCTTTCGTTCCACCGTTAACTCGCAACACGGCCAGCTTTCCATTCCGCATTCGGCTCCCCATCTCCCGTCACCATCGAAGGATGTAGGATGGCGCGGTAAGAACCGTCTGCCGCCAGCGCTTTCGGGTTTAGCCCGATCAAAACGCGGGTACAGGAATGCTCCCCTTCCTTGCTTCTGAGGATCACCAGATCCGGCTTGAAGGCCAAAAGCATCCCCATCGTACCGCCAACACCGCGGTAAGGCACCAATCGGAATTTTGCCTGCCAAGCATCATCCATCACAATCTCTCCAACAGACATCGCGATGTCCGAACCCTTTGTCAACTCTTCAGTCAGTGCGGTGGGCAGCATGGAGGCAAAAAGCTCCCAGTCGGCCACCATCACCGGTGTGCGCGACAATGGATCGGTCAGCGCATTCCCTGTGTCAAGCAACCCGGTAAAAAGCACCGACTCTTCATCGATCCGTACTTCCACTTCCCAAAAATTCATCTCGCGCTGTTTGCTCCTGATCAGGCGCTTCCAAGCGCCTTTACCAAGAAACCACGTCAGCGGCACCGAGAGCATTACCAGCCATAATTTCGTTTGTTGCAACCATACGGTCCCCCCATGCACCAGCACCAGCCCGTTTTGCATTGAAACGCTGCCAAAAAAGTGATTGGCTGCGTACGCCGCTCCGCCTGTCAAAAAGGAAGCTAAATAAAACAGGCCAAGCATTTTGCCAAAGTTGAACAACCCCTTTGGTCGAAATGCGATCCATACCATCAAAATGGAAAATAGCAGTTTGCTAAAAAACGTTAAGAAGGCAGACATCGCGGGAAAGAACAAAAAAAGAGCATAGGAGGCCCCGATTGCAGACGCGCCGATCGTCCGCAACCACTTGAGCTGACGGCGCGCCAAAAACGCCGTCACCAACAAGATGAACCCGTCCAAGCCAAAATTGATCAACCAAATCACATCAAGATAGACGACGGGCAATTCACTCACCACCAAAAGGTTCGCCGATTGCCATCAGTATAGTACAAGTCTATTGCAGAGGGTGTCAGAACTTGACACTCTGCCTACAAAAAATTCCGACAGCATTTGCTGCTTCGACAGCCGCGATGCAAACCACGCAAAAAACCGACCTGGGAACTTCCCAAGTCGGTTTCATTCGTTGGTGCGGTCGAGAAGACTCGAACTTCCACGGGTTGCCCCACACGCCCCTCAAGCGTGCGTGTCTGCCATTCCACCACGACCGCATTTTCAATTGTCTTGCGCAGGATTTATCTTATCATAGGAACCCTGCCTGCTCAATGTGTATCTACACCGTTTTTTCAACAAAAAACCGCTTCATATGCTGTTACATGCGCCCAGCTTCATCGTATTGCGGCTTTTTCACTTTTTGAAGAGTGGGCTTCCACCTACCGTCACTCCAGATCGACGTGCACGCCTGCACTGAGCGCCAAGCATATCTTATTTCGACACGATGCAAGAGTTCAAAAATTATCGTACATCCTTTCGCCAACAAATGCACAAAAAAAACACGATCCGTTTGGATCATGCCTTTTCGGTTGGTTGCGGGGACAGGACTCGAACCTGCGACCTTCGGGTTATGAGCCCGACGAGCTGCCAACTGCTCCACCCCGCGATCATTATTAGAGAAACAGTGGTGAGCCATGAAGGACTCGAACCTTCGACCCACTGATTAAAAGTCAGTTGCTCTACCAACTGAGCTAATGGCTCATCCTATTGAAGTAATGGTGTCACTCGTGGTGACAGGACTCATCATAACATGGACGAGGCATCATCTCAATTGGACGTATCGAACAAACGATAACAAAAGTTGCGCTCCACGGCCCCCACCGCTCGACAACTTGTCGATGCTCCAAAATACCTGCTATTCCTTCAAAGGATCAGAAAAACAAAAAAGACCCGATCTATGAAGATCGAGTCTTTCTCTCATTGCCTAGCGACGTCCTACTCTCCCAGGACCCTGCGGTCCAAGTACCATACCTCCGCTCTCGCTTCGGTGGTTCTTCGCTCCGCTTCGAACGTGGCACTGTTTCTATGTGCTCTCCAGACAACAAAAAAAAGACCCGATCTATGAAGATCGAGTCTTTCTCTCATTGCCTAGCGACGTCCTACTCTCCCGGGACCCTGCGGTCCGAGTACCATACCTCCGCTCTCGCTTCGGTGGTTCTTCGCTCCGCTTCGAACTCGGCACTATTTCTATATACTCTCCAGACAACAAAAAGACCCGATCTATTGAACATATCCCTGTCAAGTAGACAGCGGGTAAAAAGCCACCCTATGAATTAGGCACAGACCTGAGTTCGGTATTCTACTGGGCTCAGGTCATTTAATTTCCGTTGTATTCTTTGCTGGTTGTAAAATCGAATGTAGCTAGCCACAGCGTTCATCACCTCTGCCTTGGTGCGAAACTTGTTGAGATACATGAGTTCCGACTTCAGATGACCAAAGAAGTTCTCTACGCAGGCATTATCCAAGCAGTTTCCTTTTCTGGACATACTCTGCGCTATGTTGTATGTTTGAAGCAACTTGTTATATTGGTGAGATGTGTACTGGAACCCCTGATCACTGTGAAGAAGGGTGTCGGTCACATCTCTTTTTTTATTGGCGAGC
>NZ_CP022657.1:3450000-3452500 GCF_002243515.1 Tumebacillus algifaecis
TGCCTCTCCGATCCTCAAGCCATCCCGTATCCAAGGCAGTCCCAAGGTTGAGCCTTGGGCTTTCACCCCGGACGCAGATGGCCGCCTGCGCGCGCTTTACGCCCAGTGATTCCGGACAACGCTTGCCCCCTACGTATTACCGCGGCTGCTGGCACGTAGTTAGCCGGGGCTTCCTCCTCTGTTACCGTCAGGGTGTGAGCATTCTCTTCTCACACTTGTTCTTCACAGAAGACAGAATTTTACAACCCGAAGGCCTTCATCATTCACGCGGCGTTGCTCCATCAGGCTTGCGCCCATTGTGGAAGATTCCCTACTGCTGCCTCCCGTAGGAGTCTGGGCCGTGTCTCAGTCCCAGTGTGGCCGATCACCCTCTCAGGTCGGCTACGCATCGTCGCCTTGGTGAGCCGTTACCTCACCAACTAGCTAATGCGCCGCGGGCTCATCCGACAGTGAAGCGAAAGCTTCTTTCTCGATCCCCTCATGCGAGGGAATCGCTTATCCGGTATTAGCACTCGTTTCCAAGCGTTATCCCAGTCTGTCGGGCAGATTGCCCACGTGTTACTCACCCGTCCGCCGCTAACCTTTGGGAGCAAGCTCCCTCCGGTCCGCTCGACTTGCATGTATTAGGCACGCCGCCAGCGTTCGTCCTGAGCCAGGATCAAACTCTCAATAAAAGTTGAAAAAGTTTGTATCTTGACTCGCATCAGATCTCTGTAACACTCGTTTAGTTTTCAAGGATCAACAGTGTCGCTCGAGGCGACGTTTATTAAGATACCACATTGCATTCGACTATGCAACAGGAAGTTTTTCACTATCACCGCATTCGCTCGCGGCGACAAGAGTTATCTTACCACGGCGCTCATTCGTTAGACAATCTACTGGTGATGACGAAACGAAACAAACGCACACATGAACTTACATCTCGCCATTCATTCACTCCTTCCCTGCCGTTTTCGCGGAAACGGCCACTCGATCAAAACATTCTGTTCAACCGACTTCGAACTCGACAAAAACGCCCTCATCTCGTTTATCAAAACAGCTCCTTGCACCACTCCTTGTCTTAAAGATGCTCTCGATGCGTTGTATGATCATCTAGCATCCTTCATTTTAGAAACGTGACTCAGTTCAATCTATATCTGTTAAGGACATCACATCTCCAAAGCCACTGCTTGCCTGCGTCCTCCTCGTAAACTGCTCAATGCTTCTCAAGTTTGGTCCGTTGCCAATCTCCCCCTGATAAAAGCAAGCTTGTACCAACGGGATCGGAATGTACATAGCCCTCAATTCTGGGGGCATAGGTCCTAACAGCAAAGAAATTTGACATCGGGTTCCAGTCCAGTTCACTACCTATCTAGCAGAAAACAGACGATAAATAACCTTCCTATCCCAAAATCATCAATAACGCTTGGTAAACATCAATATCGACAAAGACATTGATCCAAGAAAACTGCGCAGCTACGTCCTACCCCTATTCCAAAATACATCACCAATCCGAACCATTCTACCTGACAGTGCTTCGCTCAAGTTCCAGCAGAAGCTACACCGTCATTTTGTCTACAGGACATCATCTGATCCAATCTAAAGTTGATTGTCGAATTCGTTAGCATAATGGTCGATGAACGAAAAAAAAGACTCGATCTATTCGATCGAGTCTTCACAAATTTTGGAGCGGAAGACGGGATTCGAACCCGCGACCCTCGCCTTGGCAAGGCGATGCTCTACCCCTGAGCCACTTCCGCATACAGGATGTATGCGTCCTGCGTTGCAACAGGACGTTGCGATTTTAGCGGGGCTACCTCTGTCCCGCGTTGCAAGAGGATGTTGCGATCTTTGCAGGGCTACCTTTTCCCGCACTGCAACAGGACGTTACGAACAGGATATTCAGTATCCAACGTGCGACAGGACATCGCGTCCTTAGTTGGACTTCCTTCAGTCAACTACTCTAGCGACTGAGTTACTAAAGTGAAATGGCGGAGCTGACGGGATTCGAACCCGCGGTCTCCCGCGTGACAGGCGGGCATGTTAGGCCACTACACCACAGCTCCATGTGGTTGCGGGGACAGGACTTGAACCTGCGACCTTCGGGTTATGAGCCCGACGAGCTGCCAACTGCTCCACCCCGCGATAAGTTGTTAGGAAATGTCCGCCTTGCGACAAGATGTCGCGAACAAAAGCCGACCTTCCTGTTTTAAAAATGGTGGAGGTTGACGGGATCGAACCGCCGACCCTCTGCTTGTAAGGCAGATGCTCTCCCAGCTGAGCTAAACCTCCACGTACAGGTCGTACCGTGTCCAACGTCGCGACAGGACGCCGCGCACTTAGTTGGGCAACCTCTAAAGATAAAATGGTGACTCGTACGGGATTCGAACCCGTGAATGCCGCCTTGAAAGGGCGGTGAGTTAAGCCGCTTCTCCAACGAGCCTTTACTGGCTCCCCGAACAGGACTCGAACCTGTGACCATCCGATTAACAGTCGGGCGCTCTACCAACTGAGCTATCGA
>NZ_CP022657.1:4090000-4097500 GCF_002243515.1 Tumebacillus algifaecis
GGTCTACGACCGCGAACTTTCGCCCTCTTCAGACGCGCTTTCGCTGCGGCTCCGGCTTCTCACCTTAACCTCGCCCGCGATCGTAACTCGCCGGTTCATTCTACAAAAGGCACGCCGTCAGGCATTAACGCCCTCCGACTGATTGTAGGCACACGGTTTCAGGTTCTTTTTCACTCCGCTCCCGCGGTGCTTTTCACCTTTCCCTCACGGTACTGGTTCACTATCGGTCGCCAGGAAGTATTTAGCCTTAGGAGGTGGTCCTCCTTGATTCCCACGGGATTTCTCGTGTCCCGCGGTACTTGGGGTTCCGTCTCGGAGTCTGCACAGTTTCGGGTACGAGACTTTCACTCTCTTCGGTCAGCCTTTCCAGACTGTTCGCCTACTGTACAGATTTGTAACTCCATGTGAGACGCCCCGCAACCCCGCATGGCCGAAGCCACACGGTTTGGGCTGTTCCCCGTTCGCTCGCCGCTACTCAGGGAATCACTGTTGTTTTCTCTTCCTCAGGGTACTTAGATGTTTCAGTTCCCCTGGTCTACCTCTCAACACCTATGGATTCAGTGCTGAGTGACACCCCATTACGAGTGCCGGGTTTCCCCATTCGGACATCCTCGGATCAATGCCTGCTTACGGCTCCCCGAGGCATTTCGGTGTTTGCCCCGTCCTTCATCGGCTCCTGGCGCCAAGGCATCCTCCGTGCGCCCTTCGTAGCTTAACCTAAGTTATTGCATACGAAATGCTGCATTTCTTCATGTCTTGACTCACAATTTCGCTATCCAGTTTTCAAGGAACACGTTTGGGAAAGAAAAACCCTTACGGGCTTGATCCCCCAAAACTAAACGAGTTGTCAGAGATGATGCGAGTTTGATAAAGCTTGTTTTATGGTCGTTAGACCGTAAATCCTTAGAAAGGAGGTGATCCAGCCGCACCTTCCGATACGGCTACCTTGTTACGACTTCACCCCAGTCATCGACCCCACCTTAGACGGCTGGCTCCTTGCGGTTACCTCACCGGCTTCGGGTGTTGCCAACTCCCATGGTGTGACGGGCGGTGTGTACAAGGCCCGGGAACGAATTCACCGCGGCATGCTGATCCGCGATTACTAGCAATTCCAGCTTCATGCAGGCGAGTTGCAGCCTGCAATCCGAACTGTGAGCGGCTTTTTGGGATTGGCTCCGCCTCGCGGCCTCGCAACCCTTTGTACCGCCCATTGTAGCACGTGTGTAGCCCAAGACATAAGGGGCATGATGATTTGACGTCATCCCCGCCTTCCTCCGGTTTGTCACCGGCAGTCAATTGTGAGTGCCCAACTGAATGATGGCAACACAATTTAGGGGTTGCGCTCGTTGCGGGACTTAACCCAACATCTCACGACACGAGCTGACGACAACCATGCACCACCTGTCACCGCTGCCCCGAAGGGAAGGTCTATCTCTAAACCGGTCAGCGGGATGTCAAGTCTTGGTAAGGTTCTTCGCGTTGCTTCGAATTAAACCACATGCTCCACTGCTTGTGCGGGCCCCCGTCAATTCCTTTGAGTTTCAGTCTTGCGACCGTACTCCCCAGGCGGAGTGCTTAATGCGTTAGCTTCGGCACTGAGGGTGGTACCCCCCAACACCTAGCACTCATCGTTTACGGCGTGGACTACCAGGGTATCTAATCCTGTTTGCTCCCCACGCTTTCGCGCCTCAGCGTCAGAAATCGGCCAGCAAGGCGCCTTCGCCACAGGTGTTCCTCCACATCTCTACGCATTTCACCGCTACACGTGGAATTCCCCTTGCCTCTCCGATCCTCAAGCCATCCCGTATCCAAGGCAGTCCCAAGGTTGAGCCTTGGGCTTTCACCCCGGACGCAGATGGCCGCCTGCGCGCGCTTTACGCCCAGTGATTCCGGACAACGCTTGCCCCCTACGTATTACCGCGGCTGCTGGCACGTAGTTAGCCGGGGCTTCCTCCTCTGTTACCGTCAGGGTGTGAGCATTCTCTTCTCACACTTGTTCTTCACAGAAGACAGAATTTTACAACCCGAAGGCCTTCATCATTCACGCGGCGTTGCTCCATCAGGCTTGCGCCCATTGTGGAAGATTCCCTACTGCTGCCTCCCGTAGGAGTCTGGGCCGTGTCTCAGTCCCAGTGTGGCCGATCACCCTCTCAGGTCGGCTACGCATCGTCGCCTTGGTGAGCCGTTACCTCACCAACTAGCTAATGCGCCGCGGGCTCATCCGACAGTGAAGCGAAAGCTTCTTTCTCGATTCCTTCATGCGAAGGAATCGCTTATCCGGTATTAGCACTCGTTTCCAAGCGTTATCCCAGTCTGTCGGGCAGATTGCCCACGTGTTACTCACCCGTCCGCCGCTAACCTTTGGGAGCAAGCTCCCTCTGGTCCGCTCGACTTGCATGTATTAGGCACGCCGCCAGCGTTCGTCCTGAGCCAGGATCAAACTCTCAATAAAAGTTGAAAAAGTTTGTATCTTGACTCGCATCAGATCTCTGTAACACTCGTTTAGTTTTCAAGGATCAATCTGTTCATTGTCCAACGTTGCGACAGGACGTCGCGTTCTTCGTTGGGCTTCCACCGCGTGTCTCTCGCGGCGACAAGAGCTATCTTATCACGGTTCAGCAGCTTGTCACAACCTAGATACTCATCATATTCGCGATAAAGTCAACAAATTCGACCATCCAGCTGAATAGACTCGTAGTATCTTTCTATTTTGTTCTCACACTCCCTCTCTCGGCATCTTTTAAAACTGATCTGAGAATCGCAACGGGTTGCAACTACCGTTCCTTGGAGATCATAAGACGAGAAACCCACTTGAGGAGATGTCACTTTGCTGCGCCCACGCCTGAGCAAACTGATCATCAAGCACTTTCGCTGCATCGGCTCCACTCCAGTCGTCATCGAACTGGATGATATCGTCGTGTTCGTCGGTCCGAACAACGCGGGGAAAAGTTCGATCCTGCGCGCCTACGAAGTTGTCATGTCTGAAGGTTCTCAAGCAGGCAGGTTGAACCGCGACGATTTTCCAAACGGTGAGAACACGCCTGATACCATGCCAGAGATCGAACTGCACACCGTCGTGTACACTGATCCGCCTGGAAGCCGGTGGATTCAAATCGACCAACAGACTGGCGAGATGGTCGTCCGCGAAAAATGGATCGGGCCCGATGTGGGGGAACCGGTGCGCAGAGGCTTTGATGTGGAAAAAGGTGAATGGGCCGAGCAAGTGCCTCGGGGAGCGCCAAACGTCGCCAACGCTCGTCGCCCACAACCACACCGGGTGGATGCTTTCACCAACCCCAAGGGGCAGTCTGACAAGATCATGTCCATGCTCCTCTCCGTCCTCAATGACCGGATCAAACAGACAGATTACACGCTCCTGCTTGAGAAGATGACAGAAGTGCAGAAGCTGATCGTCGAACGGTCGCACACGCAGATCGCAGCTGTGGAAGCGGGTGTTTCCGAGCTGTTCAGCCAAGTCTTCCCCGATTACCAGATTCGCTTTGACGATCGTCCGGAAGACGATTTGGACAAAGCGATCCAGTTTTTTAAAGTTTCGCAACTGCCAATAGGCCCGCGAGATGGCTTTCAGAGCACAATCGACCGCCAAGGCAGCGGTGCGCGGCGCACCATGCTTCGGGCCGCCCTTCGCTACATTTCGGAGAGCGGCTATGACAAGCCCAAAGCTCGCACCAAAAAGGCGATCGACACACCAACTTCACGTCCGCACGTTCTGCATTTGGATGAGCCGGAACTGTGCTTGCATCCGAACGCGGTTCGAGAAGCTTGCCGCGTGCTCTACAATCTGCCGAAGACGGGTGAATGGCAAGTGATAGTGACCACCCATTCACCCGCCTTTCTCGCTCGATCTTTCGCGCGAAAATACGACGATCATTCGGGTCGACCGCAGCACAGATGGAACGATCAGAGGCACCACTCTTTTCGTCCCGAGCGCACACAGCTGGACGAAGATGATAAACAGAAGCTCAAACTGCTCAACCTCTGTGATCCGCACGTTGGAGATTTTTTCTTCGCCGCCAAGCCAGAACAGTTCAGAGATGTTTATATCATCCGTGCACGTGGCAAAGCGACCATCATCTCGCTGATCAAGATTTTGAATCATTTCGGGACGAGATACTCTGTTCTCCACGATAGCGACACGCCGACGATCGTCACCCGCACCGGCAAAGAGATGGCCAATTCCGCTTGGGCGCACAACATCAAGATCTATCAAGGAGTTCAAAATCACCGCGATCCGTCCAAAGTACGCCTACTCGCCTCCGTCCCTAACTTTGAGAGTGCTTACTTCGGTCACGATGTCGATGGTGAAAAGCCCTACAATGCCTTGCTTGAAATGTGAAGCCGTTCCACCTCCTTCGACAACCTTGACCATCTGCTACAAGCTCTCCTCAACCACGATCTGACCGAGCTGCCTGACAACTGTCTCGAATGGCACTCGCTTGATCAGCTCAAAGAAGCGGTGATCGCGAAGAATGCCCAATCCGCTTGACTGCGACAACGCGATCGTCTCCTTGAGCAGATCCTAGCTAGCGTTCTTTCAACTGATGGTCTTGAGGCGCGTGGAGCTTGGATTTGACCGTTGCAGGTGCGACCAACAAGTAAAACAATCCGGGCAGGAGAATTACCAAGCCGATGATCGCGTACGTTTGACGTGTTGTGAGGTCAAAAACTGCTGTGGACGCAAACAAGATCCCGAGCGGCATCGTAACTCGCAGCAAGAGCAATCGAACGGCACTCAGTTGCGTCAAACGATCTCGAGGCGCCTCACGCTGAAAAGCGGCTGCACTTTGTGCGTTGAACATGGGAAACATGAGTCCCCCGAACAGCTCACACATCCAAGCGAGCGGAATCGAGTGAACAAAAAACAGGAGGACGAACGAAAGACCGCCTCCGATCAGGCCGAGATACATCGTTTGCTTCCCTTTTGGCAACTTCGCAAGCAGGATCACTCCCAGCGCATACCCCACAGGAAACGCGCCGGAAAAGATCGCATATTCCCAAGCATGTCCCCCCAAGTCCCCTCGAATAAAAGGCACGCTGATCACCATCGCCGCTCCAACTGCAAATTGCACAGTCGAGGAGAGCAGGGTGAGCCGCAACAGGTGTCTGAATTGAAAAATTGACCGATATCCCTCTACCAGCTCTGCCCACCAAAACTTCCTCGTCCAAGTGGCGACTCTTTTGGCACTCAACTGAGGGATACGCGCGAGTGCGAAATAGCTGAGGAGGAACATCAGAGCGGATAGCCCGTAGATCAAGTGAATCGGACTGAACAAGAGTAGCAAGGACACCGCACCAGGGGCGAGAAAGCTCATCAATCGAATGGTAGCATCCAGTAAACCATTCGCGTCCACCAGCTCTTTCTCGTTGCAGATTTCAGGTAGCAGTGAGAACGACAAGCTTGCGTAGATCGGTTGCACCAAGCCCAACAGGCATTGCAACAGGATCAAACCGGTAATCGTCCCCACATCTGTTCCGATCGCATACCCGATCAACGGAAGCAGATAAGCACCGGCGCGGACCAATTGGATCTTTCGGATCACTTTCTCCTTGATAACGTGGTTGAGGAAGGGAGCACTGATTCCTTGCAGGATCAGCGAGGGAATAAAATAGATGAGCCATAATGCTCCCATCCATTCCTTCGATCCAGTCAGCTCATACAGCAGCAACCCGTTGATGATCCCACCAGCCGCTCCGCCAAACTCCGATATGATTTCGCCAGCCCAAAGCGCTTTAAACGCTGGAGAATACTTTTTCATAGAAGATCTCCGAGGTACTGGGTAAGACTTTTGGAAAAACCCTGGATTTGAGCTGGATTTGCCGAATAGATCCCTTTTTCAACACGAATGAGCTTGGCCGCTTTTAAAAGGGAGAGATGATGATGAAGCGTCGTTTTCGAAGTGTTGAACTGCAGGCTCATCTCAAGGAGCGACAAAGGTCCTTTTAGCAGCTGATATAGCAGCTTTAGTCGAAGTTCATCCCCTAGCGCCTTATGCCCCCGAACCAAGTTGATAGATGGGGTGCCCGGCTCCAACAAATATTCTTCCTTTAGCGGATAGAAAAATAGCTTCGTTTCTGGGGTGCGCTTTTCTAAAACCCAAGGTCGATAGGAGACATGCGGGATCAGCTTGACCGTCCAGACAGAAGGCTCGGGGAGATACTTGATTCCGCCTGTAATTTTTTCGATTTCCTCGATGGGATTCGTGTGCTCAATCGAGCTGTATTGCTTCTGTTCAAAAGCGAGCGCCTGCATCCACTTCTCCCATTCTTCCTGTTGGCTTACCCACTCAAACCATCCATTCAATGCATGGTTGAACAGGTCGCACATCTCCTGAACCGAATAGTGACCCAAATTGCGAACATAGCTAGCTAAGTATTCGTGCTGATCAAAATGGGTCGCATACTGCTCAAATAAATCTACCCAATCGTGCTGAACTGCTGTCGTTTTTCGCAGAAGTTCCAAATCGCGACTCACATAAGGCAAAAGTGTCTCATAGAAGTGATCGTGTGGCAGTTGCGATAATTGGTTCGAAAAATCCTGAATAGATGTTGCAGAGAATTTGTCTTGAAGCATGATCATCGCGTGCCAAAAGTTGGTCTGCTCAATCTCTTTCAGATGCTGTACAAGCGATGCAGGCATCGAATTTTGGTACGCTTTCCATTCTTCATCCAGATCGAACGTGTGGCGAAGCTGGGTATGCGTGTACCCTGCAATGCCAAGGATTACTTCCCAAACGGGCGAGTATTCCACCTTCAGCGCAATCGTTTCGGTCTGCTGTGGCGAATCTAGGTGTCGCATCGAAATACCTCCTCTTGCGAAGTGCTATCTACATTCTAAAATAAACGAATTTATAGTTCAACTTTTTTCGAATAAACTTTTACGGTGCTTTACCATTTTTCACAACTCGTCCTTTATCAGGATCAGTTTTCCCTCGTATAAAAAAAGGACCCGATCGATCCGATCAGGTCTCAACTATTCTCACAACGTCCTACTTTTCAAGATTCCGCAGTCCAATTCCGCAGTCCAATTCCCGCGTTGTCACCTTTATTTCTGAGTCTCCGTTTCCTATTCACATTCAAAATGAAAGAGACCCGATCATCAGATCGGATCTCATCTTGCCTAGCGACGTCCTACTGTCCCAGGACCCTGCGGTCCAAGTACCATACCTCTGCTTTCGCTCCGGTGGTTCTTCGCTCCGCTTCGAACGCGGCACTGTTTCTACTGACCTTGGACAACAAATGAAACACCCTATTCAATGATCAAAGCCTCCTATCGCTCTATGCTGTCCGATTTCTACAGCCGCAGTATTTTATTACACAACAATAAGACCCAGTTCATTGAACTGGGTCCTCATCTTTGCCTAGCGACGTCCTACTCTCCCAGGACCCTACGGTCCAAGTACCATACCTCCGCTCTCGCTCCGGTGGTTCTTCGCTCCGCTTCGAACGTGGCACTGTTTCTATTGGACCTTGGCCAACGGA
>NZ_CP022657.1:4100000-4105000 GCF_002243515.1 Tumebacillus algifaecis
TTCGGGTCTACGACCGCGAACTTTCGCCCTCTTCAGACGCGCTTTCGCTGCGGCTCCGGCTTCTCACCTTAACCTCGCCCGCGATCGTAACTCGCCGGTTCATTCTACAAAAGGCACGCCGTCAGGCATTAACGCCCTCCGACTGATTGTAGGCACACGGTTTCAGGTTCTTTTTCACTCCGCTCCCGCGGTGCTTTTCACCTTTCCCTCACGGTACTGGTTCACTATCGGTCGCCAGGAAGTATTTAGCCTTAGGAGGTGGTCCTCCTTGATTCCCACGGGATTTCTCGTGTCCCGCGGTACTTGGGGTTCCGTCTCGGAGTCTGCACAGTTTCGGGTACGAGACTTTCACTCTCTTCGGTCAGCCTTTCCAGACTGTTCGCCTACTGTGCAGATTTGTAACTCCATGTGAGACGCCCCGCAACCCCGCATGGCCGAAGCCACACGGTTTGGGCTGTTCCCCGTTCGCTCGCCGCTACTCAGGGAATCACTGTTGTTTTCTCTTCCTCAGGGTACTTAGATGTTTCAGTTCCCCTGGTCTACCTCTCAACACCTATGGATTCAGTGCTGAGTGACACCCCATTACGAGTGCCGGGTTTCCCCATTCGGACATCCTCGGATCAATGCCTGCTTACGGCTCCCCGAGGCATTTCGGTGTTTGCCCCGTCCTTCATCGGCTCCTGGCGCCAAGGCATCCTCCGTGCGCCCTTCGTAGCTTAACCTAAGTTATTGCATACGAAATGCTGCATTTCTTCATGTCTTGACTCACAATTTCGCTATCCAGTTTTCAAGGAACACATTTGGGAAAGAAAAACCCTTACGGGCTTGATCCCCCAAAACTAAACGAGTTGTCAGAGATGATGCGAGTTTGATAAAGCTTGTTTTATGGTCGTTAGACCGTAAATCCTTAGAAAGGAGGTGATCCAGCCGCACCTTCCGATACGGCTACCTTGTTACGACTTCACCCCAGTCATCGACCCCACCTTAGACGGCTGGCTCCTTACGGTTACCTCACCGGCTTCGGGTGTTGCCAACTCCCATGGTGTGACGGGCGGTGTGTACAAGGCCCGGGAACGAATTCACCGCGGCATGCTGATCCGCGATTACTAGCAATTCCAGCTTCATGCAGGCGAGTTGCAGCCTGCAATCCGAACTGTGAGCGGCTTTTTGGGATTGGCTCCGCCTCGCGGCCTCGCAACCCTTTGTACCGCCCATTGTAGCACGTGTGTAGCCCAAGACATAAGGGGCATGATGATTTGACGTCATCCCCGCCTTCCTCCGGTTTGTCACCGGCAGTCAATTGTGAGTGCCCAACTAAATGATGGCAACACAATTTAGGGGTTGCGCTCGTTGCGGGACTTAACCCAACATCTCACGACACGAGCTGACGACAACCATGCACCACCTGTCACCGCTGCCCCGAAGGGAAGGTCTATCTCTAAACCGGTCAGCGGGATGTCAAGTCTTGGTAAGGTTCTTCGCGTTGCTTCGAATTAAACCACATGCTCCACTGCTTGTGCGGGCCCCCGTCAATTCCTTTGAGTTTCAGTCTTGCGACCGTACTCCCCAGGCGGAGTGCTTAATGCGTTAGCTTCGGCACTGAGGGTGGTACCCCCCAACACCTAGCACTCATCGTTTACGGCGTGGACTACCAGGGTATCTAATCCTGTTTGCTCCCCACGCTTTCGCGCCTCAGCGTCAGAAATCGGCCAGCAAGGCGCCTTCGCCACAGGTGTTCCTCCACATCTCTACGCATTTCACCGCTACACGTGGAATTCCCCTTGCCTCTCCGATCCTCAAGCCATCCCGTATCCAAGGCAGTCCCAAGGTTGAGCCTTGGGCTTTCACCCCGGACGCAGATGGCCGCCTGCGCGCGCTTTACGCCCAGTGATTCCGGACAACGCTTGCCCCCTACGTATTACCGCGGCTGCTGGCACGTAGTTAGCCGGGGCTTCCTCCTCTGTTACCGTCAGGGTGTGAGCATTCTCTTCTCACACTTGTTCTTCACAGAAGACAGAATTTTACAACCCGAAGGCCTTCATCATTCACGCGGCGTTGCTCCATCAGGCTTGCGCCCATTGTGGAAGATTCCCTACTGCTGCCTCCCGTAGGAGTCTGGGCCGTGTCTCAGTCCCAGTGTGGCCGATCACCCTCTCAGGTCGGCTACGCATCGTCGCCTTGGTGAGCCGTTACCTCACCAACTAGCTAATGCGCCGCGGGCTCATCCGACAGTGAAGCGAAAGCTTCTTTCTCGATCTCCTCATGCGAGGAAATCGCTTATCCGGTATTAGCACTCGTTTCCAAGCGTTATCCCAGTCTGTCGGGCAGATTGCCCACGTGTTACTCACCCGTCCGCCGCTAACCTTTGGGAGCAAGCTCCCTCCAGTCCGCTCGACTTGCATGTATTAGGCACGCCGCCAGCGTTCGTCCTGAGCCAGGATCAAACTCTCAATAAAAGTTGAAAAAGTTTGTATCTTGACTCGCATCAGATCTCTGTAACACTCGTTTAGTTTTCAAGGATCAACAACAGGATGCTCATAGTCCAACGTTGCGACATGATGTCGCGTACTTCGTCGGGCTACCATCGTGTGTCGCTCAGTTGCGACGCATATTAACTTACCATGTAGGATACCATAAAGTCAACTGGTAAGTTTTCTTTTTTTATCACCGTCTCGTTCGCGGCGACAGGAATCATCTTACCACGTCTAGCCGCCGCCGTTCAACCCGCTCATGCAAACAAATTCGAACCGAACAACGCGGAACTTTACAATTCGAGATGCCCACTCTTCAATTCGCCACTATACTCATAAACCCGGCCACCTAGAAGGTGAGGTCCATTCTTATTCTTCTCCCAATGCCCAAATCACATGCAGAGCGAACTGTGGACACGATGCTTGTAGTTCGCAAGCCACCGCGGGCAAGAGCGTCAATCCCGTAAACCACACTGGAAGTCTGGAAAATGAGGACAACGATCAAGCCAAAGTGTTCGCCCACTGCCGGATCAGCTTTTTCAGCCGATCTAGAAGTTCCTGCAGTACGTTCAACCACTCCTTCAGGTGTACATCCCCATCACATAGCGAAGACCAAGCGCTTCCAACTCAAACCAAGCACGCTTGCTCTCCCCTGCAGGTTGGAGCAGAATCGAACACCGCTCCAGCGCGTAACATCGACGATGATTGGGGAACGTAGTGCCAAGCGTTGCAAGGTCTGCTGTCGAGCTCTTCCCCCTGCCGAAGCAATGCTTCCCGCTCGGTCTGTTCCTCGATGATTAAAGCGGATTCTTCCGGCGTCAGCACCTCTTCCGCCAAATAAAATGACAATTCAAGTTGATAAGCCGGATAGGACACGAAATGCTCAGTCAGTTCGAGCATCACATCTCGCAGATTGGATCGGGTCGTTACCACAGCCCCTATAGTTCTCAGATCTCCTCCACTCACCGTACCTGCCACCATTCGCTGCGACACAAAGAGATGTTGAGGATTTGAGGATCGGCCACGTCTGCATGATCTGCTTAGTTACTGCTCACCAATTCTTCTGCAGCTTTTTGCATCGGCAACACGCCTGCCGCCAACACGTTTTCCCCCGCGTCTCACCGCATGTTGGTACGTTGCGGACACTACAGGCAGTCGGTTGGGCTGCAAAGCTTTGGACAAGATGCAACACGCTTGATCCAGATACTCCACAGGCAAGTCGAGCCCCGATCGGGCGGTATGCGAACGGACGATTCCCAAACTGTTTCCTCCCGCAAGATCATCTCGATCATCGCACCATCTGGCAGTGACGATGGTGGCCTGAACACGACCAGAGCATTGCTTGCCCCTGCCATGCGGCGATCACATGGGAAGACAAAATCCGCTCCTTCTGTTGCAGTTCACAACAAGTGATCATCACCAATTCCTCGACCAAATCGCTTCCTCTCCTTTTTGCTCATCGTCCAAGCGGGTGATGAGCGATGCAAACGCATAGGAAGCATGATAGAGAATAACCGTCGCGCCCAATAACCAAACCGCCCACTCGTTGCCTCCACTTGCTTGCACCCGTCGCACGGCCTGAACCGAAAGATCGATCACACCGCACAGCGAACATTTCCCTCGATCCATCCGCGCCAAACGCCGAGCGATACGCGGGCTGGTCTTCGCACAAAGTGCCAAGAGCTGTCGGTCCAATGGCCGCCGCAGCACCTCGTCCCAGAACCAGCGCAACGTGTCGAGCCTTGGTTCGGTTGCCGTACCATACTCTACCGTCGATAAGTAGCGCCATTCCGTCCTTTTCTTTTTTACCGGGCTCCGTTTGAGCGGCGAAGGGGCTAAAAAACTTTTGTTCGCAGCGGTGTCGGTGGCGCCTCGCTTTGGATTTCCCAATCGCACGCCTAGTGACGTCCTCCTCAGTTCACACGGAGTTTAAATTGTAGCAAAACGCCTTCTACCAAGCGGGGCAACTCTTTCTGTTTCTCCTTCTCTTGATGGCGGCGTTCACTTTCCTGCCTTATGTCCTGATATCGATCCGAGTCGATGTACAGTGCGATATATTTTGCAACTGCCACTCGATTTCATCAAAATCTACCAAGCGTTGGTCCAGATCATGATGACACAACCCTTGAATCAACTGATGAATCAGTTCCCCGTCTTTTTCCTTTTTTAATCCGTCCCCCATTCAATGAACTAGGTCTCCATCCCCGTCTATTCCCAGCGGCGTCCTACTCGTTCAAAAACCTGCACCCAAGTATCATACCTCCGCTGTAAGATTGGGGGCATTCACAAACCATGTGCTACATCGTTCCCTTTTTAGTTATCTATTGTTATATTTATCTAGATATGATAATAAATCACAAGCGAGAGGTGTCGATTTTGCGTATCGGTACATTGGTACTGTCTCTTGTCCTTTCCACTCTGTTCGCATTGACTGGATGCGGGAATGATAATGCACAAAAAAAAATGCAGAGCAAGCTGCTGCGAATGCTGCAATCTCCGCACAGCAACAGCTTGATACCGTACAAAAGG
>NZ_CP022657.1:4110000-4112500 GCF_002243515.1 Tumebacillus algifaecis
TCGGCCAGCAAGGCGCCTTCGCCACAGGTGTTCCTCCACATCTCTACGCATTTCACCGCTACACGTGGAATTCCCCTTGCCTCTCCGATCCTCAAGCCATCCCGTATCCAAGGCAATCCCAAGGTTGAGCCTTGGGCTTTCACCCCGGACGCAAATGGCCGCCTGCGCGCGCTTTACGCCCAGTGATTCCGGACAACGCTTGCCCCCTACGTATTACCGCGGCTGCTGGCACGTAGTTAGCCGGGGCTTCCTCCTCTGTTACCGTCAGGGTGTGAGCATTCTCTTCTCACACTTGTTCTTCACAGAAGACAGAATTTTACAACCCGAAGGCCTTCATCATTCACGCGGCGTTGCTCCATCAGGCTTGCGCCCATTGTGGAAGATTCCCTACTGCTGCCTCCCGTAGGAGTCTGGGCCGTGTCTCAGTCCCAGTGTGGCCGATCACCCTCTCAGGTCGGCTACGCATCGTCGCCTTGGTGAGCCGTTACCTCACCAACTAGCTAATGCGCCGCGGGCTCATCCGACAGTGAAGCGAAAGCTTCTTTCTCGATTCCTTCATGCGAAGGAATCGCTTATCCGGTATTAGCACTCGTTTCCAAGCGTTATCCCAGTCTGTCGGGCAGATTGCCCACGTGTTACTCACCCGTCCGCCGCTAACCTTTGGGAGCAAGCTCCCTCCGGTCCGCTCGACTTGCATGTATTAGGCACGCCGCCAGCGTTCGTCCTGAGCCAGGATCAAACTCTCAATAAAAGTTGAAAAAGTTTGTATCTTGACTCGCATCAGATCTCTGTAACACTCGTTTAGTTTTCAAGGATCAAGAACAGGATGTTCATTGTCCAACGTTGCGACAGGATGTCGCGTTCTTCGTTGGGCTATCAAGTTGTGTCGCTCGAGGCGACGCATATTAACTTACCATATAGGAGAGTAGAAAGTCAAGACCAAATTTCATTCATTTTGCTAGAGCGTCACCTGAACCATTTCTTGCGGCGACATGAGTTATCTTATCATACCCAACGTGGCATCTCGACCCGTACTCCGTAACAAAAGCATACAAAATCACTCACTGGCTAGATTGCCAACACACACCCTCCAGTTTCCTACGTTTCTTGTTCGAATCAAAATGAACACATGAGCATAAAAAAACCTGATTCGACTAAGCGAATCAGGTCATGTCGTGCGTTTTTGGAGCGGGTGATGGGAATCGAACCCACGCGACCAGCTTGGAAGGCTGGAGTTCTACCATTGAACTACACCCGCGTTATGGTTGCGGGGACAGGACTCGAACCTGCGACCTTCGGGTTATGAGCCCGACGAGCTGCCAACTGCTCCACCCCGCGTCAACAAGACCTATCTTACCATGTATCGGAGCTAAGTTACAATCGACCCCTCGAAACAAATTCAAGTAAATTCCAGCAAACAGACAGCTAACCGCCCACCTTCTTCCCCATCCACTCATTCTCTCCCGATTCTCACCCTTCTCGAAGCAACGTACGACCAAATCTCATTAGCCAACTATTTCACTTACCTAACTAACCGATACCGATCTGCTGACCTAGTACGGGTCTCGTCAACAAACGTCCCTTAACATGCTCAACAATCTCCTACTCTCATTGTTTCCTATGCTCAATAAACGATACATCTCAGCGGCAAGTGCAGCACGATGTTTTTTCTCTTCAACACCACACGGACTGTCCATTGATCTAGGTGCTCATCTTCTCCTAGCGGTGCCTACTGTTCCGTTGCCCTGCGCTCCAAGTACCAGACCTCCATTTTTGCTTCAGTATTTCTTCGCTCCACCTCGAACTCGTCACTACTTTTATTGACCTTAGACAACAAAAGGACCCCGTTTCATGAACTGCGCCTCACTTTGCTCCACAGATCATATTCTCCCATGTGGCCAGCGATCTAAATATTAGAGCTCCTCTTTCACTTTGGTGGTCGATCACGCTACTTTGAACATGGTACTCTTTTCGATCTTGCACAACGAGCAAACCATTTCATTGAACCGTGCCCCAAATCTGTTCCTTGCGACAGCCTACTCTCTCTGGATCCTACGCCGTACCTCCGCTCTCGCTTCGATGGTGCGTCGCTCTCCTTCGAACGTGCCACTTATTTTATTGACCTTAGACAACGAAAGAAAGACCATATTCATTGAATTGAACAAGGTTGCCTATTAATCAGTGCGCCTTCTACAGCAGCAGTAGATTACATTACACGACAAAAAAGACCCCGTTCATCGAACTGGGTCTCACATTTACCTAATAACGTTCTACTCTCCCAAGGTCCTGCAGGTCCAAGTACTATACCTCCGCCCTCGCCTTGGTGGTCCTTCGCTTCGTTTCGAACGCGGTACTTCTACTAGTGACCTTGCACAACAAAAAGACCCAGTTCATTGAACTGAGCCTTCATCTTTGCCTAGCGACGTCCTACTCTCCCAAGACCCTGCGGTCCAAGTACCATATCTCCGATACGAACAAGGAACGCGGGAACGATACGACC
>NZ_CP022657.1:4115000-4122500 GCF_002243515.1 Tumebacillus algifaecis
AGTCGATGGCATTCGGAGTTTGACTGAGTTCGGTAACCCGGGGAGGGCCCCTAGCCCAATCAGTGCTCTACCTCCATGACTCTCACTCTAACGCTAGCCCTAAAGCTATTTCGGGGAGAACCAGCTATCTCCGAGTTCGATTGGAATTTCACCGCTACACCCAGCTCATCCCCGCACTTTTCAACGTGCGTGGGTTCGGACCTCCATTGCATTTTACTGCAACTTCATCCTGTCCAGGCGTAGATCACTCGGTTTCGGGTCTACGACCGCGAACTTTCGCCCTCTTCAGACGCGCTTTCGCTGCGGCTCCGGCTTCTCACCTTAACCTCGCCCGCGATCGTAACTCGCCGGTTCATTCTACAAAAGGCACGCCGTCAGGCATGAACGCCCTCCGACTGATTGTAGGCACACGGTTTCAGGTTCTTTTTCACTCCGCTCCCGCGGTGCTTTTCACCTTTCCCTCACGGTACTGGTTCACTATCGGTCGCCAGGAAGTATTTAGCCTTAGGAGGTGGTCCTCCTTGATTCCCACGGGATTTCTCGTGTCCCGCGGTACTTGGGGTTCCGTCTCGGAGTCTGCACAGTTTCGGGTACGAGACTTTCACTCTCTTTGGTCAGCCTTTCCAGACTGTTCGCCTACTGTGCAGATTTGTAACTCCATGTGAGACGCCCCGCAACCCCGTATGGCCGAAGCCACACGGTTTGGGCTGTTCCCCGTTCGCTCGCCGCTACTCAGGGAATCACTATTGTTTTCTCTTCCTCAGGGTACTTAGATGTTTCAGTTCCCCTGGTCTACCTCTCAACACCTATGGATTCAGTGCTGAGTGACACCCCATTACGAGTGCCGGGTTTCCCCATTCGGACATCCTCGGATCAATGCCTGCTTACGGCTCCCCGAGGCATTTCGGTGTTTGCCCCGTCCTTCATCGGCTCCTGGCGCCAAGGCATCCTCCGTGCGCCCTTCGTAGCTTAACCTAAGTTATTGCATACGAAATGCTGCATTTCTTCATGTCTTGACTCACAATTTCGCTATCCAGTTTTCAAGGAACACGTTTGGGCTTGATCCCCCAAAACTAAACGAGTTGTCAGAGATGATGCGAGTTTGATAAAGCTTGTTTTATGGTCGTTAGACCGTAAATCCTTAGAAAGGAGGTGATCCAGCCGCACCTTCCGATACGGCTACCTTGTTACGACTTCACCCCAGTCATCGACCCCACCTTAGACGGCTGGCTCCTTGCGGTTACCTCACCGGCTTCGGGTGTTGCCAACTCCCATGGTGTGACGGGCGGTGTGTACAAGGCCCGGGAACGAATTCACCGCGGCATGCTGATCCGCGATTACTAGCAATTCCAGCTTCATGCAGGCGAGTTGCAGCCTGCAATCCGAACTGTGAGCGGCTTTTTGGGATTGGCTCCGCCTCGCGGCCTCGCAACCCTTTGTACCGCCCATTGTAGCACGTGTGTAGCCCAAGACATAAGGGGCATGATGATTTGACGTCATCCCCGCCTTCCTCCGGTTTGTCACCGGCAGTCAATTGTGAGTGCCCAACTGAATGATGGCAACACAATTTAGGGGTTGCGCTCGTTGCGGGACTTAACCCAACATCTCACGACACGAGCTGACGACAACCATGCACCACCTGTCACCGCTGCCCCGAAGGGAAGGTCTATCTCTAAACCGGTCAGCGGGATGTCAAGTCTTGGTAAGGTTCTTCGCGTTGCTTCGAATTAAACCACATGCTCCACTGCTTGTGCGGGCCCCCGTCAATTCCTTTGAGTTTCAGTCTTGCGACCGTACTCCCCAGGCGGAGTGCTTAATGCGTTAGCTTCGGCACTGAGGGTGGTACCCCCCAACACCTAGCACTCATCGTTTACGGCGTGGACTACCAGGGTATCTAATCCTGTTTGCTCCCCACGCTTTCGCGCCTCAGCGTCAGAAATCGGCCAGCAAGGCGCCTTCGCCACAGGTGTTCCTCCACATCTCTACGCATTTCACCGCTACACGTGGAATTCCCCTTGCCTCTCCGATCCTCAAGCCATCCCGTATCCAAGGCAGTCCCAAGGTTGAGCCTTGGGCTTTCACCCCGGACGCAGATGGCCGCCTGCGCGCGCTTTACGCCCAGTGATTCCGGACAACGCTTGCCCCCTACGTATTACCGCGGCTGCTGGCACGTAGTTAGCCGGGGCTTCCTCCTCTGTTACCGTCAGGGTGTGAGCATTCTCTTCTCACACTTGTTCTTCGCAGAAGACAGAATTTTACAACCCGAAGGCCTTCATCATTCACGCGGCGTTGCTCCATCAGGCTTGCGCCCATTGTGGAAGATTCCCTACTGCTGCCTCCCGTAGGAGTCTGGGCCGTGTCTCAGTCCCAGTGTGGCCGATCACCCTCTCAGGTCGGCTACGCATCGTCGCCTTGGTGAGCCGTTACCTCACCAACTAGCTAATGCGCCGCGGGCTCATCCGACAGTGAAGCGAAAGCTTCTTTCTCGATTCCTTCATGCGAAGGAATCGCTTATCTGGTATTAGCACTCGTTTCCAAGCGTTATCCCAGTCTGTCGGGCAGATTGCCCACGTGTTACTCACCCGTCCGCCGCTAACCTTTGAGAGCAAGCTCCCTCCAGTCCGCTCGACTTGCATGTATTAGGCACGCCGCCAGCGTTCGTCCTGAGCCAGGATCAAACTCTCAATTAAAAGTTGAAAAAGTTTGTATCTTGACTCGCATCAGATCTCTGTAACACTCGTTTAGTTTTCAAGGATCAAGAACAGTATGTTCATTGTCCAACGTTGCGACAGGATGTCGCGTTCTTCGTTGGGCTACCACCGCGTGTCTCTCGCGGCGACAAGAGTTATCTTACCACGACCGCTAGCAACCTCTCAACACAGTCTTTCCCTCTTGGCAGAACAAAATTCGCGATGAGCCGCCATTTTCAGCAATCCTACAAAATAGGCTCTCGAATTTGTTTTTGTTTTACCTAAATCACATACAACCGATATATTTTGCCGCTCACACTCGACCCACCAAACAAAAATCCCGCGTGGCATCAACAAACACCACACGGGATTTCGTTTACTTCTTCTTTTTCATTTTCACTTGCTTGTACCGCTTCTTGACCTCGGCAAATTCCAATTCATCGATCACCTGCACGCTCTCACTCCATGTGGCGGTCGATCGACAGCGCGGATAACCTGAGCACCCAAGAAACTTTTCGCCCTTCCCTTCCCGCACCACCATGACCGAGCCGCATTTTGCACAGCATTGGTTTGTGACTTGAACGAGTTTGGGCCCGCTTTCCATCGGCTTGCCTTCCTTGTCCACCTTCAACACATGTTTGCATTTCGGGTACCCACTGCACGCAAGAAATTCTCCATAGCGTCCTTTTCTCAACACCATCGATTGACCGCACTTCTCACAGGAGTGTTCTGTTTCCACGGCCAACGGCTCCGGTTTCCCGCCTTTACCATACCCAAACTTCGCCCTGCACTGATAACAATGATACTGCTTGACTGCCTTTTTCCGACCTTTTGGGGTCACATCACACAGATATAACGGCTTGTTGCAGGACAGACACGGCACCTGCGTCTCACCGCCGATTGGCACGATGAACTTACAGGACGGATACCCACCACAAGCATAGACTAGCCCATATTTTGTCGAACGCTTCCACAGCTTTTGCCCGCACGCTGGGCACGGTAGCACCGTCTCTTCACCGAGCACCACGCGTTCGGCCGACTTCATCGCACCTTCGAGCGTCTGTGCAAACGGATCGTAAAACGCCTGCAGCATGCCGCGCCACTCACGATCACCTTCCGCCACTTGGTCGAGTTGCTTTTCCATCTCAGCCGTAAACGCCACGTTGATCAGGCTCGGAAAATTCAGCACTAAAGTCTGACAGACCACTTTGCCAATATCGGTCGGATAAAAATTTTTATTCTCCACGACCACGTACTCTCGCGCCTTTAAAACTGAGATGATCGACGCATACGTGCTCGGCCGACCGATCCCCTGTTTTTCCAATTCCTTAACGAGACTCGCTTCTGTAAAATAAGCGGGCGGTTTCGTAAAATGCTGCGACGGTGTGATTTTTTCACAAAGCTGCTTTTGCCCCTCCTCCACCGGAGGTAGCATCGGTTCCTCTTCCGCTTTGTCATCACCGGCATGCTTGCTGTCTCGACCTTCTTCATACAGCTTCAAAAAGCCGTCAAACTTCAGCGTTCGCCCATTCGACTTCCAGCCAAACCGCCCGGAGAGGATGCTCACCGCGACAGTATCATAAACGGCCGCCGCCATTTGACTCGCCAAAAAGCGCTCATAGATCAGCTTGTACACCCGGAACTGCTCAGGCGTCAGTTGCGATTTGACTCGATCGGGTGTCAATTCGATATGAGTCGGCCGAATCGCCTCATGCGCATCTTGCGCACCGCCTTTTGATTTATAAAAATTCGGACGCCCTGGACGATAACGCGGGCCAAACCACTCTTCGATCGCCTTCAACGCCTTTTGCTGCATGTCGGGTGCCACCCGAGTCGAGTCGGTTCGCATATAGGTGATCAACCCGACCGGCTTGCCTTCCACGTTCACACCTTCGTACAGCTGCTGCGCCACGCGCATCGTTTTTGCCACATCAAACCGCAGTTTGCGCGCCGCTTCCTGTTGCAAAGTTGACGTGGTAAAAGGCGGCGCTGGATAGCGTTTCTTCTCTGCTCGCTCCACTTTCTGGACGACAAAATTCTGCTCTTTCGCCTCCGCGACAATGGCGGCTGCAATGTCTCCTTGACTCACTTTGGCCTTTTTTCCTTCGATCTTTTCCAAGACACAGGTAAACAGTGGCGCTTCAGGATCAGTATGGACCTGCGCCTTGATCTCCCAATACTCTTCCGGTTTGAAATTCGCAATCTCTTCGGCCCGTTGCACGATCAGCATCAAAGCCACCGACTGCACCCGTCCCGCCGAAAGCCCGTGCTTGATCTTCCTGCTCAAAAAAGGGCTCAGTTTATAGCCGACCAAACGATCCAGAATCCGCCGCGCCTGTTGTGAATCGACCAAACGATAATCGATTTTGCGCGGACTTTTCATCGCCTGCAATATCGCGTTTTTGTTGATCTCATGAAACAGCACCCGCTCAATGTTGCGATTGCTCGGACGAAGCAGTGCCTCCAGGTGAAAAGCGATCGCTTCTCCTTCGCGGTCCGGGTCTGTGCTCAGAATGATCCGGTCGGCCGACTTCGCCAATGCGCGAAGCTCTTTGACAACGGTTGATTTTTCTTTTAGCACTTCATATTGAGGCTCAAATTGCTTTTCGATTTCCACCCCGAGTCCACTTTTCGGCAAGTCGCGCACATGACCCATCGAGGCTTTTACAATATAGTCACTTCCCAAGTAGGAATTGATCGTTTTCGCTTTTGCAGGGGATTCTACAATCACCAGATGTTTTGCCAACGTCCACACAACATCCTTTCTCGAACAAACATTCTCCTCCCCAGTATACCATGCGAGCAAAAAGCGCAGTTGCATATTTCCTTCTGACAGCGTATGATAACTTCCAATTTCATAGGGCAGGGCAATGAGGAACTAGAGTAGGCATCACAGACACTTCAGAGAGCTGACGGTAGGTACGAGTCAGTGTGAATGTGTTGCTGAATGGGCTTCGGAGCCTCCAGACCGAAACGACAGGGGCAGGCTTTGGCGGAGATGTCTCACCGATACAAGAGACTAGGTATTGCAGTTCAGTACCGAAAAGTGAGTTTGCAGTCGATGCAGGCTAATAAAGTTGGCACCACGGGTTCTTCGTCCTTTTTGGATGAAGGCCCTTTTTATTTGAAAGGAGTGATTCCGCATGAGCGATGGCTGGTGGCGACCGAAGTTTTTCAACCAAACAAATCGATGGAGGGATTTTGATGGCTAAGCAAATCTTAACGTCTGGAATCCGCCCGACTGGGCAACTGCACCTCGGAAATTATTATGGCGCTCTGCAAAATTTGAACCACCTGCAACATAACTACAACGCATTTTTCTTCATCGTGGATCTGCATGCCCTGACCAGGCACCCGAAAGCGGATAACCTACGCCGCCATGTGCTCGGTGTGGAAAAAGATTACATGCCTTCCGGGCTCGATCCTAAACTTTCTACGTTGTACACGCAAAGTTCGATCGCCGACGACATCTGTGAGTTGCACACCTACCTCAGCATGGTGACGCCGCTTGGAGAACTGTTGCGCTGTCCGACTTTTAAAGAAAAGGCGAAAAAGCATCCTGACAACGTCAATTACGGCTTGGTCGGGTACCCGGTGCTGATGGCGCCGACGTGCTGATTCCATAAAGGCACTCTTGTTCTGGTCGGAGAAGATCAACTAGTGCATCTCGAGATGGCACGCACGATCATTCACCGCTTCAAACAGCTATACGGTGACGTCTTTCCAGAGCCACTGCCTCTACTTGCGAATGCAGTCCGCATTCCTTCCCTTGCTGGTCATGGGAAAATGAGCAAGTCAGATGCCGCCGAAACATACATTCCGATGCAGGACGAGCGCGACTCAATCGACAGCAGTGTCAAAAAAGCGTTCTCCGTTCCAGTGCGCTTGTACAAACGCCAACCTGGTCATCCGACGAAAGAAGGCTGCAACGTCTACCTCTTGCACCGCCATTTTACAAATGATAATTTGCGCGCTGACTGGAGAATAGAACAAGATGATCTAGATGCTTCGAGTTGTCTCTTAAATCGGTTGCTTACGGTCGAGGCGATCTGAGGAATGGCGTATGTACAGCACTGTTTTTTAGCAAAACCAACGAAGGCTTTTCTACTGCTCGACCTGTGATCGAATCTCTGTTTACCAAAAGTGGATTTGACTTGCTGGCGATGCTTCTGATGATAGGAGAATGCTCGGGAGGTTATTCACAATTCACAAAGCTTAACTCACGAAGCAGTTCCTGTCGCGAAGGAACGTGGGAACGATACGATCTTCTGCTAATTAGGTTAGGTCAACTCTTGTGCACGGAATTGGATCTTGAAACCCACGTGATGTTCAATACTGAAGCAAGTAACTACTCACTGTGCCCCTTCGAGGAAAATGTTGACCGATCTCTGCTTGAAAACCTGCAAAATGTGCAACATCAATCTGCCCGCCAACAAAAAAGAAGATCTATCTCGAACTGAGATAGATCTTCTTCTATTTCGGTCCTTGACGGCGCTCTATACTTCCATGGGCCCTGCATTTTAAGTACAATTTCTCCACGGTCGATTTGGTGTTTTATCGCTATGCTTCTAACGCGGTACTGTTTCATGTACTCATCAGACAACATTAAAAAGACCCGACCTTAGAAGATCGAGCCTTTTTCACATAACCTAGCGCCGTCCTGCTCTCTCTAGACCCTGCGGTCCAAGTACCAGACCTCCGCTATCGCTTCGGTGGTTCTTCGCTCTACTTCGAACGAGGCACTGTTTCTATTGGCCTTGGACAACAAATGAAACACCCTATTCAATGAACAAAGTTCTCCTATCGCTCC
>NZ_CP022657.1:4127500-4130000 GCF_002243515.1 Tumebacillus algifaecis
GCTCCGCCTCGCGGCCTCGCAACCCTTTGTACCGCCCATTGTAGCACGTGTGTAGCCCAAGACATAAGGGGCATGATGATTTGACGTCATCCCCGCCTTCCTCCGGTTTGTCACCGGCAGTCAATTGTGAGTGCCCAACTGAATGATGGCAACACAATTTAGGGGTTGCGCTCGTTGCGGGACTTAACCCAACATCTCACGACACGAGCTGACGACAACCATGCACCACCTGTCACCGCTGCCCCGAAGGGAAGGTCTATCTCTAGACCGGTCAGCGGGATGTCAAGTCTTGGTAAGGTTCTTCGCGTTGCTTCGAATTAAACCACATGCTCCACTGCTTGTGCGGGCCCCCGTCAATTCCTTTGAGTTTCAGTCTTGCGACCGTACTCCCCAGGCGGAGTGCTTAATGCGTTAGCTTCGGCACTGAGGGTGGTACCCCCCAACACCTAGCACTCATCGTTTACGGCGTGGACTACCAGGGTATCTAATCCTGTTTGCTCCCCACGCTTTCGCGCCTCAGCGTCAGAAATCGGCCAGCAAGGCGCCTTCGCCACAGGTGTTCCTCCACATCTCTACGCATTTCACCGCTACACGTGGAATTCCCCTTGCCTCTCCGATCCTCAAGCCATCCCGTATCCAAGGCAGTCCCAAGGTTGAGCCTTGGGCTTTCACCCCGGACGCAGATGGCCGCCTGCGCGCGCTTTACGCCCAGTGATTCCGGACAACGCTTGCCCCCTACGTATTACCGCGGCTGCTGGCACGTAGTTAGCCGGGGCTTCCTCCTCTGTTACCGTCAGGGTGTGAGCATTCTCTTCTCACACTTGTTCTTCACAGAAGACAGAATTTTACAACCCGAAGGCCTTCATCATTCACGCGGCGTTGCTCCATCAGGCTTGCGCCCATTGTGGAAGATTCCCTACTGCTGCCTCCCGTAGGAGTCTGGGCCGTGTCTCAGTCCCAGTGTGGCCGATCACCCTCTCAGGTCGGCTACGCATCGTCGCCTTGGTGAGCCGTTACCTCACCAACTAGCTAATGCGCCGCGGGCTCATCCGACAGTGAAGCGAAAGCTTCTTTCTCGATCCCCTCATGCGAAGGAATCGCTTATCCGGTATTAGCACTCGTTTCCAAGCGTTATCCCAGTCTGTCGGGCAGATTGCCCACGTGTTACTCACCCGTCCGCCGCTAACCTTTGGAAGCAAGCCCCCTCCGGTCCGCTCGACTTGCATGTATTAGGCACGCCGCCAGCGTTCGTCCTGAGCCAGGATCAAACTCTCAATAAAAGTTGAAAAAGTTTGTATCTTGACTCGCATCAGATCTCTGTAACACTCGTTTAGTTTTCAAGGATCAATCTGTTCATTTCCCAACATCGCGACAGGAAGTCGCGAACTAAGTTAGGCTACCATCTTGTGTCGCTCGAGGCGACGCATATTAACTTACCACATTGAAGACTAGGATGTCAACTGGTAAATTGGAACTGTTTCTTCATCGCTGCGACTCTCGCGGCGACAAGGACTATCTTATCACGCCCCACTTTCCCGCTCAATCTCCCGAGTGAAACAAACCCGTACAAATTTGAGGATCGGCATAGTTGTTCTCCAACAAACTCACGCAATCATCAACAAGCGCATCACTCAGAGTTCCAATAGCTATACAAAAAAAACGGGGCCAGGCTCTTTGATAAGAACCTGACCCCGCTTGATAAATGATGGTCGGAATGCAGGGATTCGAACCCTGGACCTCACGCTCCCGAAGCGTGCGCGCTACCAAGCTGCGCTACATTCCGTTAAAACTGGCGTGCCCTAAGAGATTCGAACTCCTGGCCTTTTGATTCGTAGTCAAACGCTCTATCCAGCTGAGCTAAGGGCACATATTATATTTAGAAAAACAGTGGTGAGCCATGAAGGACTCGAACCTTCGACCCACTGATTAAAAGTCAGTTGCTCTACCAACTGAGCTAATGGCTCACATGGTCGGAATGCAGGGATTCGAACCCTGGACCTCACGCTCCCGAAGCGTGCGCGCTACCAAGCTGCGCTACATTCCGACAAAAAATCAAGGAAATGATGGGGCGACCGAGGGGAATCGAACCCCCGAATGCCAGAGCCACAATCTGGTGCGTTAACCACTTCGCCACGGCCGCCATCATTGGCAGGGGCAGTAGGACTTGAACCCACGACATCCGGTTTTGGAGACCGACGTTCTACCAACTGAACTATACCCCTGTATGAAAATGTCTCGCATCTAGTAACCGCTCAATCGCGGCGACAGGAATTATCTTATCACGTATCCACCAAACGCTCAATAGCATGTCCCAAACAAATTGAATCAAAATCATTCGTACTCCTGTATGCGACCTGCCATGCTATCTATTACTTCCTCATTCGTCCTATACCGTATGAGTCTCATTCCGGGCATGCCACCTCTGTCTTCACTCATTTTGAAGTATCACGCACCAGAAAAGATACAAGTTGAACGGCCAACACAGAGCATCAGATTACGT
>NZ_CP022657.1:4135000-4142500 GCF_002243515.1 Tumebacillus algifaecis
GGCTCCTTACGGTTACCTCACCGGCTTCGGGTGTTGCCAACTCCCATGGTGTGACGGGCGGTGTGTACAAGGCCCGGGAACGAATTCACCGCGGCATGCTGATCCGCGATTACTAGCAATTCCAGCTTCATGCAGGCGAGTTGCAGCCTGCAATCCGAACTGTGAGCGGCTTTTTGGGATTGGCTCCGCCTCGCGGCCTCGCAACCCTTTGTACCGCCCATTGTAGCACGTGTGTAGCCCAAGACATAAGGGGCATGATGATTTGACGTCATCCCCGCCTTCCTCCGGTTTGTCACCGGCAGTCAATTGTGAGTGCCCAACTGAATGATGGCAACACAATTTAGGGGTTGCGCTCGTTGCGGGACTTAACCCAACATCTCACGACACGAGCTGACGACAACCATGCACCACCTGTCACCGCTGCCCCGAAGGGAAGGTCTATCTCTAAACCGGTCAGCGGGATGTCAAGTCTTGGTAAGGTTCTTCGCGTTGCTTCGAATTAAACCACATGCTCCACTGCTTGTGCGGGCCCCCGTCAATTCCTTTGAGTTTCAGTCTTGCGACCGTACTCCCCAGGCGGAGTGCTTAATGCGTTAGCTTCGGCACTGAGGGTGGTACCCCCCAACACCTAGCACTCATCGTTTACGGCGTGGACTACCAGGGTATCTAATCCTGTTTGCTCCCCACGCTTTCGCGCCTCAGCGTCAGAAATCGGCCAGCAAGGCGCCTTCGCCACAGGTGTTCCTCCACATCTCTACGCATTTCACCGCTACACGTGGAATTCCCCTTGCCTCTCCGATCCTCAAGCCATCCCGTATCCAAGGCAGTCCCAAGGTTGAGCCTTGGGCTTTCACCCCGGACGCAGATGGCCGCCTGCGCGCGCTTTACGCCCAGTGATTCCGGACAACGCTTGCCCCCTACGTATTACCGCGGCTGCTGGCACGTAGTTAGCCGGGGCTTCCTCCTCTGTTACCGTCAGGGTGTGAGCATTCCCTTCTCACACTTGTTCTTCACAGAAGACAGAATTTTACAACCCGAAGGCCTTCATCATTCACGCGGCGTTGCTCCATCAGGCTTGCGCCCATTGTGGAAGATTCCCTACTGCTGCCTCCCGTAGGAGTCTGGGCCGTGTCTCAGTCCCAGTGTGGCCGATCACCCTCTCAGGTCGGCTACGCATCGTCGCCTTGGTGAGCCGTTACCTCACCAACTAGCTAATGCGCCGCGGGCTCATCCGACAGTGAAGCGAAAGCTTCTTTCTCGATCTCCTCATGCGAGGAAATCGCTTATCAGGTATTAGCACTCGTTTCCAAGCGTTATCCCAGTCTGTCGGGCAGATTGCCCACGTGTTACTCACCCGTCCGCCGCTAACCTTTGGGAGCAAGCTCCCTCCAGTCCGCTCGACTTGCATGTATTAGGCACGCCGCCAGCGTTCGTCCTGAGCCAGGATCAAACTCTCAATAAAAGTTGAAAAAGTTTGTATCTTGACTCGCATCAGATCTCTGTAACACTCGTTTAGTTTTCAAGGATCAAGAACAGGATGTTCATTGTCCAACGTTGCGACAGGATGTCGCGTTCTTCGTTGGGCTACCACCGCGTGTCTCTCGCGGCGACAAGAGTTATCTTACCACGGCACCAAGAAGCATTTCAACGCATGATTCCCCCGATTTGAGAACAAATTTCATAGTAATCAGCTTTTATAACCTGTCCGACATAACGAGCTCCTGATTTTGATTTCTCTTTACAGAAAACGCATAGAACCATAACTTGTTTCTTGAAATAGCCCAATTCTGAGCGCGATCGGAACACATCTCTCATCTCTCCATCCTCGATGCACATCCGCTTTTCAGATAGCATGCCCCTCTAAGCCAGCATAGAATCGGTCTGCCGCTCACCACCTGCAGTCATAAAAAATCCGGAGCAACCTGTTGCACTAGCTGCTCGGGATCTGATGATTTTTTCTTCTTCACCTGTTTATATCTCTTTTTCACGTCAGCAAATTCGAGCTCGTCGATCACCTGCACGCTTTCACTCCATTTGCCGGTCGTGCGACAGCGCAGGTAGCCTGAACACCCGAGAAACTTTTCTCCCTTCCCCTCGCGCAACACCATCACCGAACCGCACTTCGAACAGCATTGGTTGGTCACTTGCACGAGCTTTGGAACGTTTGCCATCGGGTTGCCTTCCTTGCCCACCTTCTGCACATGCTTGCACTGCGGAAACCCGCTACAGGCCAGAAACTCGCCATACTTCCCTTTGCGCAAGATCATCTGCTTCCCGCACTTTTCGCAAGGATGCTCCGTCTCCACCTCCAGTCGCGCTCGCCTTCCGCCACCTGATCGAGCTGTTTTTCCATCTCCGCCGTAAACTCGACATTGATCCGCTCGGGGAAGTTCTCCACCAGCGTCTGGGAGACCACCTTTCCGATGTCGGTCAGATAAAAATTCTTGTATTCGACCGTCACATAGTCGCGCGCTTTCAACACGGAGATGATCGACGCATAGGTGCTCGGCCGTCCGATACCTCGCTTTTCCAGATCTTTGACGAGGCTGGCCTCAGTAAAGTTGACTGGCAGCTTCGTGAAGTGTTGCGAAGGCGTGATCTTCTCACAGATCATCGGCTGCCCTTCTGCGACAGTCGGCAACATCGGCTCCTCTTCCTCCTTCTCCTCCCCCGCATGCTTGCTGTCCCTTCCCCCTTCGCACAGCTTCAGAAAATCGTCGAAGATCAAAGTTCGCCAATTCGCCTTCCAGTCGAATCGTCCAGACTGGATGCTGACCGACACCGTATCGTAAATTGCGGCCGACATCTGACTCGCCAAAAATCGCTCAAAGATCAGCTTGTAGACGAGGAACTGCTCTGGTGAAAGCTTCGATTGAACCCGCTCCGGGGTCAGATCGAGATGGGTCGGACGAATCGCCTCTTGCGCATCTTGAGCACCACCTTTTGCTAGTTGGTGGGCCGTTTCGGGCGGTGGCGAACTGCACCTCGGCAACTACTGTACTACAGTGCTCTGCTCAATCTGACTCGCCTGCAAGACCAGTATGACGCCTACTTTTTTATTGTCGACCTGCATTCGCTGACCACACATCCGAACTCCGCCGACCTGCGCCGCAACATGATCGGCGTCGCCAGGGATTATGTTGCGGCCGGGCTCGACCTGGAAAAATACACGCTGTATGCACAGAGCTCGATCTCCGATCTAACCGGTGAGCTGTTGTGTTGCCCGACCTTTAAGGAGAAGGCGAAAAAGCAGCCTGAAAACAACAACTACGGTCTGGTCGGCTATCCGGTCTTGATGGCGGCAGACATCCTGATCCATAAGGGCACCTTCGTGCCGGTCGGCGAAGACCAACTGGTCCATCTGGCGATGGCGCGCACCATCGTGCGCCGCTTTCATCAGATCTATGGCGACCTCTTTCCAGAGCCTCAACCGCTGATTGAAAATGCTGTTCGCATCCCCGCACACTCCGGTCAAGGCAAGATGAGCAAATCGGATGCGCGCGACCCGTATATTTCGATGCGAGATGAGAACGACCAGATTCAAGCAAAAGTGAAAAAAGCGTACTCTGACCCCGCTCGGTTCTATAAGCATCAGCCTGGCCATACGAGGATCTGCAACATCTATCACCTTCACTCCTTCTTCACAGAGGCTGATCTGCTCACCGACCTTGCTACCAAGTGCCAACAGGCGGCCATCGGATGTGCAGACTGCAAACATCATCTCGCCACTTCGCTCACTTCGATCGTCGAACCTTTTCGCGAGCGCCCTGCGCGATTGTCGGAGGACTATATTGTGGACATCCTAATGGTCAGCGGACAAAAAGCGCGTGCTTCTGCTGAGCTGGTTCTGGCAGAAGTCAGGCGCGCGATGGGTCTGCGCACGTTTTAACTCCCACAGATCCAAGCTGACTGACACGCCCTGCAAACAGACCGCGTTGTTGTGCCGCTTTCCTTTCAAGACTCTCCTTCTAAACGGGAGGGTCTTTGCTGTGTCCGCGCAGCTTTACCTTGCAGACACGCTTTACCCCCCTTTTGCAAAACATGCGTTGAGAGCGGCGACCCACCACGACCTGAGCGAAAAGCGAATAAAAACCGCCCTGTTGTAGATTCTATACATGTCAAAGGAGGTGACCGTCATGACGATTTCACAACAGGTCAAAACAACTGTGGCTTCTTTGAAAGGCGCTCAGGCGAATTTGGAATCTTTTGCACTCGCAACGCAAAACAAACAAGCAAAGCAACTGTATACGCAAGCTGCCCAAGACACGCAGGCCGTTTTGGATAGCCTTGAACAGCGTGTCACGCAGTTGGAGAAGGAAGAACCGCAATACAAAGGATTTTAAAATTGTCTGAACACGGAGGGAGAGGACGATCCTCTCCCTTTTTAAGGAGGAGGTAGCATGCCAGATTGGCTGAATATACTCATCCGTTCCCTGGTGTCGATCGTCTTCGTTTTCTTACTAACGAAACTCATTGGCAAACGTCAGCTCTCCCAGATGACGTTTTTCGAATACACCGTGGGGATCGCGCTCGGTGATCTTGCGGCGATGATCGCAGATGACCTCAGCGGACCCATGTACAAAGGCATCCTCGCGATGTCCGTCTACGCCGGCTTCCCGATCCTGCTCGGATGGCTTGCCCTCAAGAACAAGACGGTTCGCAATTTTGTCGAAGGGAAAGCGACCATTCTAATCAAGGATGGCAAGGTGATGGAAGACAATCTCAAAAAAGAGCGGATGTCTTCTGATGAACTGTTGGAGCACTTGCGGTTGAAAAATGCATTTCGCGTGGCCGACGTCGAATTCGCCTTGATGGAACCGAATGGTAAAGTGAGCGTCCTGATGAAATCGCAAAATCAACCGATCACGCCAAAGCATCTCGGCGTGACCGTCGCTCCTGAGACAGAGCCGCAAACGGTGATCATGGATGGGAAGATTCTCGACGAGTCCCTCGCCACACGCGGTTTTAATCGCGGCTGGCTGAATACCGAACTCAGCAAAGCTGGCGTACTGCTGGAAAATGTATTTATCGGCCAGGTCGACACGAACGGCCAGCTGTTTCTCGACCTCTATGACGATCTGATTCAAGTTCCACAACCTCAGACCTTGAAACTTACATACTTAACCTTACAAAAATGTCAGGCTGACTTGGAAATCTTCGCGCTGTCTGTACAGGACGCCGCAGCGAAGAGGAGGTACGAGCAAGAGGCAGCACGACTGAAGCAAGTTTTGAACGACGTAACACATCTTTTGACTTGCTAGATCAATAACAGGTGGTGCAAGGCGATGGCAAACCAGAAAAAGCAGAAATTGACCCCCACTCAGCAGCAATACCAAACGCTGGCCAAAAAGCATGAACCTGAAATTCCCTTCATCAGCCGATTTCTCCGCGCCTTTTTTGTCGGTGGTCTGATCTGTGTGATCGCTCAAGGTATTCAGGAGTGCTTCATCCGTTTTTTCGACTTTAATGAAAAGACGGCGAGCAATCCAACCGTTGCGGTGCTCATCTTGATCTCCGTGCTCCTGACCGGGTTGGGAGTATACGATCGGATTGCGCAATGGGCGGGGGCTGGCACCGCTGTCCCGGTCACCGGATTTGCCAATTCGATCGCATCGGCCGCTCTGGAACACAAAAGCGAAGGGTATGTGCTCGGGGTCGGCGGCAATATGTTCAAACTGGCAGGTTCTGTGATCGTCTTTGGCGTTTTCGCTGCATTCGTCATCGGGGTGATCCGAACACTGATCTCGATGGGGGGCTGATCATCAATGAAACTAGGGCATCAAACATGGGTGTTTCCGAGCAAGCCTGTGATTCTTTCCTCAGCTGCGATCGGAGGCCCGCTTGAAGCTCAAGGACCGCTAGCCGATGATTTTGACACGCTTCACGGCGACATGATGCTGGGCCAAAGCAGTTGGGAAAAGGCGGAGAAGACCCTGTTGGAAGAGTGCTGTGACAAAGCGATCGAGAAAGCGGGGCTGACAAAAGAGCAGATCGATTATTTTCTCTGCGGCGACCTGATGAACCAGATCGTTTCTTCCAGCTTTACAGCCCGCACGTTACAGACCCCCTTTCTCGGGCTGTTCGGAGCGTGTTCGACCTCGATGGAAGGCCTTGCGCTCGCTTCGTTAATCGTGGATAGCCAATCTGCCGACTATGTGCTGGCCGCGACGAGCAGCCATAACTCCTCCGCCGAAAAACAATACCGCTACCCGACCGAATACGGTGCGCAAAAGCCCCCCACGGCGCAGTGGACCGCAACGGCAAGCGGGGCGGCCGTCGTGGGACGAGAGGGTACAGGTCTTCGCGTCACGTCGGCCACCATCGGACGAGTGGTCGACATGGGGCTAACAGATCCGTTCAACATGGGTGCTGCGATGGCTCCGGCAGCCTTTCACACGATCGAGTCCCATTTTCGCGACCTGCAGATCTCACCGACCGCCTATGATCTTGTCGTCACCGGAGATCTGGGACGTGTCGGGCATAGCATCCTCTCTGAACTGTTCCAGCAGCATCAGATTGAGATTCCACCAGAGCAGTACAAAGATTGCGGGATGATGATCTACGGAGAGAATCCGAATGTCTGGTCGGGGGGCAGTGGTTGCGGGTGCTGCGCTTCTGTCACGTATGGGCATCTGCTGAATCGGATGAAAAGAGGGGAATGGAAACGGATCTTGGTGGTGGCGACCGGGGCTTTACTATCTCCACTTACGTTTCAGCAAGACGAATCGATACCTTGCATCGCCCATGCTGTTTCCATCGAAGCGGAATCGGAGGAGGGAGTGCAATGATCTTTTTGTGGGCATTTCTCGTCGGTGGTGCCATCTGTGTGATCGGCCAGTTTTTGATGGATGTGATGAAACTTACCCCCGCCCACACCATGTCGACGCTCGTTGTGACCGGAGCGATTTTGGGCGGATTAGAACTGTATGATCCGTTGGTCAAAATCGCAGGAGCGGGTGCATCGGTGCCGATCACAAGCTTCGGCAACGCGCTGGTGCACGGTGCGTTGCAGGAAGCGCAGAAAGATGGATGGGTCGGCGTATTGACCGGCATTTTCGAAGTGACGAGCGCAGGCATCTCAGCTGCGATCGTCTTCGGCTTTCTCGGTGCGCTCGTGTTTCGTCCACGGGGGTAGCTGTGATCCTACAGTTTCGCTCCCGCTCAGCTCAACGGTTCGACTGTGTGACGATGGATAGAGGAGTCACTGCTACAGAAATTATGAAAAAGCTGTCGCGCCCCTCAAGACGCAACAGCTTTTTGTCCTTTGTAAAGGTGAGGTCAGTTATCAAATCTGGCCCATTTCTTCTCGATCTGCAGACTGCCAACCTCCGCGAACTTATGATCATATATAATTCCTCTTGCCAAAAGATAAAAGACCAGGTCATCAGATCGGGTCTCATCTCGCCTCGTGGCGTCTTACTCTTTTTGGAACGCTACGGTTCACATACCAGCTCTCCACTCCGCTTCAAACGCGGCGCCTTTTCTATTTCCTTTTCGTAT
>NZ_CP022657.1:4147500-4150000 GCF_002243515.1 Tumebacillus algifaecis
CCGTAGGAGTCTGGGCCGTGTCTCAGTCCCAGTGTGGCCGATCACCCTCTCAGGTCGGCTACGCATCGTCGCCTTGGTGAGCCGTTACCTCACCAACTAGCTAATGCGCCGCGAGCTCATCCGACAGTGAAGCGAAAGCTTCTTTCTCGATCCCCTCATGCGAAGGAATCGCTTATCCGGTATTAGCACTCGTTTCCAAGCGTTATCCCAGTCTGTCGGGCAGATTGCCCACGTGTTACTCACCCGTCCGCCGCTAACCTTTGGGAGCAAGCTCCCTCCGGTCCGCTCGACTTGCATGTATTAGGCACGCCGCCAGCGTTCGTCCTGAGCCAGGATCAAACTCTCAATAAAAGTTGAAAAAGTTTGTATCTTGACTCGCATCAGATCTCTGTAACACTCGTTTAGTTTTCAAGGATCAACAGGTTGTTCATCTCCCAACATCGCGATTGAAAATCTCGCTCTTCGTTGGGCTACCACCGCGTGTCTCTCGCGGCGACAAGAGTTATCTTATCACGGCTGGACAGCCTGTCACAACTCAACTTTTGGTCATATTTGCCGCCTAGCGAACAAAATTCGCTGAATGACCTAACAACCATGAGTGAACTTCATTTTTTGTTATCATTCTTTGTTATCCTACCCAATGATGTGAAAGTTCATCACCAGAGTTATGGCGCTCCAAGAAGTGACCGATACAAAGTCAGAATCAATACGCCATCAACTCGACCTGATCTATATGAATGATAATCGAGTAAAAGAATAGGACTCGCTCCCCACTTAGGAATCAAGCCATTTCATTCCTTCTGCAAAGTCCATACTTCTCTATGCACCTAACCTAACCTCATCCCTCCCTAGGAACTATACATTCCATGTTCCAAACCGCCGCTCTAGTTGTGAACTCGAACCCCTCCACTCTGATTAGTCATTAGAACTACTCCCGCTTCACCGAACTAAGTCTCTTCTCGACTTGCAAGTTCCTACTTTCCGGCGCCGGATGATTGAAGAATACCTCCACTATGAACGCTCACTACAATTAGTAGTCCTTGCACAAGCAAAAACCTAGTTCATCAAATTGAATCTCAAAGTACCTGATAGATCCTCCACTTTTCCTACAATCCCCTCCCTCCCCGCCAAGATCACGACCTTACTTCCAAACAACAAGGCCCAGTTCATCGAACTAAATCCACTTTAGACAACGGCCCCTTCCCTCTCGATGGCCTGCACCCAAGTACCTCACCTCCATTTTACCTACAACCTCTTCTTTCCCTCACCGCGTTCACGGCCGTACCTCCAAAGCAAATAAGACCCAGTTCATCAGACAGTATCCCACTTTACACATCGGTCCCTTCCCCTCAGCGGCCTAGGTCCCTAGTACAATACCTCCACTTTTCCTAGATAGCGAATCTCCCCCTGCCATGCTCACGATCCACCTCCAAAACAAAAAGACCAAGTTCATCAAACTGAATCACACTTCACACTTCGGTCTCATTCCCCTCAGCAGCCTGCGCCCCGAGTGCCATATCTCCACTTTTTCTACTAACACTTCTCTCCTTCACAAAGATCACGACCCTACTTTCAAAACAAAAAGACCCAGCTCATCAAACTGAGTCCCACTTTACACAGCAGCAACCTACGTCTCCAAGGACCCTACGGATCTAGCAACACACATCCCTCTATCCCTCCAGTCGTCCTCCACTTGGATTGTCAACAGTAAATCAGACAGCTTTTTTAAGGGCTTCTTGGCGATACTGAACAGGTGTCAGATACCCCCAACGTTCCATGAATCCGATGCTTGTTGAACCAGTTGACGTAATCGTATAATTCCAATTCCAGATGACGAAGACTCTGGAAGCTCAACTGGTGGATGAACTCGGTTTTCATGACTTTGTAGGTGGCTTCGGCCACGGCATTGTCATAGGGACAGCCTTTCATACTTAGAGATCGACCGATTTCAAAGGTCTCCAGCAGCTCATCCATCCTTTGATTTTTAAACTCGCTGCCGCGGTCCGTATGAAACCACTGAATTTGACGCAAATCACCTTGTACCGTAGCAAAGGCGCGTGAAATCAGAGCAGCGTCCTTTTTTGGACCTGCACTGCACTATGACCAATAATCTCTCGATTGAACAAGTCGATGAGCACGCAAATGTAATGCCACTTGTTTTGGACTTTCACATATGTCAGATCACTGACGACAAAGCGTTTGATTTCGGCTTGCTCAAACTCACGATCCAGCACATTCGTTGATGGTGCTTCATTACAAGCCGATTTATGGGGCTTATACTGAGCTATGGTGTAAGTGGATACTAGGCCTTGCTCTTTCATGATCCGGCCAATGCGACGCCTGGACACGATGAAGTCTTGTTCCTGGAGCTTAACTTTGATCTTTCGCGTGCCGTAGGCTTTTCGATTCTTGTTGAAAATCTCCACAATTGCTTCTGTGATTTTCTCTTCTTTTGCTTGTTCTTTCGCTTCGTAATAGAATGTACTTCTTGAGATTTGCA
>NZ_CP022657.1:4155000-4312500 GCF_002243515.1 Tumebacillus algifaecis
TGGCACGTAGTTAGCCGGGGCTTCCTCCTCTGTTACCGTCAGGGTGTGAGCATTCTCTTCTCACACTTGTTCTTCACAGAAGACAGAATTTTACAACCCGAAGGCCTTCATCATTCACGCGGCGTTGCTCCATCAGGCTTGCGCCCATTGTGGAAGATTCCCTACTGCTGCCTCCCGTAGGAGTCTGGGCCGTGTCTCAGTCCCAGTGTGGCCGATCACCCTCTCAGGTCGGCTACGCATCGTCGCCTTGGTGAGCCGTTACCTCACCAACTAGCTAATGCGCCGCGGGCTCATCCGACAGTGAAGCGAAAGCTTCTTTCTCGATCTCCTCATGCGAGGAAATCGCTTATCCGGTATTAGCACTCGTTTCCAAGCGTTATCCCAGTCTGTCGGGCAGATTGCCCACGTGTTACTCACCCGTCCGCCGCTAACCTTTGGGAGCAAGCTCCCTCCGGTCCGCTCGACTTGCATGTATTAGGCACGCCGCCAGCGTTCGTCCTGAGCCAGGATCAAACTCTCAATAAAAGTTGAAAAAGTTTGTATCTTGACTCGCATCAGATCTCTGTAACACTCGTTTAGTTTTCAAGGATCAACAGGTTGTTCATCTCCCAACATCGCGACAGAAAATCGCGCTCTTCGTTGGGCGATCACCGCGTGTCTCTCGCGGCGACAAGAGATAATTTATCACAGCCGACTTCGTAGTGTCAACCGCTAATTTTCTCTTATCTGCTCACCGCTCAATATCGCTCGCGGCGACAAGAAACATCTTATCATCTCCAACCCACTCCTCACAATGCGCCGCCTCAAACAAAACCTAACAAATCCAAGCCCATTCTCCCGTCCTCACGCCATTCCTTCTGCCAAACTCAGCTTCTTTCTCCTTTTCGCACGTCTATCTCTACCTCCCCTTGTGCAAACTGTAACCCATACCGCACAATTTTCAGCAGAAAAGGAGTTACTTACGATGTACTTGCACAGGACTACGCTCACCATCACAGCAACAATCCTCGCCTCTGCCCTGCTCATCGGTTGCGGCACGAAAGAAAAGATCACGCCCGGGCAGCAACAGCCGATCGACGAGCCGACTGCCGCCGCCATCGGCTCTCAAGCACCTGCCAAGCCGACTCTCAATATGAAAGTCGCCGTCTCCGGCAACCAAGCGACGATCACCTTCCTAACAACCAACATCAAACTTGCACCCGAACACTACAGCGGCCTACACATCCCCGGCGAAGGTCATATCCACCTGTTTGTCGATGGAAGCGTCACGCGGATCGGTGTCAAAGAAAACACCTATCGCTTACAAAACCTCACCAAAGGCAAGCACACCCTCGAAGCGACGCTGCATACGAACAACCACCAACCCTATAACGTCAAAGACACCACCGAATTTGTGGTCGATTAAACGAAAAGAACCCTGCCCGCCTCTCGCGAACAGGGTTCCTCTTTTCAAATGCTACTTACCTAATACTTACTACACTACGCCTTCGCCGCATCTTTGTTCCGCGCCCGCATGCGCAGCTCAGACACGACGATGCCAAGCAAGATCATCACGATGCCAACCCATTGCACACCGACCACATGTTCGCGCAACAGGAAAAATGCGGCCACGACGGCCACCGGCAGCTCGATCGAGCCGAGCACCCCAGCGAGCGAACCGCCGACTTTGGGAATCCCGATGTTAAAGAACACCGGCGGAATGACTTGACCCAGCGCCCCGATGATCAGCGCCCAGACCCACAAGCCGTCCCACAGCGTCCCATTCCATAAGAACGTCGGTGGGAACACGAAGAACACCGCCACCGTCGCTGCCACCGAGATGATCGCGCTGTTCACCCACGGAGATGTCCCGGGACGCACATAGCTTGTAAAATACAAGAACATGCTGTACGTCACCGACGACAACAACCCGAGCAAAATACCGGACATCGACACCCCGCTCCACTCCGTATGCCACAGATCGACGGCGAATACCGTTCCGGCCAAAATCAGCACGATCGCCGCCCATTTCGCTCTGTTCGGCTTTTTCCGCGTCATCACAAAATCGATCAGCATCACAATCCAAGCAAACTGGAACAAAAGCACGATCGCAAGCGACGCTGGCAGATCGGACAATGACAAGTAATAAAACACGCTGGTACAGCTCGACAAAAGCCCGAGAAAACCAAACAAGAGCACATCTCGTAGCTTCAACTGCTTAACATGTCGAAACTGAAACGCTGCGATCACAAGCAACAACGAAGCCGCCATAAAATACTGGGAAGAAGTCACATCTCCCGGCGTATATCCGGCTTCATACGCTTTCTTAACCACTGGCGAGATCAAGCCATAGCTCGCCCCGCCGATGAGCACAAACAAAATCGCCCACATACGACTCATCCTACATCCTCCACCTTCTACCCTCTCTCATTACTTCATAGACTATCGATCATACACCAAGCGGTTAACGTATGCACGACTTCACAGTATCATGATAAAATACCACAGAAAGACAAACAAAGACAACAACTGTTCTTAGGATGAAACATTTCCGCCTTCCACATCCCAGACAAAAAAATACCCAGTCTCCCTGATAAGGAAACCGGGTTCTGCTCACAATAAGCCTAACGTCGCAGCCGTCCGTGGTCCGATGCGACGTTTGATGTACAACTCTGCGACCACATACGGGTCGTCTACCCACACTGACTGATTGTTCTGCTTCACCGCCACCCTCCGCCGTTGTTGCCCACCACCTATCGTCTCCAGCACCGAATACATCGTCGTGCCAACAGGAACGTACAAATGTACAATTTTCCGCCCGCTCACGGTGAGGATTCGCACTTCTGGAAAAGGGGATAACAACGGATAGATTCGCGCGTGCAAAAGCGAAGAGACGGCGAGCAGGTAACGATCTTCACTTCCGTAGCGAGAGATTTCATGGTTGATCCCGACCATTCTTTTGTCATCGCTGATCCCTAAAAACAGGTTGCCGTTGTTCGAGTTGGCGAAAGCGACGACCGACTTGAGAATCTTCTCCTTCGAGTTCTGAAAATCGAGCTTAAACTCGATCTCCTGATTCTCCTCTCGTGCAATGGCGCGGAACACGTTGTCTTCCCGTCCGAGGTACAGATAGCGCGAGATCGCCCGCAGTCGATAGGTGTACGACTCAAACACGTCCTGATCGAGCACGATGTCTTCCAGTCGATAGCGCACTTCCTGCCACAACTGATCGATGCTATCGTGAAAACAGATGTCAAACTGCACCTTGCGCCCGAGCGCATAGATGTCAAACCCCACCCCGCAACTGACTTCACTCGGCTGGTACTGGTCAGCACCTTCCACGGCGAACACGCCCGCTTGCACCATTGCATCAAAATAAAGGCGCGGCACGACCACTTTTTTGCGAATCCGCTCCTTGAACACTGCCAGCCCCTCGCGCTCGACCTCATGAAACAGACGCACCCGCACCGTATCCCGCTCCACCTGTTGTAGCACAGCGATAAACTGACAGCTGATCAGCCTGTTCATTCGCTCCGTCCCGGTTTTCCAAGCAGTTTGAACATGTTTTGCTTATACGCTTCCACACCTGGCTGGTCGAACGGGTTTACCCCGAGCAGGTATCCACTGAGCGCGCAAGCTTTTTCAAAAAAATAGAACAGGTGACCGACGTGACGTTCATCCAACTTGCCGATCTGCAAAAGCAAATTGGGAACTGCTCCACTCTCATGCGCCTCGATCGTACCCAGCCACGCCTTTTCATTGACAAATGTGAGACCCTTGCCTGCCAGATAGTTCAGACCGTCCAAATCACCGTCCACCGCAGGCACCAACACTTCACAACCTGTATCTTCCACCCAAAGCACCGTCTCGAACAAATGGCGCGGCCCTTCCTGCACATATTGCCCCAGCGAATGCAAGTCGGTCGAAAATTGCACGGAAGCGGGAAAGATCCCCTTCCCATTCTTGCCTTCACTTTCCCCAAACAACTGCTTCCACCACTCCGCAAAGCCTGCGAAGGCCGGTTCATACGCCGCCAGCAGTTCGATCACCCGTCCTTGGCGATACAACTCATTGCGCCAGACCGCATATTGATAGCAGTGATTTTGTGTTACATCAGGTGTGGCGTAGCGCACGCTGGCATCCTGAGCCCCGCGCAACAACTCGCGAATATCCAATCCAGCCACACACATCGGCAACAGACCGACCGCCGTCAACACCGAATAGCGCCCTCCCACATGCGCAGGGATGACCAGCGTACGATACCCCTCCACTTCCGCAAATCTTAGCAATGCCCCCTTGAACTGATCGGTGGTCGCGACGATGCGCATAGCCGCTTCCTTGGCACCGTAACGTTTGATCAACCAGTCGCGCACGATGCGAAACGCCAGCGCAGGCTCAATCGTCGTTCCCGACTTGGAGATCACATTGACTGCAACCTCTTGATCGTCAAGATTCGACAAAATTTGCACTATATAGGAAGCGGAAAGATTATGCCCAAGAAAATAGACGTGGGGAGCGTTCGTTTTTCTTTTACGAAACGGCTTAAAATGCGAAGGGGTCAGCAGTTCAATTCCAGCGCGGGCGCCCGAGTAGGAACCGCCGATCCCGATGACCAGCAGCACATCTGCCTGTTGTCGAATCCTGTCGGCTGTCTGCTCGATCTGCGCCACTTCCTCGCTGTCCGGTGACAGCGGCTCCAGCCAACCGAGGAAATCTTGGCCCTGCCCCGTGCCGCGATGGAGCCCGTCATGTGCTCGCTGCACATCCCCCTGCCACTTTCCAGCCAGACTCCCCGCAAAAAAACGCCCAGCTGCCGGAAAATCGAAATGAATCTTCGACATCGTTTGGCCCCCTTTCCTCTCCCTTCGTTTTATCAATATGAATGGCTCAGCCCGCTCATACGTCCACAATATTTCAAAGGATTAACCGAACCGAGCTCTTTGTTGTTAATTTTCATTAACCTAACCACTTAGGAATTTTGATCTTTACGAAAAGAGTGTTATTAATATTTTTCGTTGACAAAATCTCTCATCACAATCAAAATAGCAAACAGGGGAAGTAAGGATCTATTTGTGGGAGGGGTAAACAAAATGAGAACAAAGAAAAGCTGGCTGCTCGGGGCGATTGGGATCGGCCTGGTAGCTTCTACGCTGGTGTTGTCCGATGGACTAGCTGCCAGCAATAACGGCAATGGCAACGGAAATGGGAATGCATATGGCCAAGGCAATGGGAATGCGTATGGCCAGAACAAGAATGATGATCAAGAATTGTTGCAGGAGTTGGAGCGCTTACGTGCTTCTTGGGACGCGCAGACGGCTGCCGTCAACTCTCTGCAAAACAGAGTCAACGCACAGGATCAATTGATCGCACAGCTGCGAACTGAACAAACACAACAAAATCTTGTCATCCAGTCTTTACAAACAACATCTGCTGATCAGTTGAACAAGGTCCAATCTCTGGAAACCAAGTCGGTGGAGCAGGCGACCGCCTACACCACCCTGCAGACGAAATCTGCAGCACAAGACCAGTTGATTCAAACTTTGCATACGAAATCGATCAATCAAGAGCAAACGATCGTCGGATTTCAAACCCAACTTCAACACGCGACCGGATTGGTCGAGGATTATGCGGTTCAGTTGCCGCTCTGGCAGAGCAAGGCGGAAGCGCTACAGGCGAAAAACGTGGAGCAGGACGATTTGATCAATGAACTGTATGGTCGCATCGCCAACTTGAATACACAAGATCATACGGCTGAACTGGCCAACCTGAACGGACAAATTTCCACGCAAGCGGGTGTGATCGAAGCTCTGAAAGCGAAACTTGCCGCGCTGGAGGAAAAGCTTGTCAACCTCACGCCGAACACGCAGTTGCCGACTCAACCCGATCCGGGCACTACACCGACTCAACCTGATCCGGGCACTACACCGACTCAACCTGATCCGGGCACTACACCGACTCAACCTGATCCGGGCACTACACCGACTCAACCTGATCCGGGCACTACACCGACTCAACCTGATCCGGGCACTACACCGACTCAACCTGATCCGGGTACCACACCGACTCAACCTGATCCGGGCACCACACCGACTCAACCTGATCCGGGCGTGATTCCGACGCAACCGACCGAAAAGGGGATTTATGAAGAAGGTTCCGCACTGATCTCCTACACAGGTACTTGGAGCGATTTCAGCACTCCGCTCACCAGCGGTGGTGGCGTTAAGTACAGCGACGCCAAAGGAGCTTCCTTTAAAATTGACTTCACTGGCACCGCCCTGAAAGTCGTCGGCTACAAATCCCGTTACATGGGGATCGCAGACATCTACTTAGACGGTTCCAAAGTTGGTACGATCGATTATTTCTCTGCGCAAACTCTCTATAAGCAGGTCCTGTTCAGCGCAACCGATCTGGAATTCGGTAAACATACCATAGAGATCGTAGCAACAGGTAAAAAGAACGATGCTTCGCTCAACTCGAACATCAACATCGACATGATTGTCATCGAGTAACGAGCTATGCAGTACAAAAGAACCACACGACGCCGCCTGTCGTGTGGTTCTTTTTTTCTATTGGCAGTTCTTCCGTCATTTCATGATTAATTTTGCTCAATTAAAATACTACTTATTGACTAGTTTTATAGAATCAAGGCATAATAAAGTTGGGGATAGATACTTAATTTAACAAGTGTAGGGAGAAGGGGTATGTGAGATGAAAGCTGCTAATACGACGCTGATCATGGCGCCGCTCGCGCTAGCAACGGCCATTTTGGTATTTGCCTTCAGCGGTCCAGAGATTCCGCCGACGACATCTAGCCAAGCAGCCGGTAACCAGCCGACTACGTCGTCACAACAGAAGAATGCCACTGTCAACAATCAAGGGGTACCGGGGGATCTCTCGCGCTTGGAAGAGCAGGTTCAAAAACTTGCTAAGCAGGTGACAACTCAGGAGAGTTTGATTCAAACTTTGCAGACAAAACTTTCCACACAGTCGCAAAGTTCAACCGGATTGGAAGGGCAACTCGCCAACCTTCAAGAGCAGACATCTGGACAACAGCAGCAGTTGGAGCGCCTACAAACCCAGTCATCATCCCACCAACAAGGGATCGCAGAATTAAAAAAAGTGACAGCATCGCACGGTCGGAACATCGAAGACCTGAACTCTACAACGAAGACCGATCGCAAAGAGATAAAAGAACTGCGGAACTTGACCGCCATTCAATCGTCAGAAATAGATGGTCTGCAATCTGTCGCCACAACGTACGAGCAGCAACTTGCAGGTCTTGAAATGGATTCTAAGCGCTACACCGCACAGTTCAAAGACATGCGGACCGTTACGAGCGCGCTTCAAGAAGACTACAAGTCACTGCAACGAGCCACCACGGACAACACCAACCAGCTCGGCAACATCAGCAACTCGCTGTATGCGCAAAGCATCAAGATCGCCGCGCTCAACAACAACCCAACTTCGATGACAACGCTGACCTCCCGTATCGCAAAGTTGGAGGAAGACACGGAAACGCAAGCGTCGAGCCTGAACAGCTTGCGCACGATGACGATCGGGCACAAAAACGAAATCGATGGATTGCTCGCACAAAACGCGAGCTATGGCAATCGCCTCACCGCTTTGGAGCAAGAGGATGGGCTGCTGAACTCCGCAATCACCGCTTTGAAAAATAAGGACCTGTCGCTCGACGGTGAGATCGCACGCCTGACCTCCGATCTCGCTTTGGAGACGACTGCGCGCACAGCGGCAGACACGGGGCTGGCAAGTGAGATCACAGGCGTGAGCAACGCCTTGAGCGCTGAAACCTCTGCCCGCGTGGCCCAAGACGATGCGCTTAGCGCAAGCCTGACAAGTCTGGGCACCTCGCTCGGCGAAGAGCTCACCGCGCTGAAAACTAAGCTCACCAATGACCTCGCAAGCCTAAGCAGCGCACTGCAAGGACAGATCGACACCCTGTTCACCGAGAACCAAACGCAAGACAGCGCCTTCACAGCATTCCAACAGGGACTGGCCACGCAGATTCAGACTCTGGTTGATCGACTCACCGGACATGATGCTGACATCAGCGAGCTGCGCACCACCTCGTCCGGGCTGACAGGCACCGTCCAAACCTTGCAGGACAGCTTGCAAACCCAAACGAACAGTCTGACCAACCTGACGACCACAGTCAACGGCATCAACACCAGCATGAACGCGGTAGACGGCCGGATCACCCAGTTGGAGAGCAAAGTCACCCAGATGGTGCAACCGGGCGGAGGGACCACCCCAGACCCAGGCACCGATCCAGGCGCAGGTCCGGGAGGAGGAACCCCACCCGCTCCGATTTACAAAGAGCTGGAAGAAACGGACCCCACCTTCACCTACAGTTCAGGCTGGGCCGATTTCTCGGGAGCGAACTTCTCCGGCGGAAAACTGATCTGGTCAACCGGCAGTTACAACCCGTCCTTTCCAAAGGACAATGTCACATTCAAATTTACGGGCACCTCGTTCAAACTGTTCGGCTACAAACACAAATATCAAGGTATCGCCTACGTGACGATCGATAACGGCGCACCTGTCGAAATCAATTTCTACAGCGCAACTACGCTCTACAAACAGGAGATTCTCAGCATCAGCAATTTGGACAACAAGGAACATACGGTCAAGATCGAACGCGCTTACGTGAAGGGCGACGCGGCTGGCTTGGGAGACTATATCAACCTCGACAAAGTCATCCTCAACTTCGAGAACAAGCCCACACCGTAACCACAAAAAAACCGCTGACTCAGACAGAGTCAGCGGTTTTCTCTTCCTATTAAATAGGGTCAATCCCGATGGATAGAATCATTCCCGATGGGCAGCAACTTCGGCCAGCGACGCTTCCAGCTCCTTGCGCGCGTGCTCCTCCGCCCCCTCCTGTGGCTTCCACAGATAAGTCGGGACAATCTGTTTAAACAACGCCTTGATCGCCTCCGCCTTCCGCTCCACATCGGGCGCAAACGCCATCTGCTCCAGACGCTTGATCATAAACTGCAATTCTTCCCACGAAAAGTCGAGCGGACGGCCCACAAAAATGCGATTGTGCTTCGTCTCCTCCGTGCCCTCTTCGTTGGTCAAAATCTCTTCAAACAACTTCTCACCGGGTCGAATGCCCGTATACACAATATCAATATCTTCTTCCGGTCGCAATCCGCTCAAGCGGATCAAGTCACGGGCTAGGTCGGCGATGTTCACAGGGGCTCCCATGTCGAGGATAAAAATCTCCCCGCCTTCTGCCAGCGCCCCCGCCTGCACGACCAACTGTGACGCTTCCGGAATCGTCATGAAATAGCGCACCATATCGGGATGTGTCACCGTCACCGGACCGCCCGCCAGAATCTGGCGTTTGAAGATCGGGATCACACTGCCGCGGCTTCCCAGCACATTGCCGAATCGCACCGCCACAAACTGCGTCTGCGAGATACGGTCAAGCCCTTGAATAACCATTTCAGCCACCCGCTTCGATACACCCATCACCGAGGTCGGGTTGACCGCCTTGTCGGACGAGATCATCACAAAGCGCTTCGCCCCATATTCGTGCGCGCACTCCGCCACATGCATCGTCCCTAAGACGTTGTTCTTGATCGCTTCTTGTGGGTTGCGCTCCATCAGCGGCACGTGCTTGTGCGCCGCCGCATGAAACACAACGCTTGGCCGATACGTATCAAACACCGCATTCAGCCGCTTGCGATCTTGAATGTCCGCGATAATTGTCACCAAAGGCAGCGCCGGAAACTTATTGCGCAGTTCCAACTCAATCTCATAGATCGAATTCTCCCCGTGTCCCAGCAACAAAAGCTGCTTCGGTGCAAACTTGCTGATCTGGCGGCACAGCTCTGACCCGATCGACCCGCCTGCTCCCGTCACCAGCACCACTTGGTCCGAGACGTAGCTTGCGACGCCTTCCAAATCGACCGTAACCGCCTCGCGTCCCAGCAGATCTTCGACGCTGACCTCGCGGATCATGTTCACCGACACCTTGCCCGCCACGATGTCTGCCACGCGCGGCAACGTGCTGATCTGGCAGTTGGTGAGTTTGCATATCTCCAGAATCTGCGCGGTCTCTTTCTCCAAAGCCGACGGAATGGCGATCAAAATCTTTTGCACCCCGTACTTTTCAACCGCATGAGGGATCTTGCTCCGCCCGCCGACGACAGGTAGACCTAAAATCGACAGGCCCTGCTTTTTCAAGTCATCATCGATAAAAGCGACCGGATTCAGCGTCGAATAGGGGGACGTCTTCAATTCCCGGGCGATCAGCACACCTGCACTCCCCGCGCCAACGATCAGCACGCTGGGCAGGCTCGGCTCCGTGCGCGCGACCGCATCACGAAACATTCGCTGCGCCAAACGCATCCCACCCACACCAAGCAAGGTGAGCAACCAAGTCAACAGCAACACGGTACGCGGCACAACAAACCATTCAACTTGCAAGTGAATCATCTGCTGGATCAAGGTTAAAATCAGTCCGGCCACGACCGTCGCCTTCAAAATGGTCTTCAATTCCCCGATGCTCGCATATTCCAGCACCGAATGATACATTTTCATCGCATAGAAGATAATCGGCGTCAACACCACATGCATCAGCAGCAGATATGGGAACGCACTCATAAATTGTGGCAATACTTGAAAGTCAAAGCGCAAGCAATACGCCAAAGTCACCGCCATCGCGGCAATGCACGCATCGAGCGCGCCAAGCGTGAGCAATCGCAGGCGACCATTCACCAGACTCTCCCCCTAACACCCATTGCGTCACTACAGATTCACTTGCTCTTTTGCATGTTCGATTTCTTCTTGAATCGCCGCCACTACTTGATCGACCTGTTCTTCGGTCAAACTGTTAAAGAACGGGATAGCCAACGTCTTTTCGGCCACACGCTCCGTGACTGGGAGATCCCCCGGCTTAAACCCAAACCGCTCCACATAGAACGGTTGCAGGTGAATCGGGGTAAAGTATGGTCGGCAACCGATCCCACGCTTGCTCAACCGCTCCATCACCAGATCGCGGTTGACCGTTTCGGCAAAGCGAATCACAAACACGAACCAACTCATCTTCACATCGGCATCCACATGCGGCAGGATGATTTCTGGTATAGCTTTCAACTTTTCCAGATACAGCTGGGCCACTCGCTCACGATGCGCCAAAATCTCATCGATGCGCTCCAACTGGGCAACACCAAGCGCTGCACTCATCTCATCCATGCGGAAGTTGTAACCCAACCGCACGTGTGACAGCCACAAGCCATCTTCTCCACGCCCTTGGTTGCGGATCGAGTGGCACAGCTCGGCGATCTCATCGTTGTCAGTTACGATGATCCCGCCTTCTCCGGTCGTCATCTGCTTGTTCGGATAGAAGGCAAACACCCCGGCATCGCCAAGACCACCGACGCGCGCACCTTTCCACTCGCCGCCGATCGCTTCACAAGAGTCTTCGATCACCCACAGGTTGTACTTGCTGGCAAGAGCGCGAATCTCATCCATGTTCGCAGGCTGGCCAAACACGTGCACTGGCAAAATCGCCTTGGTCTTCTCCGTGATCTTCGCTTCGATCTGCGTCACGTCGAGATTGTAAGTCGCTTCATCGATATCGACAAAAACGGGAACGGCACGCTCGAACAAGATGCAGTTCGCCGAGGCCACGAACGAGAAGGAAGTGGTGATCACTTCATCGCCTTCGCCAATGCCCATCGCAGCGATCAGCATGTGCAGACCGCTCGTTCCACTGTTGCAGGAAATGGCGTGCTTGACGCCCACATAGTCGGCCATCATCTGTTCGAACTGGCGCATCTTCGGCCCGAGCCCCAAAATGCCCGAGTCCAGCACTTCCATGACGAGATCTTTCTCGCGCTGTGTAATATCGGGTCCCGAAAGTGGAATCATGATCGTCGCTCCTCATTCATTCGTTTTGATTATTTTGGCCGGCACGCCGACCGCCGTCACACCATCTGGAACATCCCGCACCACGGCCGCACCTGCACCGATCACAACCCGATCCCCAATCTTGACCGACTGGATCACCGAGGCCCCGATGCCGACATGCGTCAGGTTGCCGATCTGCACCGTTCCGGCCACATGCACGCCAGGTGACAGATGTGAGCCGTCCCCGACGACGCAGTCATGATCGACAGTCGCTGCCGTATTGAGGATCACCTGTGACCCGATCGTGCTGTCCGCATTGACGATGCATCCTGGCATGACCAGCGTACCCTCGCCCACCGTGACACCGCTGCCCAAGAGAGCGGACGGATCGATGAGCGTGGCCAACTTGGCACCCGCTGCCTTCAATTGCTCCGCTACCTTTTGCCGCACCGGGTTGTTGCCGATTGCGACAAAAAACCAAGTGTCCGCATACTGTGCATACGGAAATTCATCCACGGTTCCCAAGTAGGTCCCGTGTGGCGCATCCGGCTTGCGATTGTCCAAAAAGCCGAGCAGTTCATACCCGCTGCGCCGCGCCACATCGGCGACCACTTTACTGTGGCCGCCCATGCCTATGATGATCAGCGTTTTCTTCATCCCGCACTCCTTACAGCGAAGCTCGCGTATTTCTCGACGGACCTTGGAACTTGGAAATCGTCACATGCCCGGCCTGATTGATGTCTTCGGAACGCACTACTTTCATCGCGGTCAGGTAGAGAATCTTCAGATCCAATCCAAACGAACGATGCTCTACGTACCACACATCGAGTCGGAATTTTTCTTCCCACGAGATCGCGTTGCGCCCATTGACTTGCGCCCATCCGGTGATGCCCGGCTTCACATCGTGGCGACGCGCCTGCTCCTCCGTGTACAGCGGCAGGTACTCCTTCAACAGCGGGCGCGGCCCGACCAGCGAAATGTCGCCTTTCAGCACGTTGAACAACTGCGGCAATTCATCCAAGCTCGTTTTGCGCAACAGTTTGCCAAACGCCGTCAACCGCACATCGTCTGGCAACAGCTCTCCGTTCGCATCGCGCGCATCGGTCATCGAACGAAATTTATACAAGTTGAACAGCTTACCTTGCAATCCTGGACGCTCCTGCTTGAAGATCACAGGCGACCCAAGCTTTTGTCGAATCAAAAACGCCACAACCAAAATGACGGGCGACAACACCAGCAACAAGACGGCAGATACCGTCACATCAAAAATACGTTTCATTTACCCACCCCATTAACCACAATCTCTAACCGATAAATCTCCCACTTGCCGCCAGCTCGTAGATCCGCATCATCTCAGCAGAGATGAAGGAAAGATCGTATGGCGCGGCTTTCTCTTTGCTGCGCGTCCCCATTTCAGCGCGCATCTTTTGATCTTGATACAACTGATAAAATGCGTCAGCCGTAGCTTCCACATCACCCGTTGCCACGAGATACCCATTCTCGCCGTCCTGCACCAAGTCGCGATTGCCACGCACATCGGTCACGACCAGCGGCAATCCCGCCGCCATCGCTTCCATCACCGAACGCGGGAGCCCTTCCCGCTTCGACAACAATGTGCTGACATCGGCTGCCAGCATCAGGTCGGGAATGTCCAGCCGATACCCCAAGAAGGTCACGATCTGGCTCAAACCCATTTCTTCCACCTGCTGCTTATACGTCGCTTCCAGTTCGCCGACTCCGACGAGCAGACAGCGCACGGCAATCCCGCGTGCCGCTGCCCGTTTCACCGCTTCGAACAGTTGCGATTGATTTTTGTTAGCGTTCAGTTCGGCCACGCATAAAATGACCATCTCTTCTTCGTGAAGCCCCAGCTCACCGCGCAACCGCGCCCGCACAGCGGCCTGATCTGGCGGCTGAAACACCTGCGTGTCCAACCCCACGCCAGGCACATAGCGCACTTCGCCGCGAACAGGAAACTTTTGAGCCCTTGCATAGTCTTCCTGATTGATCGTGATCAGCACATCAGTCTGGCGCGCCATCAGCCACTCAACAGGGGCGAACAGCAACCAGTTCGCTTTGGGCGCCCCGGTAAAAAAATGAAAGCCGTGTGCCGTGTACAGCACGCTTGGCACCCCGCAGACTCGCGCGGCGATCCGGCCCAAGATCGAAGCGACAGGCGTGTGCACATGCACCAGCGTGAACTGCTCCTCCCGAAACGAGCGGATCAGCGCCCGAAGCGCCGCGACGTTCTTCGGCTGGAACGGGCTCCGTTCAAATTGCACATCATGGCAGATCAGCCCGCGCGCTTCCAAACGCTCCTTGGCGTAATCGGCGGAAGCGTACACATGCACCTCGTACCCTCTGTCCTGTAACCCGGTGAGAAAAGGAAGATGAAACAACTCAAAATGGCGGTAGACCGAAGCGACAAACGCCGCTTTTTTGCTGTTCAAATTCCCTGATGTTGCTACAGCCTCCACAGCGTCACACCGTCCGGGCACTTGCTTTGGTCGAGCATGTTTTTCACATCGACGACGATGCCCGTCTTGGCATCGAGTAAATCTTGAATGCCCGCCCAGCCAAGGTCGCGATACGCTTGATGCGGCACCGCAACGACCACCGCATCTGCTGGTGCCAACTTTTCGAGCGGTACAAGAGGCAGTCCGTACTCATGCTCTGCTTCCTGCGCATCGGCCAGCGCGTCGGTCACGGTGACGACGATGCCAAATTCGCGCAGTTCTTCGATGATGTCGATGACGCGGGAATTCCGCAGGTCGGTGACGTTCTCTTTAAACGTCAGTCCGAGCACGGTGACGCGCGCGCCTTGGATCAGTTTGTTATGCAAAGCGAGCTGCTTGACGAGCGAGGTGGCAATAAATTTTCCCATCGAGTCGTTGATGCGGCGTCCCGCCAAAATCACTTGCGGGTGATAACCGATGCTTTCCGCTTTGTACGTCAGGTAGTAAGGATCGACGCCGATGCAATGCCCGCCGACCAGACCTGGCGTGAATTTCAAAAAGTTCCATTTCGTCCCCGCCGCCGCCAACACTTCGCTGGTATCGATGCCGAGGTGGTCAAAAATGATCGCCAACTCGTTCATCAGTGCGATGTTCAGGTCGCGTTGCGTGTTCTCGATCACTTTGGCCGCTTCGGCCACTTTGATCGAGGACGCGCGGTACACGCCAGCCTGCACCACCATGCCATATGTATCGGCAATGATCGATAACGTATCCTCGTTCATCCCCGAGACGACTTTGACGATGTTGGTAAACGTGTGCTCCTGATCGCCCGGGTTGATCCGCTCCGGCGAGTATCCGACAAAAAAGTCCTTGCCACAGGTAAGCCCCGACATGCGCTCCAGAATCGGCACGCAGACTTCTTCGGTCGTCCCCGGATAGACGGTCGATTCGTAGACGACGATCGCGCCTTTGGTCAGTTGACTCCCAACCGTCTCCGATGCTTTCATCAGCGGAACCAGATCTGGCTTCTTGGCCTGATCGATCGGCGTCGGCACTGCGACGATAATAAAGTCACACGATGACAACCGTGTCGGATCGGCCGTGTACTCGATGTTGGTTCGCTCCAGATCAGCGGCCGACATCTCACCTGTGTAGTCAATTCCCTGTTGCAGGGTTTCGATGCGGTGGCGATTGACGTCAAAACCCACCACCGGCACCACTTCCCCAAAAGCGGCCGCTACTGGCAAGCCGACATAGCCGAGCCCTACAATCGCGATCTTTCTCATCTTATTTCACCCCGTAGTAATCTTTGTACCAGGCGACGAATCGGTGGATTCCATCTTCGATCGAGGTGGCCGGTTTAAAATCAACATCGCGCATCAGATCATCCACGTCCGCATACGTTGCCGGAACGTCGCCATCTTGCATCGGCAGCATTTCTTTAATAGCCTGCTTGCCGAGCGCCTTTTCTAACGTTTCAATAAAGTAGGACAATTGCACCGGCGAGTTGTTGCCGATGTTGTAAATTTTATAAGGTGCATAGGACGTGCCTGGATCGGGTGCGTCGCCCGTCCACTCCGGGTTCGGCTCCGGCACCTTTTTCGTCAATCGGGCTATGCCTTCGACGATATCATCGACGAACGTGAAGTCGCGCTTCATCTCGCCGTGGTTGAACACCTTGATCGGCTCGCCCGCCAAAATCGCCTTCGTGAACAGGAACAGCGCCATGTCTGGCCGCCCCCACGGCCCATAGACGGTGAAAAAGCGCAGCCCTGTCGTCGGCAAGCCGAACAGGTTGCTATACGTGTGTGCCATCAGCTCGTTCGACTTTTTGGTCGCCGCATACAAAGACAGCGGATGATCCACATTTTGATGCACAGAAAACGGCATCTTGGTATTCGCCCCGTAGACGGACGATGACGAGGCATAGATCAGATGCTTGACCCCATGATGACGGCATCCTTCAAGGATGTTCAGAAAGCCAACCACGTTGGAGTCGATATAGGCGCGCGGGTTTTCCAGCGAATAACGCACGCCCGCCTGCGCCGCCAAGTTGATCACCGTGTCAAAGCGATGCTCGTGGAACATGCGCTCCACCGTCTCTTTGTCTTCCAAAGACGCTTCGACCAGCGTGAAATTTTGATGATCCTGAAATTGTGCGAGGCGATCTCTTTTCAATTGCACTTCGTAGTAGTCGTTCAGGTTGTCCAGTCCGACCACTTCTGCCCCCTCAGACAGCAAGCGCTTGGCCAGATGCGAACCGATAAAGCCGGCCGCTCCGGTGATCAGTACCTTTTGCGTAGCTCCCATGCGGTTGTACCCCTTTCCCCAAGCCTATCCTGCTAGCAGATGCGCTGCTCGGCCAGCCGCCGCAAACGAGTATAAAAAGTGTAGCGGCGTTCATCGAGCTGGTTTGCGTGATATTCTTTTGCTTTTTGCCAATTCTGTTCGGAACGCTCCGTATACAGCTTGGCGTCTTCAATCATTTCAGCGATCCGTTGAGCCAGCGCCTCGGCGTTCTCCACCGGGACGAGGTCGTCGCTTGCGAGCAGTTCTGGTATCCCGCCAATGTTGGTGCCGATGCAAGGCAGCCCCCTCGCCATCGCTTCGATCACCGCCCGCGGCAACCCCTCGGTGCGCGACGGCAAGATAAACAGATCGGCGCGATCAAGCTCCTGCCTGACCGCCTCTGCTCCTGGCAACATCCCTAAAAAATCGACTTTACTCGAAATATCTAAGGAGGCAGCCACTTCTTCAAATTGCTGGCGGCAGACGCCGTCTCCCGCCAGCACCAGCCGGGCATTGATTCCATTCTGGATCAAGCGGTGCAACGCTTGAATCTGCACGTCCTGCGCTTTATACAGCGTCGCCATACTACCGGCATTAAAGATGCGCACTTCCCCTTGCGGCGCGTCGGCCCGAGGAGAATCGGCATACGCAATGTCATGCAGCTCGATCGACGAATAATGGGTCTGAAACGCGGCCCGGTTCGGGTAGCGCTTTTGCAACGTTTTTTCGGTGACATAGGAAACGCCGTCCGCCTGATCGCATTGGCGTCTCAAATTCCATGTGGTCATCACCCGCGCCACCGGGCGGGCGATGCTCTTCACCGTGCCTGGTGCCAGCGACTCCCACGGATCGCCGACCACTTCACAGGCGTACGGTATGTTCGTCTTTTTCACGACGTTCCAGACCAAGGTGCCGATCGCGCCAGGCACGCGCAACAACACGGCATCGGCCGACTTCACCGCTTTTTTGACTTCCTCTTGCAAGGAGCGGCGTACCTTTAGATACTGCCACGGGCCCTGATAGTCGGGCAGGCACCAGAACTCGACGTTCTCGCCGCTGGATAGCTTCCATTTCGGGTCGGCCACTGCGACCTGCTTGACGCGAGCGACGACGAGCACCTCATCGAAAACGTGGAGGTAGCGCTGCCAAAACGAGGCGTCTGAGACCGAATCATTCCAGACCTGACCGTCGGGCGTGCGAAAAAAATGTGCTTCCAGTGCGACTAACAGCTTCATCGACGAATCTCCTTTTGTTCAAGCGCAGTGTGGTACACCGTTTCTTTATTCGAAGCGAGATATAAAATCATAAAGGGCACGGCACCATTTTTGATACATACAAAGACCAAGTTGTCCGAGTCACTGCCAAGCATCAGCAAACTCAAATTGATCAAAAACGGCAAGATGAGCAGGCGACTGTCTCCTTTTTCCCACGTTAGAATCCAGATTCTCAGCCTTCGCACATACACGCCAAAGATGATAAACGAGGTCGAAGCGGCAAAGATGCCAAAGTTCAGCATCGCCTCTCCGGTCAGCCCGTAAATGCGTGAGGAAAATTTTTGTCCCGGTGAATCTTCGATTGAGCCGTATTGCAATTCGGTCCCTTCCTTGAGCTTGGTGTCAGGACGACCCGGCCAGAACGAAGACGGAATCAATAGCGCAGCCGACCCTAAATAGGTCCGCCCATAAGCGTATTCAAAGCCGTTGTCCGGGATGTTCAGCCGATAGAGCAGATAGGCTTGTACGTCGCTTCTCCCAAGGTCGGCGAGCAAGGTCGTTTCGAGGCCGCGATTGTGGGAGGACTGCAAATCTTCTTTTGCCGACCCGCCTTCGACCAACGCCTGAATCCCTTCGACGCCACCCGCTTTATAAAATCCATAGATGTACATAAAGGAGATGAGGAAAACCAAAGCGACGGCGATAAACTGTTTGGACATCGGACGCACCCAAAGGTGGATCATGCCCGCAGCCCAAAACAGACCCCAGATCGTGTTGGAACGAGAACCGCGCAGACCGCCGAATAATAATTTCAGTATGAAATAGACGCCGAGGATGGCGATGATCACCAGCCAGCTTTTCGACCATTTTTTCTCTTGGGTATAGACCACCCAGAACATGAGGAAGAGGATGGGGAAGCTCTCGGAGATCATGAACACGAAGCCCATGCCTTTGAAGTTTTCCGCAGCCCCTTCTTCAAATGCGGTGATGTAGCCGACGATCCCGCCGCTTTGTGCGTAGACGATCATCTGCAGGCCACCGGTGAGCAACAGCCCACCGATGACGAAGATCAAGAACCGCCGTCTGTTGATCGTCCAGCGCATCGTCCGCTTGGGAAGCGATTTGATGCTGAATCCAAAGTCGCGTATGACGCGGTAGATCACCAGTCCGAAAAAGTTGACCCATGCCATCCATCCGAGCCAGTCCCGCCAATCGGCTGGCGGGATGACGTAACGCATCCAGTAGTCATACGTGATATGCATCAGTGGAGCAGCAAAGAAAAAGTGCGCCATGAACAGCCCCAGGATGCCGGCCGGATCGAACAGGTCGTATCTTCCGGTCATCCAGTTCACCGCATCGATCAGCACGATCAGCCCGCTCAGTCCGATCGGCACCAAAAACCAGTGCAGATAGTGCGGATCTTTATACACGAGCCAGGTGAAGATCGAGACCACGATGTAACTGGGCAGGACATAACTCAAAATGCGCATGTTGGCTTGTTGACGATCGACTCTAGTTTGCAGAAACAATTGTTGCAGATTCGTCATGGGGTTCCCCCTTGCGCAACGCGTACAGATTCAGACCGAGCGTTGCGAGCGTCAAAAACGCGTAGCCTACGGTCATCGCGATCGCGGCGCCCATGATGCCTTGCACCGGGACAAGCCACCAAGAGAGGGCGGTCACCAGCGCTGTCATCAGAGCAAACAGCGGGACCTGCGCTTTGAACAGGCGAGCGGCCGTCGCACCATACCAGAAGATTGAGGACAGGTTGGAAATGCCGGAACCGATCATCAGAACGAGCAACACATCTGCGTGCAGCGCGTACTCCGGCCCATAGGACAGCTCCAAAAATGTTGCACCGAACAGCCAAGCGCACAAGACGCCAAACGCTCCGATGCCAGCACCGAGCGCGGTCAATTTGAGCAACAGCTTTTTGAACGCGGTGCGATTCGTTTGAAAGTAGACGGCGAGCCGTGATGAAGCGGTCTGCCCGAGCGCGTTGATGATCGTCTGGTTCGCCAACCACAAGTAGGCCAAAGCTGCATAGATGCCAAGCTCGGCCACGCTCCATGCATGTTCAATAAAATAGCGAGGCACGTTGAAGTTGAGATTGGTCAGCAAGGACGCGATGCCCATCGGCAGTGCCAGTCGCGTCAACATCCACAGGCGTTGGCGCTGGAAAGCAGGCTTGGTGCCAAACGGTTCCGGAGCGGCCAAAGCGAGCCGATTGCCATTTTTCGCATCATATAGGAGAAGGCTGACCAGCCACATCACCGCCTGAGCGGTGACAGCCCAAACCACAGAGCCTGTAGCAAACAGACAGATCACAAACAAGATCAAGGTACCGACGCCGCGCAACACCAGCGATTTGGAGATGAGATCCATCCGCTCTCGCTGCTGAAACAACCCGTAATACACGTCGGAAACCGCTTCAAACGCTTTGGCCAAGCCAACGAGCAAGACCACATACGCGGTGGTCGGGTCATAGCCAAAGAGGACGGTAAGCACGGCGATGACGACGAGTGACAAGAGCGCCATCAACAGCCGCAACCCGAGATAATCGGCAAAAAGGTAGGTCCGCTTGGCGTCTGTCGCTTGTACCATGCGCAGCTGTAAATTCAAAAACAGCACCACCGGCGCTGTCAGTGCCAACCCCAGCGCATACTGCCCGACCATCTCCGGATTCCCTAGCTGTGCCAAGGCGACCATCATCCCCCACTGACACACCGTGTACCCCAGATTACCCGCGAGCGTCCAAGAAAAATTGCGTCGTAACGAGAATCCCATCTTCTTCTCAGATCCCCCAATTGCAGGCCATATTAGATTTTTTGCTTTAGCGATTATTCTAATATACTTAATTTACATTAGAACATAACTTCATGGGGTTATTATACCATATCCCCCAAAGAATTCTGTGATAGATTCGTGAGTTCTCGACAAATAGTTAAAATGACTTTATTTAAAAATGTAACTATATGCAATCATATTTTTGTAACGGACTTACTCTGTCCCCTATATTAACATCTATGGAAATTAAGGATGTTTTTCCTCCTTGTTCTACAGGTCACCTCCTACTCAAGAAAGTCTGATTCTCACGCAGTTACATTTCACCACAAAATATTATCATTTAATTATTTCGAATTTGTCTTTTGTGTAGTTACATTAATAAAAATCATTTGCTAAATATGTAATCATCTGGTAAAATAAAAAACGAAGGGGCTGACATAAGTTCTAAGTTCAGTTCCCTCTCCTATGATCCATAACACGGAGGTGAGTTACATGTCATTGCTGGCACAGGTAAAAACAATCACTGCAAATGTAGAACGCACTCGTAACGAAACTAACAACATCAACATCAATTAAGAATCGGGAGGGAATGCTGCTCGTTCTGCTCGCGACATCTGCGACACGGAACGAGCAGTATCCTTTTTCAAAAGGGAGGTTTTCAGGATGAGCACACTCTTGTTATATCCACCGATCACTGATCCAACCTCAGGCTATCACAGCTTGATTTACCTAGAAACGTACGCCCGTCAACAAGGCTTCCAAGAAATTGACATCATCGATACGAACATCGAGGCGTTTTTATATACAATGACTCCCAACCAAATTGAACAGATCAAACAACACATCCGTATGCGACGCGAGCAATTGGAGTCTCAGGTGAACTTGGATGCGGCCGAACAGATGGAGCTTTTGCACCTGTGGAAGTCTGAACATTTCAACTTCGACAGCTTGCAAACTGCCGTAGCCACATTGCGGGATGAGCGTGCTTTCTACGATTATTTCCAATACCGTCCTGCTGCCGAACTACTCTCAAACTGGCTCAATGTTTTGTCTGTCCTCGGATATCCTGGGCAATTCGCAGGGTTTAGCCTCTCGATCCGTTCGCAATTCAATTTGATGAGTTCAAACGACATGAGTGATCATGAAATTACGAAACGCGTCACACAACCTTTTGTTCCCTACTATCAAGAAATACTCTTCCCGCACATCCGTGACAAAGGCTACAAAACGATCGGTATTAATGTAACGTACTGTGCACAGCTGCCCTTCGCACTCGCGCTCGGTCGCATGATCCGTGCAGAGTTCCCGGAAACTATCATCCTGTACGGCGGCACAGAGGTCGCCGATGTTTGGAAGTACCTCACTCACAAATCAGAGTTCTTCACCATCTTCGACGTAGCCGACGCCTGTGTTGTCGGTGAAGGGGAATCTGCCTTCACTAGCCTGCTTCGCATGGTTGAGGAGGGAGGAAATTTCAGCCCGCTCGCCAACACGTTGTTCCATCCGAAACATGAGCTGGCAGCCCCTGAAGAATTGATCGTGTACCAACCGATTCATGATTTGCCGACCCCGGACTATAGTAAGTTGAATTGGGATCTTTACCTGTCGCCTCACCCCTATGTCTACTACTCTCCATCACGGGGCTGTTATTGGAACAAATGCACCTTTTGTGACTATGGATTGAATTTCGATTCTCCGACCAGTCCTTGGCGTCAAACTCCCTTGGACAAAATCGTGGAAGACCTGAGAGTACTCTCCAGACAGTATAAGCACATCTATTTTTCAGTCGATGTACTTGCACCCGCCCTCTTGTTGAAGTTGGCCGAACGTCTGCTCGAAGAGAAGATTGAGATTCGCTGGGGTGCTGAGATTCGGTTGGAGGAATATTGGTCCCCCGAGCGATGCAAACTGCTGAAAGCAAGCGGGTGTACCGATATTTCTGTTGGATTTGAATCTGGCAATCAACGAATTTTGAATCTCATCAACAAAGGTACGCAAGTCATGAAAATTCAAGAAACCATTCAGAATTTCTACGATGCGAACATCGGGGTTCAGGTGATGGGTTTCACCGGTTTCCCTACTGAAACGCTCGAAGATGGCTTAGAGTCGGTTCAGTTTTTGCATGAGCATATTGAGAAGTGGACATTTGGCGGTTTAGGAACGTTTGTCTTAACACCTGGAGCGATCGTCGCCAAAGAACCTGCCCGTTTTGACCTACACAACGTCGGTCCTTACCAAGGGGAGGACATCGTCCGCCAACTGCATTTTGAAAATCCCTCCGGTCAGAGCCTAGCCGATCAGGACACGTTGAACGAAGCGAAGAAAAAGTTAGTAAAAAACCATTTTGATCGACCTTGGGTTGGGGGAATCGATACCGGACATACGATGTTTTACCATGATCGCTATGGAACAGAAATAGTCCGTGTCCTGCATGAAGGTGATCATACGGCCAGCGTGGAAGAGGTCTACACGCTTAACGGGATGATCGCGGAAGATATCCCGCATTTCCCGGTTGAGTTCCTGTTCAGTGGAGGCAATTTGGATGATCTGCACCACGTATCTACCAACAAACAAAAAGGCTTGATGCATCATGAAATTCAAGCTCTGCTCCGAGAGCGCACGTTACAGCGGGCAGACTCGGTGACTGAACTCCGCCGCTATTTCATCAAAAATGATGGGACCCCGTTCCCATTCCCAGAAGCGATGATCGATTTCTTGACGCATTTCTCGTCGCATCGATCGCTCAGCGATCTGCTGCCTCAATTGCCAGAGGAACTTCGAGAGGTGTACAGAGAGCTATGGGCGCATAGTGTGGAGCATCATTTTATCCGTCCGCTGACCCAGTACGATCAGCAACCGATCCCCACAACTCACGAGCTCACAACTTCCTAAGAGATTGGAATGTTCCCAATGTCCTCACTTTCTGCTGGATTGGGCAGCCTATTTAGCAACCGGAATTTTCGAAATCTTTGGTTTGGACAGACTATCTCCTCTTTCGGCGATGTCGTGTACAGCATTTCGATTTCGTGGTACGTGTTTGAACAAACAGGCTCGTCCATGCATGTGGCACTATTACTCGTTGCAACCTTTTTGCCTGAAGTGATCTTTGGCATGTTCCTCGGAGCCCTTGCTGACCGCTGGAATCGGAAGTTGCTGATGCAGATCGCAGATCTGTTTCAATTTACAGCAACCGCTTTGCTTGCCCTCTCCTTTTGGTTCGGCACATTTGCACTGTGGCAGATCTATCTGGTATCGATTTGCTTATCGCTAGGAAAGTCACTTTTCTCCAGCTCACTCACTGCATGGCTACCTGAAATCGTTGAAAAGGAGCAGTTGCTGCGCGCCAATTCTCTCATGTCTACATCCAAGCAGGTCAACCGCTTGTTCGGCGCAACGGTCGGAGGGATCCTGATCGCTTGGGCGGGCGCTATTGTCACAATTGCGATCGATTCACTTACCTTTTTGGTCTCCTTGGGATTTCTCATGATGGTACGGTACCGAGTGAGTGAATCACTCGATCGGAAGACATCTGACACCTCGATTTGGGCCGATATCAAGGTAGGCCTCCGCTGGATGAGCAAGCAGCCGATCATCCTCCTGCTCGTCGTGATCGGGATGATCAGCAATGTGGCACTCGGGCCGACCAACGTGCTACCCCCGATGTATATTCAGGTGGAAATGCAGTCGGATGCCAGTGCGTTGGGTTTGTTCGATGCTGCGATCGGACTTGGTTTATTACTCGGCGGTATTTTGATCGGTGTAGTTTCCCCGCAAAGAATTGGCAGATGGTTTATCGGCGGTCTCGGAATACAGGGGCTAGGCATGATGCTCGTAGCACTAGCTCCTGCGCTGCCAGTCGCTTGCATCGGTAACTTCTGTATCGGCTTTGCGGTGATGATGTCAGCCTTGCCACTCGGAACGCTGATTCAAGTGCTGACACCTTCTGCCATGCGAGGTCGGGTTGGTAGCGTAATGTCGATCGGTCTATCCTTGGCCATCCCGATCACTTACGGGGGGATTGGCGTTTTGGCTGCGCAGATCGGATCGAGAATGACGTATGTCCTTGGCGGTGGTCTCTTGCTAAGCTGCGTACTGCTAGGCATCCTCAACCCGCGATTGCGAGGCTACAGCCTAAACCAAGCTCCTGTCTCTACTCCAACCGTTGAACAAAGCGCCTAAAGGACATCTCATACGGGATGTCCTTTTTTTGTGTACACTATTTTTGAAACTTGTGAACCTTTTCCAGATCTCAAACGTACTATCTTTGAACTCATCTGTCTGTTTCTAAACGCCCGCAAGCATGTCCATAATCGCTGGTTTTGGGCATCTGAGGATTGATTCAATGCCCGTTTCCGACGCTGTTCTACCTGTTGTTCGCCCGAAAAATATTTCGCAAAAGGAAGTGACGTTCATGCCCGCACATGAAGTGACCATACCTAGCACCTTTCCGCTTCAAGGCACGCTCAACATACCGCACCACAGCTCAGACCTGCTTCCCGCCATCCTCTTTCTGCACGGGTCCGGCCCGATCGACCGCAATTCGGATGCGCCAGGCCTGCCGATCAATTTGTTCAAACAGCTTGCTGAACACGCGGCCCGCATCGGATTTGCCTCGCTCCGCTATGACAAGCGCGGGATCGGCGCCAGCGGAGGCGATTACCACGCGGCAGGGATGTACGATCTAGTCGATGACGCGGTGGCTGCCGTCCGCTTTTTGAAAAACCAACCGGGCATCGACCCGGAGCGCATCTACGTGCTCGGCCACAGCGAAGGCGCGATTCTCGCCCCGCAATTGTTCGAGCGTGAAGCGGTCAAAGGGCTGCTCCTCCTCTCCGGCATCGCCGAATCGCTGAAAGTCACCGTCGCTCGCCAAAATGACATGGCCTTCACCGAACTTGCCAAGATGTCCGGATGGAAGGGCTTCCTGATCCGCCTGTTCAAAGTGGCCGACAAAGGACGCAAAGATAGCGACAAGACGGTCGCAAAGCTTACCAACTCCACGACCGACACGATCCGCATCAAAGGGGTCAAAGTAAACGCCAAGTGGTTCCGCGAACATTACGCGTATGATATTTGCAATACCTTGCCCCATGTGAGCTGCCCGACGCTGGTCGTCACTGGAAGCAAAGACATCCAAGTCCTGCCCGAGCACGCCGAAACGATCGCTTCTCTCGTCTCCGGCCCGAGCGAATGGCATCTCATCCCCGACCTCCACCACCTCCTGCGCAAAGATGCGGGGGAACCATCGATGCTCGGCCTGAAAGCAACGTACAAAAAAGCGGTGCAACTGCCGATCGACAAAGAGCTGCTCGACCTGATCAACGATTGGCTACAACGCCAAGAACGAGCGGAGTCATAGAGTGTAAAACGAAGCCTTCGGGCTTCTTTTTTGTTATCATGATCTCGAAAGGTGGGACCACCCATGATCAAAATTCTCATCACCGATGATGATCCGCACATTCGCGAACTGATAAAACACTATTTGCAAAAAGCGGGCTTTCACACGCTCGAAGCGCAAAACGGCGTCGAAGCGTTGCGGCTCGTGGAACAAGAGCTTCCCGATCTGATCGTGCTCGACATCATGATGCCGCAGATGGACGGATACGAATTTTGCCACACGATCAAACAGGAGTATGACCTGCCGATCCTCATGGTCACCGCCAAAAGCGAATCGGAGCAAAAAATCAAAGGCTTTCAGCTCGGCACCGACGACTATCTCGTCAAGCCGTTCGACCCGCTGGAGTTGGTCATGCGGGTCAAGGCGCTGCTCAAGCGCTACCGTATCAACGCCTCGCAAACGCTTCGCATCGGCGATGTGCAAATCGACAGCTTGACCTATGAAGTGGTCAGCTCCGATCAACGTATCGCCTTGCCGCCCAAAGAGTTTGAACTGCTCTACAAACTGGCCGGGTACCCTGGGCAGATTTTTACGCGAGCGCAGTTGATCGAAAGCATCTGGGGGCTGGACTATGAGGGCGATGACCGCACGGTCGATGTCCATGTCAAGCGGCTTCGCGAACGGTTGCAGCCCTTGGTGACCGCTTTTAAAATCTCGACGGTGCGCGGACTTGGCTACCGCTTGGAGGTCAACTCATGATCAAGTCGCTCTACCTGCGCATCGTGCTCACGTTCATCGGGGTCGTGCTCGTCAGTCTGATCGCTACCTTCTTCATCTCCCTCTACCTGTTCCAAACTGAAGCGCTCGAAATGGTGCAAGAAGACATGACCAAAGTCGGCAAACAGGTGATCCGCCTCTTTGATACGCAAAGCCCAAAAGATGTAGACTCGTTCTTCCGCAACATGTCTGTGCTCAACGACTATTGGCTCGTGCTCTACCACGAACAGGGCGGCAAGCGTTTCTTCGCCCCTTACCCGACCAAAGATCGACCCGAAATCGACCAAAGTGTGGTCAGCAAAGTGCTGCAAGGCGGCGTATATCGCAGTTCGCTGGAGGGCAAAGTGAATTTCGAGAAAATTTTGGTCGGAATGCCGCTGCAAATCGACGGTAAGCGTTACGCCCTGTTTGTCCAGCCCGCTTCTGGCAAACAGGCGCAGGAGGCGCACTACTACCTACTCATCGTGCTGTCGACCATTCTCGGCATCGGCTCGTTGCTCATCTTGGTCTCGTCGCGCTTGCTCGTCCGCCCGCTCAAACAGATGACGACTGCGACGAACCGGCTCGCCACTGGCGATTTTGATGTGCGCATCAAGTATCGGCGCAAAGACGAACTCGGCACGTTGGCCAATAGTTTCAACCACATGGCACAAGAGTTACAACAGCTTGAACAAATGCGCCAAGACTTCGTCTCCAACGTCTCGCATGAGATCCAATCGCCGCTGACTTCGATTCGCGGTTTTTCCAAAGCGCTGCAAGATGGTGAGCTGTCACCAGAAGACCAAAAGCGTTACCTGCAGATCATTTCCGATGAGAGCGAGCGCATCTCGCGCCTCAGTGAAAATCTGCTCCGCCTCGCCTCTTTGGAATCGGAGCACTATCCGTTCCACCCGATACCGTGCCGACTCGATGAAAGCATCCGCCAAGCGGTGATCGCGGCCGAGCCGCAATGGTCCGCCAAAGAACTGAACATCGAACTGCTCCTGCATCCTGTGACGCTTCCCGTCGATGTCGATCAGCTCAGCCAAGTCTGGACCAACCTGCTCGCCAACGCGATCAAATACACCCCGCCCGGCGGTACGATCCGCATCGAGTTGCGCCTGCAAGAAAACGCCGTCACCGTCGCTTTTTCCGACACGGGAAGCGGAATCTCCGCCGCCGATCTGTCCAAAATCTTCGAACGCTTCTATAAGGCTGATAAATCGCGCGACCGCGCGCTCGGTGGGAATGGTCTGGGTCTTGCCATCGTCAAAAAAATCATTGCGATCCACGGCGGCAAGATCAGCGTCAAAAGCCAACTGGAGATCGGCACCACGTTCGAGATCGACTTCCCACGAATTTGATGTTGTTCATATTCAGTTCACATAGACACACTATGCTTACCTCAGTTAAGCAAAGAAAGGGGTAAGCATTTTGATGAGTGGAATTACCAAACTCAGTTTGAAACATACGGTCGCCGTCAGCATCCTCTGTGTGCTGATTCTGATCGGCGGGCTGTTCTCGACCAGCCAAATCAAAATCGAAACCTTCCCCGACGTCACCTTCCCAGGCTTGCTCGTGCAAGCGATCTATCCTGGCGAAGCGGCGGCCGACGTGGAAAAGGAAATCACCAACCCGATCGAAAAGTCGCTCCTCGCCATGCAGGGGACCGACGGGATCACCTCCAATTCAGCCGAAAACGCATCGACCATCTTTATCTCCTACCCGTTCGGTACCGATATGACCGACATGACGAGCAAGGTGGAAGAGGCGATCGCCAAAATCAAACTGCCCGATCGCGCGGATGTCAACGTCATCCGCATGTCGGGCAACTCGATGCCCGTCTACCAAGTGGCAGTCTCTGGCTCCAACGCGACCGAGCTGCAAAACTTGTTCGAAAAAAGCGTGATGCCCGAACTCAAACAGATCAATGGCGTTGCTAATGCCGCGCTCAAAGGCGCTCAGGTCACCGAACTGCAAGTGGTGGTTGACCAAGACAAAGCCCAAGCGCACGGCCTAACGCTTGCCGCTATCAAAGATGGGATCCAAGCCAAAGAGTACTCGCTCCCGCTCGGCAATGTAGAGAGCGCTGGCAACTCGATCCCCGTGCGCCTGACTGGCGACCTCAACAGTGTCGATGAGTTAAAAAAACTCAAGCTCGCCGCAGGTCAATCTGCGTCCGTACCGCAAGGAATTCCCGGTCAAACACCGAATCTGCAGGGCGGTCAAGGACAAACTGCCGTGCAGACGGCGCCGGTACTACTACAAGATGTGGCCACCATCTCCGAAGTGACCACCCAATCGGAAATCACGCGCTTCAACGGCCAGCCCTCGCTGACCATCGAAGTGCAAAAGACGCAAGACGCCAACACTGCCGAAGTGGTCACCAAAGTCAAAGATGTTCTGAGCAAATGGCAAGCGGAGAAAGATCTCACCTTCCATGTCATCTTTGACCAAGGGGCGGAAGTGGAAAAATCGGTCTCTGCGCTGATCCGTGAAGGTCTGCTCGGCGCCATGTTCACCGTCCTGATCATCTTGCTCTTCCTGCGCAGTGTGCGGGCGACACTGATCTCGATTCTGTCCCTGCCGCTGTCAATCATGGGTACGATCTTCGTGCTCAACCAGTTCGGCTACACGCTGAACATCATGACGCTCGGCGGTTTGGCTGTCGCGATCGGCCGCATCGTCGATGACTCGATCGTCGTCATCGAAAACATCTACCGCTGGCGTCAGGAAAAAGGCGACACGATGAGCGGCAAAGCGCTCGCTTACCACGCGACCAAAGAAGTAACTGGCGCCGTCGCTTCCTCGACGTTTGCCACGGTGGTCGTGTTCGCACCGCTCGCCTTGGTGTCTGGCATCATCGGCGAATTTTTCCGCCCGTTCGCCATCGCCGTCGTCACCTCGATTCTCTTCTCGTTGCTCGTCTCGCTGGTCTTGATCCCAGTGCTCGGGAGCACGTTCTTCAAAAAGATCAAGCTGGAGCATAAAGAAGGCAAGATCACGCAAGGGTTTGAAAAACTGCTTCGCGCTTCCCTGCGCAAAAAAGGTCTCGTCATCAGCCTGACCGTCGTTCTGCTGGTCGGCTCGCTGGCGATGATTCCAGTGCTCGGCGTCTCCTTCCTGCCGCAAGGAGAAGGCAAGCAGATCCAAGCGACGATGAAGCTTCCGAACGGCACCTCGCTGGAACGCACCGATGAGGTCGCCAAGAAGGTCGAAGCTTACCTGAAAGACCAAAAAGGCATCGAGTACAGCCAAGTCTCGATCTCCTCAGGCACGTCGCTCAATCTCCACGAAATGGGCAGCACGCCGAACGAAGCAAACTTTACGATCCATCTGCAAGATGACGTGTCCTTGTCTGACATGATCGATACGACGAAAAAAGAGTTGACCGCACTGGTCCAAGAAGTTGAGAAAAACGCTGAAATCACCGTCAAGGAAAGCCAAGACCAAGGCGGCCCACCGTCTGGGAACAACATCAACATTCAACTGTATGGGCAAGACTTGACGGCGCTTGGCAAAGCGGCGACTCAAGTCGAAGAAGCGCTGAAACAAAACCCGGATTTGAAAGATGTCACCAACAACATGAACGAACAGCGCCCAAAATGGGGCATCACGTTGAACAAAGCGGGTGAAGACGCAGGAGTCAGCGGATATGTGCTGATGGCGGCCGTCTCCGAACAACTGCGCCCCGTCGCAGTCGGCAACTACGAATTGGGTGGCAAGACCTGGGAGGTCACCTTGAAATATTCGGAGGCGATCACGACCCAAGAGCAGTTGGCAGCCGTCAAACTGCCGACCGCAGCAGGTGTGAAAACGCTGGGCGAAATCGCCGACATCAAGGTCGAAGAAACTCCGGTCGCCATCCCGCATCAAGATGGCAAAGTGTATGCGAGCCTCACCGCCAACATCAAAGGCTCCGACACAGCAAAAGTGACCAACGCTGTGTTGGCCGACCTCGACATGATGACCTTGCCGGATGGGGTCACCCATGAGACGGGTGGCGGACTGGAAATGATCACCGAAGGCTTTACCGATCTAGGCATGGCGATGGTTGCAGCCGTCTTCCTCGTCTTCCTGATCTTGAGCATCACCTTTGGCGGCTTGAAAACGCCGCTGGTCATTCTGTCCTCGCTCCTGTTCGTGCCAATCGGTGCCCTCGGTTCCCTGCTCATCACTGGCGAACCGCTGTCGATGAGCGGCATGATCGGTCTGCTCATGCTGATCGGGATCGTCGTCACCAACGCGGTCGTCCTGCTTGACCGCGTCGAGAAAAACCGTGATGCAGGCGTAGAAATGACCGAAGCGGTCGTCGAAGCGGCCAAAACGCGCCTGCGTCCGATCGTGATGACGGCGCTGGCTACCATCTTCGCGCTGCTTCCGCTCAGCCTGTCGCAAGAACAGGCGGGTCTGATCTCGAAAGGTCTGGCCCTCACCGTCATCGGTGGCTTGACCACCTCCACCTTCCTCACCCTGCTGTTCGTGCCTGTCCTGTACAGCATGGTGACGAAAAAACGCAAACCGCGCATCGAAGAGTTTTAAGCGACGATGTGCCACTCCCCGAGCTGTCAGTGGATCAACTTCCACTGACAGCTTTTTTTTGTGGGCTCATCTCGCGTCCTCCGCTGTGATTCGACCTGTTCTTTTTTACCAGTCTTGTTATAATGGTCTTAACTATCTTTTCTCTATCAATCAAATCTGATTTTATGATAGATAAATATCAGCACACCTATAGAAGAGGAGGGGACGCGGTGACGCTGTTGCAATTTCAGGTGTTTGTGACGGTGATCGAATCGAAGAGCTTTACCAAAGCGAGCGAGCAGTTGGGGCTTTCGCAGTCGGCCGTTTCACAGACGATCTCTGCGTTGGAAGGAACGCTTGGCGTAATGTTGCTCAATCGGAGTCGCAGTGGGATCACACCGACCAAAATCGGAGAGCATATGTTGATGCATGTCCGGGAGATTTTACGTCGAACGATGTTAATTAAACAAGAAGCGGACGCCTTGCGGGGACTGGAGGTCGGGACACTGCGCATCGGGTCGATCCCTGGCATCGCGTCCAAGCTCCTGCCAAAGATCATCGGGACGTATGCAAGCCGTTTTCCGGGGATTGAACTGATCGTGTCGGAAGGCAGCCAAGAGGAGGTCACCAACTGGGTCTTCCATTCGGTCGTCGATTTGGGCCTGCTTCCACTGCCGATCGAAGGGGTGGGCAGCTTCCCTTTGATCCAAGACCACCTACAAGTGTTCCTGACACCACACCACCCTTTGCAACAGCAAGCGTCACTGAGCATCGAGCAGTTGGCAAACGAACCACTCATCCTCCCGAAGTACAGCTGTGTCGGGCAGGTTCGCGAACAGTTTGCGGCAGTCGGTCTGGTGCCACAGGTGTTGTTTGAAGTGCGTGATACGGCGACGATCCTCGCGATGGTACAAGAAGGCATCGGCGTGGCGGTGTTGCCCGAATTGAGCATTCCGACTAGTTTGCACCCAACGCCAGCTCTGCCGTTGCTGCCCGCTAGCCCACGTACGCTGGGGCTTGTCACGCGCTGTATTCAGACGGTGTCTCCTGCGGCTTCCAAGTTTGTCATCCATGCACAGGAGTACGTAAAGCAAGACTGTCCGCATCTACTTGCGGTGTAAGATGAGTGGGGGAACGAAAGATGAACACGAAAGGGGTACGCAACAATGTGTGGCTGATCTACGGCTACACGTTTGCGACCGGATTGTTTTTTGACCGCGCGCTGTGGGTCTTGTTTTTGGTGGAACGCGGAATGAATATGGCACAGGTCGGCTTGTTGGAATCGCTGTTGCACTTTGCGATCCTGTTTTTTGAAGTGCCGACCGGGATTGTTGCCGATCTATACGGGCGGCGAAAGAGCATGTTGATCGGAACGTTTATTTCACTGTTCTACGCCCTGTTCATGATGATCTCGGGCAATTTCTTCACCTTCACGCTCGCCTTCTCCCTGATGGGACTCGCGATCACGTTCAAGTCGGGCGCTTCACAGGCTCTGCTCTATGAAACGTTGCAGGCGGGCGGCAAGGAAAGCAGTTATACGAAGATCACGGGCAATGAGACCGCCTTGTTTCTGCTTTCGCTGTCGATCGCACAATGGACGGGCGGATTGATGGCCGGGCTGAGCTGGAATTTGGTCTATTCCTCGATCATCGTCGCACAACTGCTCGCGATGGTGGTGGTCTGGTTTGTCAAAGAACCGGAGCGGGTAGCCGTGCCGGAGGAGAAAAAGACTACCTTGCAATTGTGGAAGGGGCAGTTTGTGGACACGCTCTCGATCTGGAAAAAGGAGCCTTCCCTGCACCGTCCGGTCATACTGTTCATCTCGGTGGTGACGGTCATGACGGTCGTGATCTTCTACGCGCAAGAGTATTTGAAACGGCAAGGCTTTTCGACAGGCGAGATCGGATTTATTTTCATGGCCGAATCACTGCTCGGTGCGGCGGCGGCCAAACTGGCGCATCGCGTCGAGGAAAAGATTCAATTTTCCAAGCTGTTTCAAGTGATCTATTTTGGGTTTTTGCTATTTTTGATCATCTTTGCTGTCGTCAACGGTTGGGTGTCCGTGCTGCTGCTGTACGCGATGGGGATGCTGAGCACCGGACTGGAGCCGATCTTCAACAATTTTGTGCAGGCCAAATTGACCGCCCAAGTGCGGGCGACCTTCTTCTCGCTGATCTCGCTTTTGACTTCGTTTGGGATCATGCTGATCTTTCCGCTCTTCGGAGCGGTCGTTGATAGTATCGGGTTTGTGTACTCGTTTATCGGCCTCGCCGTTTTGTTGGTCTTGATGCGAGTTGTACTGATGAACAGGGGACCGCGCGCTGCGTAACGGGCAGCGCGTTGCTTTTTGCAAGCGACAGGCGACAGGCAGCGCGCACGCCTGTCGCTTTTGTTTTTTCTATCACCTAGGCACCAACATGCCTGATACAGCCACCTTTCGTGTTACACTGATGGGACAGATTATTTTTGGTTAATGAGGTGAACCGATGGCACGTGAAAGAAAGTTCACGACAGATCAATTATTTCAGGAAGTGAAACAGCTCCTGCTACAACACAAATATGAAGGATTCCATTTTGGATTGCTGGCCGAGCGCCTCGAAGTCTCGCGTGGCACCCTTTACAAATACTATGAGAACAAGGAAGAGCTGATCTCCGATTTCATGATTTATGAGATGGAGTTGATGCTCGGTGAAATCAAGCTGATCGAAAACCACACCGGATTTACTGCACAATTCGATTACTTGATGCAGGTGATTTTCCGACATAGCATGATTCATCAAATTCTCGGGATGATCCATCAACTTCCGGTCAGTTCCAATCCGAAAGTGATCGCCAACAAAAAAAAGATGGACGAGTCCCATCTCAGCCTCTATCAACTCTTGCAACGCTTTATCGACTTAGGCCGCCAAGAAAAAATCCTCAAGGACGATCTGCCTGACGGACTCTTGTTGGGGATCATTTTTCAAACGATCAATCTCCCCAATCATTTTGGGATCGCACAGGACGAGTGGCTGCGCTCCATCAAGGAGATTTTGCGTCACGGAATGTTCACAAAATGATAATTGACACTTGTGTCACCTAAGGAAGATAATAAGGGTGACACCAGTGTCATTTTTGTATGGAGTGAGTATTGAGGGCCCTCGATTGCAACTCTGGTTCAAAATGAGAGGCGGATATCAAATGAAAAACGTATTGCGCAAAGTGACCGATTTTACTGCAACAAAAAAAGGGATGTGGATCACACTCAGTCTCTGGTTCGTGATGACGATGTTGCTGGCTCTGTTTGCGCCAGGAGCCAAGGAGTACGAAGTTTCCAGCATTGATTCGTTACCGCAAGATGCCCAATCGGTCATCGCCCAAATGAAAGTCGATCAGAATTTTGAAGGTACGGAAGATGTGCCTGCCTTACTCGTGTTTCAGTCCAACGCAGGCGAGCTGAAAGCGGACGAACTGTCTGCCCTGCTGAACGAGATACGCGGTGCCTCGATCGTCGGACTAAAGGAAGTGCTGTCCATTGATGGATTACCGCCCCAAGCGGTCGCCAGCTTTTTCTCAGATGACAAGACGACAGCTGTCATCCCCGTCCGTTTCGATTCTGGACTGGAAAGCAAGCAATTGGACGAAAAGCTGACCCAAATCAAAGACATCGCCGATCAGTCCTCGTCGCTGGCGATGTATGTCACGGGTCCTGCTGGCATTGCTGTCGATTCGTTAAACCTCTTCTCCCGAGCGGATGTCGTATTGCTGTTGTCTACCGTCGGCCTGATCCTGATCTTGTTGATCGTGATCTACCGTTCGCCACTGCTGGCCTTGATCCCACTGCTTGCGGCGGCCTTTGTCTATGAAGTGGTCAATCAGTTGTTAGGGCTGTTTGGGAAAGCCGGACTGGAACTGAGCAAGCAGTCCTTGTCGATCATGTCCATCCTGCTATTTGCGGCGATTATCGACTATTCACTCTTTGTATTTTCCCGATTCCGTGAAGAATTGAAACAGCATGAGAACAAGTTCGATGCGATGAAATGGGCGATGCGCGAAACGGGGCTTCCGGTCTTTTTCTCCGGCGGTACCGTCTTGGTGGCGATGCTCCTCTTGTTTTTTGCAGAGTATGGAGATTATCGCAACTTCGCCCCGATTTTCGGTACGACGATGTTCGTAATTATGCTGGCCTCGGTGACTTTGGTGCCTGCCTTATTCACACTGTTTGGCCGTAAGTCGTTCTGGCCGAAAATCCCGAGAGTCGGCGACCAACAGATTTCCCCGAACTCCGTCTGGTCAAAAGTGGGGCGCATGGTCACAAAGAAACCGATCATCTCCGCACTGTCCATTCTGATTCTGCTGGTCCTTTCGGCCAGCAATCTGTTCAATCTGTCGTATGAATTCGATACGATCAAATCATTCCCGAACGACATGCCCTCGCGCGTCGGCTATGAAATTCTGGAAGACAAGTTTGAAAAGGGCGATCTGGCCCCAACCACCGTCCTGTTCGAATCTGAGCGCGCCCTGTCCCAAGCCGAGCAAGAGAGTTTGCGCGACACGCTTTCCGCACAGCCCTTGGTCAACAACGTTCGGTTGAGCGAGCTGTCTCCGAATGAAAAAGTGGTCCGCTACAGTCTGACCTTCACCGAAAGCCCTTATGCGATCGAATCGATGGACGCGCTTGAAAACATGCGTGAGGAGTCGGGCGCACTGGTCCAAGCGAGCGGACTGGAAGGAACGCTCTATTTTGCCGGAGAGACGGCGACAAAAGTGGATGATCGGGCGGTCAACAACCGCGACCTGTTGGTGATGGTTCTGCTTGAGTCCATCCTGATCTTCCTGTTGCTGATCGCGATGACTCGTTCGGTGAAAATGCCGATTTATATGATCGGTACGATCTTGCTGTCCTTCCTGTCTGCCGTCGGGCTTGGACTTTTCCTGACCGACCTTCTATTTGACATCGAAGCGGTCAGCAACCGAGTTCCGCTGTACACGTTCGTGTTCCTGGTCGCGCTCGGGATCGACTACAACATCATCCTGATCTCCAGATTCATGGAGGAGCGGCGAAAACATCCGGTCAAAAAAGCGGTCGAACTTGCGGTCGCCTCGACGGGCGGTGTGATCTCATCGGCAGGTTTCCTGCTGGCTGCGACGTTTGCTGTGCTGATGACCCAGCCGATTCAAGTCTTGTTCGTGTTTGGATTTATCGTGGCGATCGGCATTCTGCTCGATACCTTCCTGATCCGCGGAATCCTGTTGCCAGCCTTGATCGTCATGTTTGAGAAAGACAAACCGGCGCGCTAAGCGCAGGAGCGGTTCTCCGCGCCAAATGAAACGCAGTCGAAAAAAGGGAAGCCCGTGACAGGCTTCCCTTTTCTTATTGCTTTTGCGCCAAAAGCTGGATCACGTGGGACAGACCTTGGTGACCCGTCCCTTCCTCGCGAACCACTTCGCCCATGAAAAAGTGGACAATCTTCCAATCGGCAAACGCTTGCAACAGATCCTCCGCTTGGTACAGCAACGCCTCATCTTTCGGTCCACCGCTCTTGTAGGGCAGTTGATACTTCGAATAGACTTCGGTCAGATAGTACCCGCCCGGTTTGACCGCCGTTTTCACGCCTTGCAAGGTGCGATTCCGCAATGCTTCCGGGAAATGACCAAAGATGCAGACGATGCCGTCCCACTGTGCGGGCTGCCAAACGGCGTTGCTGAGATCGACCCATTCGGTCGCGACCGCAACGTTGCGCTCGGCGGCGAGCTGTTTCGTTTTTTGAAGGCCCGATTCCGCCAAGTCCCAAGTGGTGACGCGATGCCCTTGCTCAGCGAGGAAGACGGCGTTGCGCCCCTCGCCTTCCGCGATGGCCAGCCACTTGCCCTCCGCTGGTAGTCGATGGGCGATCGAGGCCAGAAAAGCGTTGGGCTCTTTGCCAAACACATAATCGGCGGTGTTGAAGCGCTCATGCCAGTGGTTGTTCATCATTCGTTTCCTCCTTTGACTCGACCAGATCGTAGACGGCGACGTCCGGCAGGCACTGGATGCACCCATGGTGGTACAACGACTACAGGGCCCACCTCTCCCCAAATAGAGAAAAACGCTACGCTGTGTTTCCAGCCTAGCTTATTTTTGACAACCATACAATCTTGGATGCGGTGGCATCACATTGGCCATCATCGGCAGTGCTGCTCGGGACGGGCAGTTTGCTCTTGGCTTTATTCAATTGCTCCAAGCTGTATTAACCTGCGTGGGGTTGCCTCCTAACGGTTTTCAAAACCGCCCCGTATTGCTTCGTACCAGTCTATGATCTATTTGAGCTCTACCACTTTTTTCTTACAATTGGTAGTAAGCTAGTGACTACTAATAAGATCAAAGTATAAGCGCCATAATTGTGATAGGTACCTGTCCTAACATCTGAGGTTAAAGTGCATGAAAATAGAGACAGCTGCATACTTACTGTCTGCCCCTCGCTGCCGGTCCATAGCGAATGTATGACTTCCACTTGCTCAAAAAAGAGGAAAAACAAACCAATCGTTACTAATGCTAAAAGGAAATTGATATATCGCAACATATTTATACCCCCTCTGTAGAATGAAAGTAAGAATGCGCGATGATCTACAGATCACCGCGCTTTTGTTGCAGAGCCATCTTGTATTTACTTGAATTCTCCAGCTCGAAGTTGACCTCTTTTACAAGATATTCAAGTGGAACTTCGAGCCGCGCTGCGAGTGCAACCAAGATTTTGTATGACGGACGAGCTCGATCAGATTCGATCTGGGACACCATTGACGGAGTGCAAAGACCTTTCGCCAGTTCGATTTGCGTGAGACCTGTTTTCAAACGTATTTCCCTAATTCGTTGCCCAAGAGAATGCATAACACCCACCTCCAAGATGTGTTCGTCCTATCAAAACAATAAACCACCTCGTAAAATCTGAGGTGGTTTATCGTTCAAATTTTTGGTCGTCTTTTAATCGGTGACAATTGTCACTTCAGATGAGTGACAATAAAAGGCCCCTCATAATGAATGTACGAGGGACGAAAGAATTAATACACTGGAAGATAAACGATTCCTGGCGGTTGTGGGGGTTTCGTTTCAGCGGTTATGTTCATTTTTGTTGAACCGAAAACGAAGGTTGCAACTAGGATTAATCCTACTCCCAAAAGCATTTTTCTTTTCATCAGAATCCCCTCTCATTCATAAATTCACTCTTCGTATTTGAAAATATGCGACTTCTTTCATAGTAACTCATGGCTGTTTCTGCGTCATTCTTCAAAAAATAAAATTCCATGAGGCACTTACAAGCATAGAAACGTACCGAACGAGAAAATTCATCACTTCTGCTTACGCTGGCTGCGTACGAAGGATCGTCTTTCGCGACCGTATACATGATCTGTAGTTTGCCCCAGTATTCTGGATACTGCTTGGTCAAACTAGCGTATTCTTCGATCAATTGGATAGCTGTGGTGTAATCTTTAAGTTGAATTAGAGACTTCACGTATTCCTTGATGATTAAAGCCAAAGTGTCCTCAAAAGACTCTGCAAAATGCATTGCTTCAGAAAGCAATTTAGCAGATTCCGTATAGTTCCTTATTATATATTCGTAATGCGCGGCATTTAGAAGAGCAATCGCAATTTGCTCATTGCTATCGATCTGTTTAAAAAACTCTAAGGACTTGTAAGCATGTTCCATTGCTTTTTGAATGTTACCTCGGTCCTCTTGCATGATCATTCTTGTGTATTGTGCCATAGCAAGTGTTTCAGCATCATCTACAAAAACAGTTTCGACCATTTGAAGTAACTCATGACAACTGCTGTATTCCTTAAAAATGGTATAACATAACATAAGACTGGCTGTTACTAGATGAAGTAGCCTTTTTTCTTTATATTGTTCGTTCAGTTTCTTGGCGTAATCCATCGCACTAGTCCAAACATTGTAAGCCTTCTCGTATTCGCCTTGCGAATAATAGATTCTACCAAGGTTATTCAGACTGAAACCTCGTTCAGTTGAGCCTAAAGCCATCTCGACCAACTCTTCAGCGAATGCAGTATTACGAATATACATGGGCTTTGTTCGATTATCCGAGTTAAAGAACGCTTCTAGTTCTTGTTGTTGTTTATAAGTATCCATTTGTTTTAGACGAGCCACTGAGACCCCTAACCCATTTGCAATTTCCTCGACTTCAGAAGGAGAAACGGGTCGTTCAGCAACAAGAATCAAACGTAACGTCTCACGACTCATATGTAGCCGAGAGGAAAAACCACGTATGGTTTCCCCTTTTTCGTACATGATCTCTATAATTCTCCGAAGCAGATTGACATTTTCCATTTCGGAAACCATTTTATGTTCAGACGTGCTCACCTATATCCCCTCCGTGAACAATATATGTCATTTTGTAAACAAGTAATCAATTACCAATATTTTTAATTATAACTACGAAGTAGAAATTAGTCTATCAATTGTAACATTTGTTTGAATATACTACCTATTATTTTGTTACGATCAAAAACGACATTTCATTAAATTTTTATTTACTCCCCAAACCTTTCTCCATGCTTATCGAGACTAGTTAAGTAAGTCACGCACTTCAAAATAAAAAGCCGTTGCTAACGCAACCGCATCAAATTGCAGACAAATGCCCTTCTTGCCAGAAAACAAGAAGGGCATTTCAGCGTGTAGTCAAAGTACCTTTCTGTACGAGGTCTACACGCTGAGACCACCACAATAAAATTGCGATAGCTTTCTAGAACTTAGTTGATACGAGTTGAGTGTCATGCAATTATGTCAAAACTCCAAGTGACAATCAAAGCCCCTTGAGATCCTTTTTCGCAAGTAGAATCCCTTGTGCTTTAGAGGATGACATCCCGTTCACCTGTTTGCGTTTGACCATGACATACCCGAGGATCAACAAACTGCTGAGGGCAAGCCCGTTTAAGATCGTTTGAATGCCAAACCAGTCGGTCATCACTCCAACCGGGAAGGACGCCATTTGCGCCGCTGATACTACAGCACTTTGCACCCCCATCACTTTCCCCATATGCTGGTCGGGAGTGGTCGTTTGTAGCGCATTGCTGATGACAATCCCGCCAATCGAAGCCACCGCACCACGAATGGCGAGCGCGATGCAATCGATCCATAAGTAGGGCGAGGCGGCGATCGCCCATGTGGTCAGACATAAGGCCAGCGTATTGAAGATCAAGGTCGCGAGAACATTTTGTTTGAAATACTTTTCGAATGTCCCACATAGCACCGAACCGATCACATATCCAATTCCCAATGAGGAGTTCAACCAGCCAGCAGTTTCCACACCAAGGTGGAGCAGTTTGTCAGAGATTGATGGAAACAGATAGTCGATCCGGCCCAAAGCGATAAACAGGAAGTTGAGAATGACCATCGTCAGGAGCACCCGATGCAGCCGGAATGCTTCACCCGCATTTTTTAGTTCGGAAAACAAAGTAGGTTGGACACTGACGTTCTGGATTTTGTCTGGAATCTTCATCTGCCAGATCGCATAGAGGATGGCCGAAAAGCTCAAGAAGTTTAGATAGAACACCATTTTGTATCCAAACAGCGCAACCAAAGTCGATCCGATCACCGGACCTGCAAACATCGCCAATTGAAAAGTCGCGTTGTAAACCGACAATGCTTTCGACAACTGCTCAGGCGGAACGATGTTTGGAACGATCGAACGGCGAGCTGGAAGATCAAGACCGATCAATAATCCATATAAAAAATTGATGGTGTAGTACAGGTAGAGATCCATCACGTTCATCGTGATGAACACGGCGAGCAGCAAGGTCAAAAACGCTTGCATCCCCTGCGTGAAAAACAGCAACTTGCGTCGGTTAAACCGATCGGCAAGGATACCGCCTAACAACATGAACAGAATGTTCGGCACCGCTTGCACAAAAATGAGCATGGAAACGTCGGTCGCTGATTCATTGAAGGAGAAAACATACCATTGTTCTGCGTACAACTGCGCCCACGTGCCAAGGTTGGAAACGATCAAACCAAGCCAAAGCAGTCGAAAATCACGAATCTTCAAGACGGAAAACATATTGGATGCCATTTGCTACACCTCTTGCAGAGCAGGCTTTCTGTCGTCATCCGCTAAGAAAACCATCTCTTCTAGTATCCAGACCGCATCAACCACTTGGGCATGATGACAACACTCACCGATCGCAAGGTGCGCAAGTGCATCTTCCGTCACGTAGGTCATCATTTGATAAGTGCCATTCAGAACTGGCCACTCTGTTGCAAGGCTCCCTGCCCTACCACTCCCTTGCATGATCGATCACCTCTTCTCTGCTATATAACCACAGCATCGTCATATTTCCCGATTATAAATGAGGATACGGTTTTCGTTGATACTCTTTTACATCTCATCTTAGATAGGATACTCATGATTACCTTGTATTGTCAATTATGTAAATTGATATTATTTATGATTTTATATAGTTTGGTTTCCTTCATCTTTCTTAAAATGCCAGACTCATCTGAGCCTGGCATCATCATACTTTTTACTTCTGGAAAAAGGCACGCTGACCACGCGATTTTGCCTTTTCCAGCCGTAGAGCAGGAAGCTCGCGATGAGCAACCACGGGATCAACGCGTCCGCCTGTGCGAGATGTGTGGAGAGGAAGAGCCCGACGACCAGATCTTGCCGCACCATTTCCCATGCCGTATACCCTAAAAATGCGGCAGCCGCAGAGATCACAAATGGGAAGCGCTCCATCAGCCGCGTCACAAAATCGGCGCTGAACATGATCACCGGAACTGAAACGGCAAACCCGATCGCGATCAACAGCAGGTTGTCACCCGCGACGGCCGCGACGGCGACCGTGTTGTCGATGCTCATCACGAGGTCGGCGAGCATGATCGTTTTCACGGCACCCCACAGTCCAGACTGCGGATCGCGCAGCCCAGTCTCATTCTGCTCTTGGCGAAGCAGCCCGATCGCGATGTAGACGAGCAAAAGTCCGCCCACCGCCTGCAGAAAGGGAATCTCCAGCAACTGCGCCGCCACAAAGGTCAAACCAACTTTCAACACCACCGTCCCCATGCTGCCCCACCAAAACGCTTTTTTCTGCAGTTGAGCGGGCAAGTTCCAGCAGACAAGAGCGATCAGCAAGGCGTTATCACAGCTTAGAACGATGTTGATCAGAATCAGTTTGATCAGTTCTCCGGCAAACGGCTCTGCGAACATCAGGACATACACCTCCGGCTTGACAGTCGTAACTATCTCTAATGTATGTACGCCGCGGACAACTAGAGCCCATTTGCGAAAAAGAACCTACATGATCTCGCGCACTCCTCGGGGTATCAGATCAGGACAACCCAACTAGCCAAAGCTTCGCAGGGAAGCTTTGGCTAGTTGGGAAGAAATCCTAGTTGGGAGCGAAAGAGTTGCTCGGGTGGAAATTCCTGTTGCAGTTGTTGCCAGACGCGCAGGTAGGCAGTTCGGTCGTACCAGTCATTGAGATCCGCTTCCCGGTAGAGGTCTTGGATACCCAACCGCTCGGTGCGCCTGCCCCCGCTACCATCTCCCATGAAGTAGTCGTCGAGGCAGACGCGGGTGACGATGCCCGCCAGCGTGCGGGCGAAGTTGTCACTGCACGGCAAGACGGGCGCGATCGCCGCTTGGACGGGGAGCCCAGCATCGGCGATCGTTTGCAACGCTTGGAGCCTTGCTCGAATCGGCGGGGCTTTCGGTGCGAACAGCCTGCGGATCTCGTCGCGGTCCGTTTCGACGGTGATCGAGATGCGAATGCGGTCTTTCAATTGTGCAAAGAGGTCGAGGTCGCGAGTGACGAGCGGACTGCGCGTTTGGACAAACAGGAAGTCGGGCGGCTCCTCCACCATCGTTTCGAGCAAACCGCGAGTGACTTTTTCCTGCGCTTCGAGCGGTTGGTACGGGTCGGTGCTGGAGGACATAAAGATGGTGACCGGACCTTTTTTCTTGGCGCTTTGCAGTTCCTTTTTTAGCTTGGTGGCCGCTTCCGTCTTCACGTCGATCCAAGTGCCCCACTCTTCGCCCCGAAACAACGCCACTGGCATCTGGCGCACATAGCAGTAGGAACAGGCATATGAACAGCCTGTGTACGGGTTGAGCGTGTGGCTGTACCCGCTGAGAAATCCGCTGGCCGGATTGAGCAGTCGGGACGGCTTTTTGTGGGTGATCGTCAGTTTCATCTCGCACCTCCCCTCATGTGATGTCAAGCGGCCAGATCGGGCGGGCAACCTTGTGGTACAAAAAGCGGTGCGCAGCCAAGGTGGGGATGACGTCCCAGCCCGCTTGTTCCGCATAGTCGAGAAAAGCGCCGACGGGCGTATGGCTTCCCTTCTAGACGGTCAGGATGTCATCGCCTGAGCTCAAGCCCCATTTTTCCCAGGCAACACGCGGAGTGGGTACCGGGGAAAAGCTGTTCGATTCATGGCTGATCATGCCGATCGCGACTCGTTTTTTCATAAGTACCTCCGATCCATGCAGTTGTATAAATTTTATCACAAAAAAGAAAAGCCGCTGTGGGCTTCCCTTTTTGCTGTGTTCGTTTGGCTTACCCGCGCGCCATGTACGTGAAGTGCTGGTCACTACACGACTTGCCAAATGAAACGGATTAGCAAAGCGGTAGTGTTCTGATCCCCCACATTAGCTGAGGCATTTCCGCAGTTCCAACGGAATCTCATCGACGTGTACTCTATTCTTGAGCGATCTAACACATCAGTTCAAGGCCAACTCAAATGTGGAACAAGCACAAATGGATGCGTAAATTTTCCAAGGGATATGATATGTTAGGAATGGAACAAAGAAGGGGGATGTCAGCAAATGAATCGATCTGGAAAAGTGATTCAAACGACCGAAAAGTATGGAGCGAAAAATTATCATCCGCTGCCGATTGTGATCTCGCAGGCAGAGGGTGTCTGGGTAGAAGACGCAGAAGGCAATCGATACATGGATATGTTGAGCGCCTATTCCGCACTCAACCAAGGACATCGTCATCCGAAGATCATTCAGGCGTTAAAAGACCAAGCGGACCGCGTCACGCTGACCTCACGGGCGTTTTACAACGACCAGTTGGGAGATTTTTACGAACAGATGTCAAAGGTGACGGGCAAAGAGATGATCTTGCCGATGAACACTGGGGCTGAAGCGGTTGAAACCGCTTTAAAAGCGGCGCGCAGATGGGGCTATTCGGTGAAACAGGTGCCGGAGAATCAGGCGGAGATCATCGTTTGTGAAGGTAACTTTCACGGAAGGACGATCACGATCACTTCGTTTTCTTCAGCTGAAGAGTACAAGCAAGGGTTTGGACCGTTCACCCCAGGGTTTCGAATGATCCCATACGGCGACATTGAGGCGCTTCGGGCAGCGATCAACCCAAACACTGTCGCTTTTCTCGTCGAACCGATCCAAGGCGAAGCTGGCATCATCATACCGCAAGATGGGTTCCTGAAAGCGGCGGAGGAGTTGTGCAAAGAACATCGCGTGCTGCTGTTGGCCGATGAAATCCAAACCGGCTTTGGCCGCACCGGCAAGATGTTCGCCTCCGATTGGGAAGATGTGAAACCGGACATGTACATCATGGGCAAAGCGCTAGGCGGCGGGGTGTTCCCTGTATCTGCCGTAGCGGCAGACAGCGAAGTGCTCAGCGTCTTTGAACCGGGCTCTCACGGCTCCACGTTTGGAGGCAATCCTCTGGCGGCAGCAGTCGCGCTCGCATCCGTACAAGTGGTGGAAGAAGAGCAGCTTCCACAGCGTTCGCTGGAGCTCGGCGCCTATTTTCTAGAGCGGTTGCGCGCCATTCAACATGAGACGATCCAAGAGATCCGCGGACGCGGACTGTTCATCGGGATTGAGCTGAACACAGCGGCGCGCCCCTTCTGCGAGAAACTGAAAGAACTGGGGCTGCTGTGCAAGGAAACGCATGAAACAACCATCCGTTTCGCACCGCCGCTCGTGATCACACGGGAAGAGTTGGACTGGGCGCTGGAGCGCATTGAGCAAGTGTTTGCATAAGCAAAGTAGTGCTGGATGCCGGATCGGTAGATGATCCGGCATTTTTGCGCTTTCCAGTCAAAAAACTCCGATGTTGAGAGCACTGCAAAACACAGCATAAAACCTGGAAACTAAACAGGTAGAGGTACGATCACTCGATGTAAATTGTTACAGCCGATTCTAAATGACCAAAGGTTGACGGATGTATTGACCACCATACATACCCTAGAACAGAAAAAGGACGCCTCTGAAAGATGTGCCACTGCGCCAACAGTTGCACCAGAGCCGTCCCCCAAAAAACCATATGGTTATAGTATCTCATTATCAATTTGAAGAAAAGCTTGGTGTTTTTCATACGGAGTGCAGAGAAGCATATTTACCCAATATGTAAGATGACTTATACACAAGCGGGAGTCGGAGGCGCGTAGGACGAAAGCCAATCGACGATCGGATCACCTACGTCATTCGTCGTTTTCGTTTCAAAGGTTGCGAGCGGATTCATCATGAATTACCGGATTTGCTCGCCCTGCCGGATCGGGTTCTCGATGCTTTCATGGAGCGAAAGTCATGAAATGGTAACAAAATTAGCCCAGTCGAGTCATATGGAGCGCTCTCGCTCCTCGTCTATAATCAACCTTGTAACAGGAGGTGACCACATGAAGAGATCGGAACGGGTTCTCTGTGTCTTGCCATTTCTGGTCTGTGCCTTTCTTTTTTCTGGAACTGCTCACGGGCAAAGTTCGGAGCGCCCGACCAACGTACAGGCTTTGATTGACAGTGCCAAGCCAGGCTCGACCGTTCAGCTTCCCCCAGGGTTGTATGAGGGACCTGTCGTCATCAGCAAGCCGTTGCAACTGCGCGGGAACGAGGCGCAACTGGTCAGGGCGTCTGACGCGCCGACAGATCAACCGTTGTTGCAGGTGAAGGCGAGCGGAGTTGTCGTGTCTGGGCTCATTTTGCAAGATGACCAAACGCCGCTCGTCTTGGAGGGTGATGCGAACGAAGTGACTAACACCTCGATCACGAGCAGGCAGACGGCGATCAAACTGATCAACGCCGATCACAACCTGTTGCAAAATTTGCAGATCAGGGGAACGGAACCGGAGCTAAACGACAGAGGGCATGGTATCGAACTGCGGCAGGCGAATGACAACCGCATCGAGAACTCACAGTTCCAGTTCGTCCAAGATGGAATCTATCTTGAGCACAGCGCCCGCAACCAGATCAGCCACAACCACATCACCGACTCCCGCTACGGGGTGCATCTGATGTTCACCGAGCGGTCACGAATCTCCGACAATCTATTGGAAAGAAACGTAACCGGTGCGATGGTGATGGAGGATGTCGGCAGCCACATTCTAAACAATAGGATTTTCAAACAGTCTGGGCACGTGCACTCGCAAGGTGTGCTGTTGTACAACGTGACGCATGCGAGCATTGCCAACAATCTGATCGCCGACAATCGCATCGGACTCTACGTAGACAGTTCCACTGCCAACTCGATCCTCGACAACGATATCTCCAACAATTTCTTGGGTGTGCTGATGACGGGGGCAACCGACAATGAACTGCGCGGCAACGTATGGAGCGGCAATGTCGTACAAGCGCAAGCGGTTGATAGCAGCAACAACCGCTTGTGGGCAAATTTCTGGGATACCCACCGTGGTTTGGATTTGAACGGCGACAATCTTTCGGAATTGCCGTATCTCGCCTCCCCCTTTTTCCTCGCCCTGACCGATGCGGTGCCTGCCTATCAGCTTTTCTTTCAGGCGCCTGGTTTTGCCGTGCTAGAAGAAATGTTCACCAGCAAGACCGATCATTGGCTGCAAGACACAGCTCCACTGCTGGCTGCACCCGATCATCCAGCAAACGAAGCACAGGCCGAGCCGCTCCCCAAGCGAGTGCTCTTCGTGTCTCTGCTCATGCTGGCGGCAGGAATACTGCCCTTTTGGAAAAATAGAATCTGGAGGTCTTCAATATGAAAAAACAAAACTTACTCTTCACCGCGCTTGCCGCACTGCTGATCAGCACGACGCTGAGCGGTTGTGGTACAAAAGAGGTGCAACCGGTAGCCGTTGACGAAAAAGTGGACAAATGCGCTATTTGTAACATGCTGGTAAAAGACGACAAATTTGCGGTCGAACTGGTACAAGAGAATGGGAAAGCGATGAAATTTGATGATATCGGTTGTTTGTTCGCCTGGGCAGCCAAAAATGGCACCGATCAGGTTCAACAACAGTTCGTCCGCGATTACAACACCGATGAGTGGGTCAAGATCGAAAAGGCTGCGTATGTGTTTCACAAGGACATCATGACACCGATGGCCTACAATGTAATCTCCTTCAAAGAAAAAGCGGATGCAGAAGCCTTTTTGAAACAGCATGGTCAAGGGAGCTTGCTGACCTACGACGATCTGACCAAGCATTCGTGGGAGATGAACAAAGAGATGATGAAAGAAAAGATGGAGCATAACCATTCCGGCTCGGGCATGTCTGGCATGTAAAGATGAACATCTGGATACTGGCCAAACGGGAGATGAAACTCGGGTTTCGCAATCCGTGGTCCTACTCATTTCTGGTCTTGTTCTTCCTGTTTAGTCTCGCCCTTTTGCTCATCCTGTCGGACGGCGGGCTCCACCTGCAAGGCTATACCCATTCAACTGGGATGATGATCAACTTTATCCTGTATCTGCTACCGCTGATGACGTTGTTGCTCGGCTCCTTTTCACTGACCTCCGAAAAAGAGGATGGGACATGGCGTTTGCTTTCCACCTATCCGCTCTCCTCTTTTTCCTTTTTGCTCGGAAAATTTATCGGTCTGTGCGCCGTCTTGCTGGCGATTCTCTGCGCTGGATTTGGTCTGTTCGGGATCATGGGCGCGTTGCTGAACCTTACAGTCAGTCTACAGCAGTTTCAGATTTTTATTTTCTTTTCCATCGCGGTGATGCTGATGTATCTGGGGCTTGCGATGCTGATCGGAACGCTGGCGAAAAACAGGTGGCAGGCGCTCACCGTATGCGTTGGCATTTGGTTTCTCACCGTGCTCGCCTGGCCGACGCTGTTGATCGGGATGCTCCAACTGCTGCCATATCCGGCCATCCAGCCAGTGCTCGGCCTGCTTACGCTCCTGAATCCAGCCGAGCTGGTGCGCATCGTGACGGTGATCAAAATCGGCGGCGGCTCTGTGTTCGGACCCGAATATTACCGCTTTGTCGAATGGGCGCAAGGAAGCTATGGCACGATCATCGCTACTCTGTACGGTTGTTTGTGGCTCATCGGGTTGACAGGTTTGGCCAGTAGGTTGTGGGAGAGAGGGCGCCATCATGACTGAGCATTATTTCGAAGTGGAAAATGTTAGCAAAACGATCAAAGGGAAGACGTTGCTCCACCCGCTGTCCTTTGCGCTGAGTGAGGGAAAGGTGCTCGCGCTCTGCGGGGGAAACGGGGCGGGGAAAAGCACGTTGCTCAAGATGATCGCGGGGATCAGTCGGCCCACGACCGGCACGATTCGGCTTATGAATATCGAGCCAGAGCGCGATCGGACTGCCTATGCGGAACGGCTCGGGTTTATGCCGGATGATTTTCAGTTTTCGGTCGGTTTGAGCGCTTGGGATACGTTGCAGTTTTACGCCGGATTGCGTGGAGTAGGCAAGCGGCGGGTTGCCGAAGTGTTGGAACGAGTGGGGCTTACCGCGGCGCGCAACCAATCGGTCACCTCCTTCTCCAAAGGAATGCGCCAACGCCTGCTGTTTGCCCAATCTCTGCTCGCAGAGCCCGCTTTGCTGGTTTTAGACGAGCCGACCAATGGGTTGGACCCCTTCTGGATGGAATCGTTCATCCATCTCCTCCAGGAAATCAAACAGGCGAAACAAACGGTCATCTTCTCCACGCACCAACTGGATGTGGCCACAGCTGCTGCCGATGAAGTGCTGTTCTTAAACGGCGGGAAAGCGATCAGTCAGGGCAGCGTTGCAAGCTACCTCCAACAATATCCGGTGCACGGGTTGACCGATGCATTTGCAGATTCTTTGCGCGGACAATACCACAAAGACCCCCTTCATTAGGAAAGGCTTCAAGATTGCAAACAAATGCCCTTCGTTGCTCGGCGCCAGAAGGACATTTTCCAATTGTTTGACCGTATGTAGAATCACAGTGGGCCTTTCACCCGCTTTTAGCTGATTTCCAAAGAACTCGATCAAAAAGAGCCCCGCTCCGCAGCAGGGCTCTTCGTTGATCAATTAGCGAAACGCTTTTTCCGCGATGTCTTTGCGGTAATGCACATCGGCGAAGTGCACCTGCTCCACCGTGCGATAGGCCGCTTCTTGGGCGGTTTTCAAATCTGCACCGAAGCCAGTCACACCCAGCACTCGACCGCCGTTGGTGGTGATGCCCGCTTCTGATTGCTTGGTGCCCGCATGGAAGATGACCGCCTCGTCGCTCGCTTGGTCGAGCCCGGTGATCAGATCGCCTTTGCGATAGTCGGCCGGATAGCCGCCTGCCGCCATGATCACGCAAACGGCAGCGCGATCGCTCCACGTCACTGCCAACTCTTCCAACGTGCCGTCGATCGTAGCGTTGAAGATGTCCAACAGGTCGGTTTCCAAACGCGGAAGCACCACTTGGGTCTCGGGATCGCCAAAACGAGCGTTAAATTCGATGACTTTCGGGCCATCGGCGGTGAGCATCAGGCCCACGTACAACGTGCCTTTGTATTGGCTACCGTTATTGGCGAGGAAGTAGATCACCGGACGGATGATCTTCTCTTCCACCGCTGCCAACAGCGCTTCGTCCACCACCGGAACTGGCGAATAGGTGCCCATCCCACCCGTATTCGGGCCTTGGTCTCCATCGTAGGCCGGCTTGTGATCTTGAGCTGGTGCCATCAGCTTGACGGTGTCGCCGGAGATGAAGGCCATCACCGTCGCTTCTTGGCCGCTCAGGAACTCTTCGACCACAACTTGTTTGCCCGAGTCACCAAACGCTTTGTCTTTCATCATCAGGTCGATCGCCGCATCCGCTTCGGCGATCGTGTGGGCGACGACTACGCCTTTTCCTGCGGCTAGACCGTCCGCTTTGATCACGATCGGAGCTCCTTGCGCACGGACGTATTCTTTGGCCGCTTCCAATTCGCCAAAATAGGCCGAAGCAGCAGTCGGCACATTGGCAATCGCCATCACTTCTTTGGCGAACGCTTTCGAACCTTCGATCAGCGCGGCTCCTTTGCGCGGGCCGTAGATGCGCAAGCCCCGTTTTTCAAATTCATCAACGATGCCGAGCAACAGCGCCGCTTCTGGACCGACGACGGTCAGTTCGATGCCTTCCGCCTCGGCAAAGTCGGCGAGTGCCTGCACATCTTCTGCGGAGATGTTCACACAGGTTGCCAGCTGCGCGATGCCAGGGTTTCCCGGCGCGCAGTACAACTTGGGCTGCTGTGGTGACTGCGCCAGTTTCCAGATGATCGCATGCTCGCGGCCACCGCCGCCTACCACTAGGACTTTCATCAACTCAGCCTCCCTTTCTCTCGTTTGGTTTAGTGTTTAAAATGACGAACGGACGTGAAGATCATCGCGATCCCCGCCTCATCTGCCGCCGCAATCGAGTCTGCATCTTTGATCGAACCGCCCGGCTGAACGATGGCGGTCACACCTGCCGCCGCGGCCGCTTGCACCGTATCTGCCATCGGGAAGAACGCATCGGATGCCAACACGGAACCTTTGGCTAGGTCGCCCGCTTGCTCGATGGCGATCTTCGCCGCACCGACGCGGTTCATTTGCCCAGCACCAACCCCGACCGTGCGGTCTGCGCCAGCCAGCACGATCGCATTCGATTTGACATGCTTGACCACTTTCCACGCGAACAGCAACTGCTTCATCTCTTCGCTGGTCGGCTGGCGTTTGGTCACCACTTGGACGTCCGTTTCGGTGACCGTTTGCAAGTCGAGGTCTTGGATCAAAAGCCCGCCCTGCACTTTCTGGGTGGTGCGCGGTGTGCCAAGCGCCGGGATGCCGCCTTGCGGGGTCATCTCGACGGTCATGACGCGGAGGTTTTTCTTTTGGGTCAACAGCTCGAGCGCCCCGGTGGTGTAGGACGGCGCGAGGATGATTTCGAGAAACAGTTCGCTCATCTTTTGCGCGGTCTGAAGGTCCACTTCACGATTCAGCGCGACGATGCCACCGAAGATCGACACGGGGTCCGCTTCGTACGCTTTGATGTACGCGTCCAAGATGGTTTCAGCAATGCCGACCCCGCACGGGTTGGTATGCTTGATCGCCACCACAGCCGGCTCGTTGAACTCTTGAACGATCGCAAGCGCGGCGTTGGCATCGTTAATGTTATTATAAGACAATTCTTTGCCGTGCAGTTGCTTTGCACCTGCAATCGTGTGCGAAGCCGCACCCGGCTCGGCATAAAAAGCGGCCTGTTGATGCGGGTTCTCGCCGTAGCGCAGGTCTTGCACCTTTTCGTAGGTGACGGTCAGGCGTTCTGGAAACGCTTCGCCTGTCGCTTGCGTGAGGTACTGCGAGATCAGCGCGTCATACGCTGCCGTGTGGCGGAACACTTTGGTCGCCAAGCCCAATTTTTCGGCACGGGTCAGCGGGTTGTCGTTGTCGAGCCCATCGATGATCCGCGCATAGTCGCCGCTATCGACGACGACGGCAACGTCCTGATAGTTTTTCGCCGCAGCCCGCAACATCGACGGACCGCCGATGTCGATGTTTTCGATCGCTTCTTCAAACGTTACGTTCGGCTTTTCAATCGTGGCTTGGAACGGGTAGAGGTTGACGATCACATAGTCGATCGGCTTGATGTCGAGCCCCTCAATCGCTCCCATGTGCTCGTCGTTGGCACGGATGGCGAGCAGGCCGCCGAAGATGTTCGGGTGGAGCGTCTTGACGCGGCCATCCATGATTTCCGGAAAGCCTGTGATGTCCGAAATGTTGGTCACGGGCACACCCGCTCCGTGCAGCAGTTTGTGCGTGCCGCCTGTGGAGACGACTTCGACGTCGTGGCTGACGAACGCTTGAGCCAGTTCGATGACACCCGTTTTATCCGATACCGAGATCAGTGCGCGTTTCATAGATTTAGTTCCTCCGTTCTCTCTTCCACTACTTTTTCTCTGTCTCGATTTTGCCGTTCACAAGCTGTAACTGCCCGGTCAAAAATTGTGCCGCCACTTCTGGCAGCAACCGATGTTCCGCAGCATGAATCTTCGCTTCCAGCGTTTCGAGCGTATCTTCCGGAGCGATCCAGACCGTCTCTTGACGGATGATCGGGCCGGTATCCACGCCTTCATCTATAAAATGCACCGTGACGCCCGTGTACTTCACGCCCGCTTCGAACGCGTCGCGAATCGCGTGCAGCCCTGGAAACAGCGGGAGCAAAGAAGGATGCAGGTTGATCGTCCGCCCCGCATACGCTTCCAAAAACGTCGGGCCACAGATGCGCAAATAGCCAGCCAGCACGACATACTCCACACCGCGCGCGCGCAGATCGGCGACAAGTTGTGCCTCATACGCCGCTTTATTTACGAACTCTTTCGGTGAATAAACGAGCACAGGAACCTCCGCTGCCTCTGCTCGTTCGATCACCTTCGCCCCTGGTCGGTCACAGACGAGGCAGGCCAGTTCGGCGTCAATTTTTCCTGCCCGCACCCAATTGATCAGGACCTGGGCATTCGACCCAGATCCTGATGCCAAAATTGCAAACTTCGCCATATGCTTAGATCCCCTTCAACTGTACGTCGTGCGGACCTTCGATGATCGCGCCGATGATGTTCGCTTCTTCGCCGAGCGCTTCGGCTGCTGCCACCACGTCTTTCGCTTGCGCTTCTGGCAGGATCAAGATCATGCCGATGCCCATGTTGAAGGTGCGGAACAGGTCAAACGTCTCGATGTTGCCGAGGCGACGCATCGTGTTAAACACCGGCTGAATCGGCCACGACCCGACTTGAATCTCCGCCGACAACCCTTCCGGCAACGCCCGCGGGATATTTTCCAAAAATCCGCCCCCGGTGATGTGTGCCATCGCGTGGATGTCGAAGCGCTCGAGCAGTGCCAAGATCGTTTTCACATAAATCTTGGTCGGGGTGAGCAGCACTTCACCGAGCGGCTGCCCGATCTCCGGGAACACATGGTCGAGCGAATATTCGTTGTCGCCGAAGAACAGCTTGCGCACCAACGAGTAACCGTTGGAGTGGATGCCGCTGGAGGACAGGCCGATGATCAGGTCGCCCGCTTGGACGTTTGCGATGTCGATCAGTTTGTCTTTGTCCACCACGCCGACCGTAAATCCGGCGATGTCATATTCCCCGTCCTGATACATGCCCGGCATCTCGGCCGTCTCGCCGCCGATCAGCGCACAGCCTGACTGCTCACAGCCGTCGGCGATGCCTTTGACGATGCTTTCGATCGTCTCCGGAACCACTTTGCCCGTCGCGAGGTAGTCGAGGAAAAAGAGCGGTTCAGCGCCCATCACCACGATGTCGTTGACGCACATCGCCACCGCATCGATGCCGATCGTGTCATGCTTGTCCATCGCAAAGGCGAGCTTCAACTTCGTGCCGACACCGTCGGTGCCGGAGACGAGCATGGGGTTTTTATATTTGGATACGTCGAGCTGGAACCCGCCGCCAAATCCGCCGAGCATCGTCGCCACTTCCGGGCGCATCGTGCGCGCCACGTGGGATTTCATGCGGTTGACCGCTTCGTTGCCCGCGTCGATATCGACGCCCGCCGCTTTGTACAGTTCGCTCATCTTGTATCCTCCTAGCGATCCATGATCGATTTGGTCAGGTCTTCATACACTTCGGTCGGGTATTTCCCGTTGAAACAAGCGTTGCAATGCCCGTGCTCTTTGCCGTCCATGATGCCAAACGCCTGCATCATCGTGGCTTCGGTCAGGAAAGCGAGCGTGTCCGCACCGATGTACTCGCGAATCTGCTCGACCGATTTATTCGAAGCGATCAGCTCATGGCGAGCCGATGTGTCGATACCGTAGAAGCAGGAATGGGTGACAGGCGGCGAGGCGATGCGCACATGCACTTCGACCGCTCCCGCTTCGCGCAGCATGGTGACGATGCGGCCCGAGGTGGTGCCACGCACGATCGAGTCGTCGATCATCACGACGCGCTTGCCTTCAACGATCTTGCGCACCGCGTTCAGCTTGAGCTTAACACCGCGCGCGCGCAGTTCTTGGCTCGGTTGGATGAAGGTGCGGCCAACGTAGCGGTTTTTGATCAGCCCGATCTCATAAGGGATGCCCGATTCTTCGGCATAGCCGATCGCCGACGAGATCGAAGAGTCTGGCACGCCGATGACGACGTCCGCTTCGACCGGATGTTCCCGGTAGAGCAGTTTGCCAAAATCTTTGCGCACCGCATGGACGTTAAAACCGTCGATGTCCGAGTCGGGACGCGCGAAATAGATGTATTCGAACGTGCAGAGCGCGCGCTTGGCCGAGCCTGCAAAGCGGGTCGATTCCACTCCGTCTTTGGAGATGATCAGCATTTCGCCTGGCTCGATGTCGCGGACGAACTCAGCGCCGATCGTATCGAAGGCGCAGGACTCGGACGACACGCAGTACGCATCACCAATTTTGCCGAGCACCATCGGACGCAGGCCGTTCGCATCGCGCATCGCATACAGCTTGTCATCGGTCAGGATGCAGAACGCATAGGCTCCTTTGACGATCGACAGCGCTTCCCGAATGTTGTCCGCCATGTCGGTGTGGCCGGAGCGAGCGATCAGATGTGCGACCACTTCGGTGTCAGAAGTCGATTGGAAAATGGCACCGCGGTGCTCCAAGAAGCTGTGCAGTTGGTGGGCATTGACCAAGTTGCCGTTGTGAGCCAGCGCCATGTTGCCGCGCTGGAAATTGAACACCAGCGGCTGTGCGTTGATCAGTTGCGAAACGCCAGTCGTCGAGTAGCGCACATGGCCGACCGCCGCATGGCCTTTGGAAAGACGAGGCATGGCCTCGTTCGGAATCGCTTCCGACACGAGACCCATGCCTTTTTGATGATACAGTTTGAGACCGTCAACGGTCGCAATCCCCGCCGACTCTTGACCGCGGTGTTGGAGCGCTACGAGCGCGAAGTAGGTGAGCTGTGCCGCATTTTCATGGCCAAAGATAGCGAACACGCCGCATTCTTCATGCCATTTGTCGAACAGCTCGTCGTCCGTCATGTCCAGGTTTAGTTCATCAGACATGGGATTGCTCCTTTCCACGTAGCTTGCAGATGCTCCACCTTGTCGTCGATAACGGTCGTGCCGTTGACGCGGATCGTCAAGCTGTCCCCGCTGAGGATGCCGAGCGCGGTCAGCGAAGCGGAGTGTTCTGCCATCAGCGCTTCGAAAGCGGCTTCGTTCTCCTGCTTCACTTCGACGAGGATGCGGGATGCCGCTTCCCCAAACAGCACTTCATCCAGTCGTTGCTGGGATGTGATGTCGATGCTGGCACCGATCTGACCGCCGATCGCCGATTCGGCCAGCGCGATAGCGAGACCGCCTTCTGCAAGGTCGTGTGCCGCTTCAATCAGGCCGGATTGGATGGCGGTGAGCGTCGCTTGTTGCACCGTTTTTTCCACGTTCAGGTCGAGCGGCGGCGCATCGCCCGCCACCGCGCCATGCACGACGCGCAGGTACTCGGAACCACCGATCTGACCGTTTTCGGCCGGGCCGATCAGGTAGATTTTGTTGCCCGACGCTTTGAACGATTGGGTGGTGATGTGCGCGGTGTCTTCGATCAGACCGACCATGCCGATGATCGGCGTCGGGTAGATATCGACATCGTTCGTCTGGTTGTACAGTGAGACGTTGCCGGAGATGACCGGGGTGCTCAGCACGCGGCACGCTTCGGAGATGCCCGCACAGCTTTCTTCGAACTGGTAGAAAATCTCCGGTTTCTCCGGCGACGAGTAGTTGAGGCAGTCGGTGACAGCCAGCGGTTTCGCGCCGGAGCAGATCAGGTTGCGCGCCGATTCTGCAATCGTGTGCGCGCCGCCGAGGTACGGATTGAGATAGACGTAACGACCGTTGCCATCGGTGCTCATCGCCAGCGCCTTTTGAGTGCCGCGAATGGAGACGACCGCAGCGTCGGAGCCTGGACGCACGACGGTGTTGGTGCGAACCATGTAATCATATTGCTGATAGACGTATTCTTTCGACGCGATGGTCGGCGTGCGCAACAGTTCATGCAAGGTGTCGGTCAGGCTGGTCGGAACGCTAACGCTCGACGGGTCAAAGGCGAGCGTGGCGTCGAGATAGGCCGGACGCTGGGACGGACGGTGGTAGACGGGCGCATCATCGACGAGCGTGGAGACGACGATTTCAGCCACCGTTTCCTCGCCCCACTTCAGGCGCAACTTGCTGTCGTCTGTCACGCGACCGATGACGGCCGCTTCCAGACCCCATTTTTCAAAAATCTCCGTGGCGATGTGCTCTTTGCCTTTTTCCATGACGACGAGCATCCGCTCTTGCGATTCGGACAGCATCATTTCATACGGCGTCATGCCTTCTTCGCGGCACGGCACTTTCGTCATGTCAAGCTCGATGCCAGAGCCGGCGCGGGCTGCCATCTCCGAGGAAGAGGAGGTCAGGCCAGCCGCCCCCATATCTTGGATGCCGATCACATCGCCCGTCGCGATCAGTTCGAGGCAAGCTTCGAGCAACAATTTCTCCATGAACGGGTCACCGACTTGCACAGCCGAACGCTCTTTGCTGTGCGGATCTTCGGTCGAGGCGAACGTCGCGCCGTGAATTCCGTCGCGACCTGTGCGCGCGCCGACCGCAAGCACCGGGTTGCCGACGCCGCTCGCGAAGCCTTTGGCGATCTGGTCGTGAGTCATCAGGCCGACACACATCGCGTTGACCAGCGGGTTGTGGCGGTAGCGATCATCAAAGACAACTTCGCCGCCGACCGTCGGGATGCCGATGCAGTTGCCATACCCGGCGATGCCTGCGACCACGTTGGAGAACAGGTAGCGGTTGTGCACATTGTCATCGCCTTCGATTTCGCCAAAGCGCAACGAGTTGAGCAGCGCGATCGGACGCGCACCCATCGTGAAGACGTCGCGGATGATCCCGCCCACTCCGGTCGCCGCCCCTTGGTACGGTTCGATGGCGGACGGGTGGTTGTGCGACTCGATCTTGAAGGAGACGGCGAGGTTGTCACCGATGTCGATGATCCCGGCGTTCTCCCCCGGCCCTTGCAAGACGTGCGGGGCTGTGGTCGGGAACTTTTTCAAGACCGGGCGGGACGATTTATAGGAGCAGTGTTCGGACCACATGACCGAATAAATGCCCGTCTCCGTATAGTTAGGCTGACGGCCCATCAGGGTGACGATGCGGTCATACTCTTCATCGTTCAGTCCGAACGTGCGATAGATTTTTTCTTCAGCAATTTGCTTAGGAGTCGGTTCGTTACGCACCTTGTTTGTCCCTCCATGCTTTCAGAATCGACGTGAATAGCGCTTTGCCATCTTCGGAGCCGAGCAATTGATGGACGGCGCGCTCCGGGTGCGGCATCATGCCCAGCACGTTGCCAGCTTCATTGCAGACCCCGGCGATGCGCTCCAGCGAGCCGTTCGGATTGTGCTCATAGTAACGGAAAACGATCTGATTGTTCGCTTTCATCCGGGACAAAGTCTCTTCGTCCACATGGTAGTTGCCTTCGCCATGCGCGATCGGGATGTGGATCACTTGGCCTTGTGCGTAGTCGGACGTAAACGGCGTGCTGTTGTTCTCGACGACGAGCGGTGAGATCGCACAGCGAAATTGCAGGTGGTCGTTGTGGCGCAACGCGCCCGGCAGGAGCCCCGATTCGGTGAGAATCTGGAAACCGTTGCAGATCCCGATGATAAATTTGCCCTCGGCAGCAGCCTGTTTGACCGCTTCCATCACAGGCGAAAAGCGGGCGATCGCACCGCAGCGCAGGTAGTCCCCGTAGGAGAAGCCACCCGGAACGATAATCGCATCATAGCCGGAGAGATCGGTGGTCGTGTGCCAGACCGGTTCGACCGCTTCGCCCAGCACGTCTTCCACCGCTTTCACCGCGTCGATGTCACAGTTGGAACCCGGAAAAACCAGGACGGCGAACTTCATCGTTTAGGCCTCCACAAGTTCAAATTCGTATTTTTCGATCACAGTGTTTGCCAGCAGTTTTTCACACATGTCGGTCACACGCGCTTCCGCTTGGGCGCGATCTGCCGTGTCGAGCTTCAGTTCGAGAAACTTGCCGATGCGTACATCCTGTACTTCCGCGTAGCCCAGCGCATGCAGCGACTTGGTGACGGCGGTGCCTTGCGGGTCGAGAACGGACTGTTTAAGCGTGACGTGAATGCGAGCGGTGATCATACTTCGACTCCTCCTAAGCGGCGCAGCATTTCTTGATAGGCTTCTTCCACATCGCCCATGTCGCGGCGGAAACGGTCTTTGTCCAGCTTTTCGTTGGTGTCCGCATCCCAGAAGCGGCAAGTGTCGGGCGAAATCTCATCGGCCAGCAGCAATTCGCCTTGCGGGGTGATACCGAATTCGAGTTTGAAATCGACCAATTTGACGTTGCGGTCTTTGAGGTAGTTGATCAGGATGTCGTTGATCTGACGGCCATACGCGGCCATCTGCGCCACCGTCTCCGGGGTCGCCAGCTCCAGCACGTCGATGTGCGAGTCATTGATCAGCGGGTCGCCGAGGTCGTCGTCTTTGTAGTAGAACTCGACAACCGCTTTCGGCAGGACGGTCCCTTCGGCGAGGCCGAGGCGTTTGGCAAGCGATCCGGCCGCAATGTTGCGGACGACAACTTCAAGCAACACAATTTCGACTTTTTTGACCAGTTGCTCGTTGTCGTTCAACTTGGAGATGAAGTGGGTCGGAATGTTGTGCTTTTCGAGCATCTCCATAAAGATGGTGGAGATGGCGTTGTTCAGTTGGCCTTTGCCAGTGATGGTGCCTTTCTTTTCGCCGTTGAATGCGGTGGCATCATCTTTGTATTCGACAATATATTGATCCGGGTGTTCGGTATGGTAAACGCGTTTTGCTTTGCCTTCGTAAAGCATTTCGCCTTTGGTTGTCATGGTAGAACTCCTCCTCTTGATCAAAACACCGGGACTCACTCCCCGCCTCCTCTCGGTCAAGGGATGGAGGCGGTCCGGCAGTAAAGTCCCGGATTTTTTATATTTGATTACAGGCCAAGACGGTCAAAGATGGTATCGACGTGTTTGAGATGCCAGTTGTAATCGAAGCAGTCATCCAGTTCGGCTGGCGAGAGGTGAGACGTGATCACCGCATCGCTTTCCACGATTTCGCGGAAGGAGCGCTGTTCTTCCCACGACTGCATCGCACGAGCTTGTACCGTGTCGTATGCCGTCTCGCGGGTCAGCCCTTTGTCGATCAGAGCGAGCAGGACGCGCTGGGAGTAGATCAATCCGTACGTGCGATCCATGTTGCGCTTCATGTTCTCCGGGAACACGGTCAGGTCTTTGATGATGCGGATCATCTTGCGCAGCATGTAGTTGACCAGAATCGTGCTGTCCGGGATGATCACGCGCTCGACGGAGGAGTGCGAGATGTCGCGCTCATGCCAGAGCGGTACGTTTTCATAAGCGGCCAGCGAGTTGCCGCGCAGAATGCGGGCGAGACCGGACACTTGCTCACAGGAGACCGGATTGCGCTTGTGCGGCATCGCCGAGGAGCCTTTTTGCCCTTTGTAGAACGGCTCTTCCGCTTCGCGGAATTCGGTTTTTTGCAAGGCGCGAATCTCAGTGGCGATCTTGTCCAAGGTGCAGCCGATGATCGCCAGCGTGCTCATGTAATGTGCGTGGCGGTCGCGCTGCAAAGTCTGGGTCGAGATCGGTGACGCTTTCAGGCCGAGCTTTTCGCAAACGAACTGCTCGACGAACGGGTCGATGTTCGCATAGGTGCCGACCGCACCCGACATTTTGCCGTATTCGATCGTTTCGGTCGCTTGATTGAAGCGTTCAAGGTTGCGCTTCATCTCTTCGAACCAAAGGCCGACTTTCAGACCGAACGTGGTCGGCTCGGCATGCACGCCGTGCGTACGACCCATCATCACGGTGTATTTGTGCTCTTTCGCCTTGGTGCCGAGCACCTCGATGAAGTCTTCGATGTCTTGGCGAATGATCTGGTTGGCTTGACGAATCTGGCTGGACAACGCCGTATCGACAACGTCTGTCGAGGTCAGACCGTAATGCACCCACTTCGACTCATCGCCGAGCGATTCGGAGACCGCACGGGTGAATGCCACCACGTCATGACGGGTCGATTCTTCGATCTCCAAGATGCGCTCGACGGTGAAGGTAGCTTTTTCACGGATCAGTTTGACATCCTCTTTGGGGATGATGCCCAATTCTGCCCATGCTTCGCAAGCGAGAATTTCTACTTCGAGCCAATTGGCGAAGCGATTGTGCAGCTCCCATATTTTACCCATTTCCGGTAAGGTGTAACGATCGATCACAGTTGGTTCCTCCCATGTCCCCAATGTTGCAGGTGTGTATAGTAGTCGTTCTAGTTGTTCAGATAGGCTTCTACGCCGATCGTTTGCAGTTTGTCGTCTTTTGCTTCCACTTCGGAAGCGAGTTGTGCGCGGTAGCTGTCGAGACGAGTTGCGAGTTCATCGTCTGCAGTCGCGAGAATTTGTGCAGCGAGCAGTCCGGCATTAAAAGCGCCGTTGACGGCGACCGTTGCGACCGGAATGCCTTTGGGCATCTGTACGATCGCGTAGAGTGCGTCGATGCCTTGGATCGCCCCACCTTGGATCGGAACACCGATCACCGGAAGAGTCGTGCAAGCGGCCACAACGCCCGGCAGATGAGCGGCCAGGCCCGCGCCGGCGATGATCGCGCCGAAGCCATTTTCGCGAGCGGAGCGCGCGAGTTTCATCGTTTTATCAGGTACGCGGTGTGCCGAAGAGATGCGGATTTCCGTCTCGACTTCCAGTGCGTGCAGTGCTTTTGCCGCTTCGTTCATCACTTTCAAATCGGAATCACTGCCCATGAGAATCAATACTTTTCTCGCCATGATTGATTGTCCTCCCTTTCAGGAACCAGCGTTAGTTTTCACCAAATTTTTGTCACAAAACCCTAAAAGCTACATACGAAAGCCCAGATGGGTAGAATTCGTCGCGGCACGTCGTGCGGTCGAGCGAAACCTACCCGCCTGGGCTTTTATCCCTTCGGTGTCATGTCCACGATGAGTAGACATGTGAATCGCTCGGACCTGCTCGTAAGAAGCGGAACCCTAGATTCACTTTCGTTCGTAGTCCAGCGATTCCGGTCGCCGGGTAGAGACTCTCGGGCCAATTCCCAAGGATATACGATCAGATTCAGTTGTTGTCTTTGTCTACTGTAAGCATACCAAAACGCATCTGGGGACGTCAATGAAAAACCGAACATTATAGGTGAACTTTTTATGATCGTTCGAATTTTGGCCCGAAAAATGGATTTTGACATACTTTTTCCCCGTCTTCAATAAACTTGTCGTAGATCTGGAACTGTATGGAGTGATTGGACATGGCACGCATCTATCGGATACGCGACACGCAACGCTTTCTATTTTTGCCTTTGTTGTTCCCGTTGATCCCGCTCCTGCTGCAATGGATGCGCCCAGGCAATGCTGTGGTGTTATTTGGCGTGGTGACGATCTATGTGCTGTTTACCTTTCGCATGCTGTTTTTGCGACGCGAACTGGAGATCGGCGAGCAGGAGATTCGCATCGATAGCGGGCGCTGGAAGCAAGTGTATTCGCATGAGCAGATTTATGAAATTTTTCTGAGTAAAAATCAGGTTGTGCAGATGCGCATCGGTGAGCGCAACCGCTACATTCGCATTCTGACCCCCGATTACTGGGATGCGATGAACGCCATTCAACACTTTGCATGGCGACATGCGATTCCTGTGACCGACAAGCGGCCGAAACAGCTGAGTGGACGGAGGAGGGAAGTTTCATGATGCTGCGCGACTATTTGCGGACACTGCCTCAGTCTCATCTGTTCGACCTGTATGAAACGCTGTACCAGCAGGAGACGAACGTCCACCTTACGGAGGTCGAGTTGTGTGAGGAGATCGTGGCCTATTGGGAGAGCCCTGCGCATTGGGATGAATTCGTGGCCGCCCTGTCCCCTTTCGAGCGCCGAGCGATGACCCGACTGGCCCTGCATGAGCGCTGTCGGATCGACGCCTTTATGGAGGAGGCAGCAACGCTAGGGCTTGTGATCTTATATCGTGAGCACAACCGCTATGAGATGCCAGATGACGTCCGCGTACAGCTGTTGGAGCGACTGCCCTCCTTACGCGACCTGCTCCGGGCCGAACCGGAAGGAGATGCGGACGGCACGACGCCTGTGTAGCAGGATTTTTATGCAAAAAAAAACATGTAGATCGGCACCAGTAGGTACCGATCTACACGCGTTGCTCTTCCGATCAGGAAGGGCTTTTTGTCGTGCCAAACGCACGATGACTGCCTATTCGCCCGCCAAGAAGATGTAGCGCGCCAGAGCGAGAATGGCGATGACCCACATCAGCCAGTGCACCTTGACCTTTTGATCTGCGTCTTTGGTGAACAGGTTGCGGATGACATTCAGGATCACGAAGAAGATGATCCCGATCGAGATGCCGTTGGCGATCGAGTAGGTGAACGGCATCAGCGCGATGGTCAGGAATGCTGGCATCGCGATGCCGAAATCATTCCACTCGATATGGCGGACCGAACCCATCATCAGGACACCGACCACGATCAGCGCAGGTGCGGTCGCCGAATCGGGGATCACCGCCACAAACGGCGACAACAGCACGACGGACAGCAGGAACAAAATCCCGGTGGTGACGGCGGTCAAACCGGTGCGGCCGCCCGACTCGATGCCCGCTGCCGACTCGATGTATGCCGTCATCGGCGTGACGCCGAGCAGCGCGCCGATCGAAACGCCAGAACCGTCAACGAACATCGCTTTGCCCAGACGTTTTTCGCCGTCCGGACGATTCAAAAGACCTGCACGGTTCGCCGTGCCGACCAAAGTACCGAAAGAGTCAAATAAAGTAACAAAGACGAAGATGATGACAACTTCCCAGAAGATCGCACTGCCCAGCATCGAGAAGTCGAGCTTGAACAGAGCCAAGTCGCCGAAGTCCGGCAGGAACGTCGGGTTGCTCAGGGCTTCTGTGCTCGTCACGCCAAGCGGAATGCCAATCAAGGTAGTCAAGATGATCGTGATCAACAGCGCGCCGCGCACACGGATCGTGGTCAACACACCTGCGATGAGCAAACCGATCAAGGTCAGAGCGGCCGCTTTGTTCGCGATGAAGTCGGTCAGGCCGATGTTCCATTCGAAGAACAGCAGGTTAACTACCGGCGCTCCGTTTTTGATCGCCTCAGCGGACGGTCCGCCGACGAAAGTGACGGTGCTGACCTGCCCCAGTTTCAAGCCGATCAAGGTGATGAACAGACCAATACCTACGGTGATCGCATATTTCAGTGAATCGGGCAACGCTTTGACCAGCATCTGACGGAATCCGGTCACCGTCAGCAAGATGAAGATGATCCCGGCTACAAACACCGCTCCTAACGCCACTTGCCAAGTCATCACGCCACCATTGGCAGCTGCGACGACCGCAAAGTACGCATTCAGACCCATCCCGGGGGCCAGTCCGACCGGGAAGTTGACGAACAGGCCCATCATGATGGTGACAAGACCGGCACCGACCGCGGTTGCGAAGAACACGGCGCCCTCCGACATGCCCGTCCCTTTCAGAATCACTGGATTCAGGAACAGAATGTACGCCATGGTGACGAACGTGGTGATCCCGGCGATGATCTCGGTGCGCGGGTTGGTGCCAAATTCGCCAAGTTTAAACAGACGCTCTAACATCAATAGCTCCCCCTACTCTACTCTCTACGGCTCTGGTTGTGTTTTTATTCCCACTCAATCGTTGCTGGTGGCTTCGAGGTGATGTCGTACACGACACGGTTGACATCACGCACTTCGTTGACGAGGCGCACCGACAGACGCTCCAGCACATCATATGGGATGCGCGCCCAGTCTGCAGTCATGCCGTCGCTCGATGTGACGCCGCGAATGGCGATCGTGTAGGCGTAGGTGCGCTCATCGCCCATGACGCCAACCGAGCGAACGTCAGGCAGAACGGCGAAGTATTGCCAGATCTCACGGTCAAGACCGGAACGGCGAATCTCATCGCGCACCACAAAGTCAGCATCTTGCAGAATCTCCAACTTATCGGCCGTCACGTCCCCGATGATGCGGATCGCCAGACCTGGACCTGGGAACGGTTGACGCCAGACGATCTCGTCTTTGATGCCAAGCTCAGTGCCTGCTGCGCGCACTTCGTCTTTGAACAGGGCGTTGAGCGGTTCGACCAACTCGAACTGCATGTCCTCCGGCAAGCCACCCACGTTATGGTGCGACTTGATCGTCGCAGCCGTAGCCGTGCCCGACTCGATGATGTCGGTGTAGAGCGTGCCTTGGGCCAAGAAGTCGAACTGGCCAAGCGCTTTGGACTCTTCTTCGAAAACGCGGATAAATTCTTCACCGATGATCTTACGCTTGCGCTCTGGATCGCTCACGCCAGCCAAGCGGCCGAGAAAACGGTCGCGCGCATCGATTTTGACCACGTTCATTTTGAACTCGCCAGCAAACATCTCCATCACTTGCTCTGCCTCATTTTTGCGAAGCAGCCCATGATCGACGAACATGCAGGTCAGGTTGTCCCCGATCGCCCGATGCACCAGCACGGCCGCCACGGAGGAATCGACACCGCCAGACAAGGCGCAGAGCACTTTTTTGTCGCCGACTTCCGCTTTGATCTTGGCAATCGCCTCATCGACAAACGAAGCGGAGGTCCAAGATCCGCTGGCCGCACAGACCTCATACAGGAAATGCTTCAACTGCTCTTGGCCAAATTCGCTGTGGTTGACCTCGAGGTGATACTGCACCGCATACAGCTTGCGAGCCGCATCGCTCATCGCCGCGACCGGGCAGGTAGCGGTGGTCGCATCGACGCGGAAGCCGGACGGTACGGATACCACTTTGTCGGAGTGGCTCATCCAGACTTGCTGGGAAGCAGGCTGTGCGGCAAACATCACATTGTCGCTTTGCACCTCGATCACCGATTTGCCATATTCGCGCACATCGGCGCGCTCTACTTTCGCGTCAAAGTGGTGGGCCAGCAGTTGCATCCCATAGCAGATGCCGAGGATCGGCACGCCAAGCTCAAAAATGGCCGGATCGACTTTCGGCGCTCCGTCTGCATAGACCGAGTTCGGGCCGCCAGAGAACACGATCCCCTTCAGGTTCAGTTGCTTCAACTCTTCGGCGGTCGTCTGATACGGCATCAGTTCTGAGTAGACGTTCAATTCACGAATCCGGCGGGTGATCAACTGATTGTATTGCCCCCCAAAATCCAGTACAACGACGATCTCTTTTTGTTCCATGCTTATGAATCGCTCCCGTCCCTCAAGGTTGTAAAAAAGAAAAACACCCTGTCGTTCCACAATCAACCTTAGTATGGAAAAACCATACGCAAGGCATACGAGGAGAACAGGGTGCTGCATTGACTTCATCAGTCAGGAATCTGCACGATGTCGAGTCCTCGTAGTCAGTTCTTTCCGGGAACTGGTAGAGACTACCGGGCCATATCCCCGGAAATATACGAGACATATATGTTTTCGACATCATTCTACTTCAAAAGACGAACATTCGTCAACCGTAAATCACACAACGTTCGCGTTAACGCTTGTTCAATCGGCCTGCTTTCCGAACGATACGCGTCCAGAGGTCTTGAATTTGCGATTTTTCCCCATCGGAAACGGAGCGCTTGCCGTAGCGCACACGTTCGAAGATCTGCGCGAGCGTGATCATTTCCCGTCCGCGCAGGTCGGGATTTCCAGAGAGGTAGAGCGCATATTCACGCAAACTCATATCGTCTTGCCGCTTCCATCCGAAACGGTTCATGATTAAGAGCAAGCGGAGCATCGCGTTCATCGCCACATCGCCATCGCCTTTGTAGGCGCGACGCAGATAGTAGGCGGTCAGCAATCTGCGGCGGTTGATGAAGGCTGCGAGCAACACGATCAGCGCAATGATGCCCGCGTACATTCCGACCGCTTTCCAATCGATGTCGAACTTGAACAGCGGAGTTGACTTCACTGCCGCTTCTTCCTTTTCCTCTTCTTCCCCTTTCCCCGACTTGACCGGGGGCGTGATCGCAGACTGCGTTTCATCCGGTTTGTACAGCGGGCGCAGTTGGAAAGATGAGGTTGGTTCAAAAGCTACCCAGCCGATCCCGTCAAAATACACTTCCGCCCAAGAGTGGGCGTTTTTGTTTTTGACAGTATAGAGGTACTCATCATCGTTCCTGCCATCATAGGTCAAGTCCACATCGCCGCGGGTGAATCCTTTCACCCAGCGCGCGGGCATGCCGAGCGTGCGCGCCATCACGACGAACGACGAAGAGAAGTGGTCGCAGTAACCTCGTTTCGAATCAAACAGGAACTGATCGACAAAGTCCTGCTTATCACTGGGAATCGGCACATCTTCCGTCTCATAGCGGTAGTTGCCGCTCAGATAACTTTCCAGCGCCTTGGCGCGATCATACGGCGAGTTCGCCTCTTGCGTGACCTCTTTTGCCAAATCGCGAATTCTCTTCGGCAGATTGGCTGGCAGCGATACGAACGCCTGCATGGCACCCAGCAATTTTTCCTGATCTGGAAGCCGCGCCGCTTTCAGGGCGTCCGAATCGTGATACGGCACCTCGGAGACGACGGTGTAGGTGTCGCCCGGCTCCAACTCATTGACTTCGACGCGATTGTCGAGGCGCGAGAACCGCACCGTCTCGCTGTTGATATTCGGGCCGGACACGCCTGTCATCTGCGCATGGCCGAACAACAGCGGCACGATGTTGTCCTGCACGTTGATCGTTTGTTCAACATGCTTCGTTTCCAGCGTCGTCCGTCCGAAGAACGTATCCGCTCCCAAATCGAGCGGATTGCGCACCTGTTCGGCAGGAGATACGGACAGCCAGCCCTTCCCGGTATAAAACGCCTTCGTCTCCCCACGGTAATAGCCATCTACCGTTGACGCCACCGTGAAGACGACCGTGTCATCCATCTCGAACGGTCCGCCGAGATGGTCATCATTGCTGCCATACCCGATCTTTTGCAGCAGGATTCCGCCGTCTTTCAAACCACTGAGGTAGGCGACCGGATCGGGCCACGCCGGGTCTTCCGCTTTCGGCACCACCAGCCCGACACCGGTCACAGCCAGCGACAGGATCAGCGTCCATACCAGCCAGTGTGCGGGCCAGCCTTTGAGATGGCGCGGCATGCGTGCCAGCCGTTCGACGGTCGGCAGTTGGCGGAAGGCGAGGATGACCAGGCCGATCAGCATGAACAGCACGATGTTCCACGCGGTGCCCTCTTCCACATAGAACGTATCGAGCACGCCGAGCCCGACCAAGCCGAGCACCAAGAACAGAAACATCCAAATGCGTGTTTTCAAGAGCTGGCGAAACAGCACCTGAAACAGCCAAAGCCCAAGCAGCATCGCCGTCGTCTTCGCCGACATCGTCATCGCCACATATTCGCCCGCTTTGGCCGCATGATAGGAGATCGTCAAATCATCTAGCCAATGCGAAAGCCAGGCGGTAACTTCAACGAACGGATGGACGCCTTTGTAGTGAAACTGAAACACGAAGTTGATCAAGACCAGCGCTTTTAGCAAAAAGCGCAAGATCAGGTGCCCGACCAGCAAATCGCTGATAAACAACAGCAGCAGGAAGGTCAGAAAGAACCCGATCGACTGGACATCGCCCACTTCCCCGAGCGGGAAGAGCAGCTGCGCGATCCAAAGCCAGAGCAAGCCGAACAAGACGGTGTCGCGAAGCGGGCTGCCTGTCACCCATCTAGCTGTTTGAAGCATAGGATATCGGCCCCCTCACTACATCTTCCAGTTCGTTCTCATCGCGCACCACGTACGTATGGACACCAAGCATCTCCAATTTCCCCATATGGACCAGATCGAGTTCGCTCAACTGACGTCCTCCGACGATGTAGAACAACTCCGTCTTAATTTTGCGATATTCCAAAAAACCGATCAGTTGCACCAGCGGTTGGTCGAGCACCGGCGTGACCAATACGATCGTCGATCCGCGCTGCAAGTAGTTGACCTCGCGCAAGACCGCCTCGTTGTATTCATCGCTGCCGTCCGCCTGCACGATCGCCAAGTGCTCGATGATGCGCAGGTATTGTTCAAAATTCCGACTTTGCGCAATCGTCACCCGCTCGCGGCCATAAGAGGTCAGACCGACCGAATATTTTTTGCTCGACGCATGCTTGATCAGCGACGCTGCTGTCGTCACCGCCAGTTCGAACAGTTGATTGGAGCCGCCGCGGTAGGCGTCTTCGGAACGGTTGAGGAAGAACATCATATCATTGGTCACGTGCAACTCGAACTCTTTGGTCTTCAGCGTTCCGGTGCGGGCCGACGCACGCCAATGAATGCGCGAGAGACGGTCGCCTTGCGCATAGTCGCGCACGCCGATCACGTTTGACGAATCTTCGGCCATGCGGTTTTGGGCATTGGTGTGACCGAGGTTAAATTTGTTGATCGTATGCCAATAGGGAATGGGAATGATCTTCGGATAGACGGTCACCTCATCCATGCGCCTGTGTATAAGCTCCTTTTTGGTCAGTCCGAAAATATCGCCGGTCACCAAGCGAGTATCGCCGAGGATATATTTGCCCCGCGGCATGTTCGGGAGCGAATAGGACAGGCGCAGTTTGCGGTTATAGCCTGGAAAATGAAGTTCGCGGTTCGAACCGCTCTGCAGCAACAGCCGGGTCGGGAGCGTATCTTCGACCACCATCCACGGCAACGGCCACTTGCCTTCGATCTCCACGATGATGTCCACGTCCAGCGTCTGTCCCGCATTGATCTTCAGCGAGGACAGCTTGCGCTCCGACGTGGCATTTCTCAGCGCGAAACGTGCGGTGGCCAGCTCATAGGCGGCGATCAGGAACGCCGCGTAGAACATAAACCAAGCGGCAAAACCGCCTTGAAATTTGCCGTAAGCAAACGTGGCGAACAACAAAATCAGCCACAGGAGAATGCTTCCGAATCTCCTCACCTTACTTCACCCTTTCACGGGCTTTTTCAGGGGAAAACTCACGCGTGACCGGAACAGGCACCGCTCTCATGATCTCAGCCAGCACTTTTTCCACGGTGGTGCCGCCCAGACGAGCTTCCGATTTCAAAATCAGACGGTGTGCGAGCGTCACCGACGCCAAATGCTTCACATCGTCAGGAATCACATAGTCGCGGCCGAGCACGAACGCGAGGGCCTGCGCCGCTTTGAACAGGGAAAGCGAGCCGCGCGGTGATGCACCCAGATAGACAGCTTGATGTTTGCGGGTCTCAGTCGTGATGTTGACAATATATTTGCGGATCGAATCTTCGACATAGACTTCGCGCACTTTTCGTTGCATCGCCTGCAAGGTCTCCTGATCGGTGACCTGCTCCAACAGTTCGATCGGATGGGCCAACTGCTGGCGACCGAGCAGATCGACTTCCTCCTCCGGCGTCGGATAGCCAAGGTTCAGCTTGAGCAGGAAGCGGTCGAGCTGCGCTTCGGGCAGCGGGAAGGTGCCTTCATATTCAATCGGGTTTTGCGTCGCCATGACGAGAAACGGTGACGGCAATTTATAAGTAGTTCCATCGACCGTGACGTTGTGCTCCTCCATCGCCTCGAGCAGCGCGGACTGCGTCTTCGGAGAGGTGCGGTTGATCTCGTCGGCGAGGATGATGTTGCCCATGATCGGGCCTGGGCGGAATTCGAATTCATTGATCTTCTGGTTATAGATAGAAACACCTGTCACGTCGGAGGGCAACAAGTCAGGTGTGAATTGAATGCGCTTAAAGGAACAGCCAAGCGATTTGGCAAGTGAGCGAACCAACATCGTTTTGCCCACACCGGGAACGTCTTCGAGCAAAACGTGGCCATCGCAAAGCATCGCGACCATGCAAAGCTGGACCGCTTTCGATTTGCCGATGATCACCTGCTCGACATTGTTCACCACATCGGTCAGCACTTTGTGCGGGTTGTCAAATTCGCGGTTCACAAGATCTCTGTTGTCAGTGTAATGCATATTTTTTTCCTCCAATTCAGAAAAATGCCTATCACCTATACTTCTCTAAACGGGTCTAAAGTCCTTCCAATTGTTAGCATCTTGAGATTTACCGATTTTTCACGCCAGTCTATCTGGTATAGCGTAACAGAAGGGAAACTGCCCTGTCTCCACACAAGTATTGGATGGGCAAGCACCTACCTCTTAATATATATGAAAATTCACATTAATCTCCACAAAAAAATCTCCGGTTGTTGCTCACCGGAGATTCGTGCTGACTGTTGAACGTTACTGTAGGTAGGACATCGGATTGACGTAGGCGCCGCCGCTTTGGATCGACAAATGCAGATGGGCTCCCGTCGAGTACCCATCATTGCCAACGGCTCCGATCACTTGGCCCTGACGCACCGTCTCGCCGCTGTGAACATAGACGCCGTTGCTGTACATGTGGCCATAGATCGAGGTCATGCCGTTGCCGTGGTCCACGACGATCCAGTGCCCGTAGCCGCTGGCCGAGCCTGCCTGCACAACAACACCGTCGGCGATCGCCACAAACGGCGTACCGATCGGCGCGACGATGTCGATCCCTTTATGAAATTCTGATCCGCGCATGCCATAGCCAGACGAGATCGAATAGGACGAAGGAACTGGCCATCCATATGTAGCATTGCCCTTCCCCGGGATAAATTGCGGTCCGTTATAGTCTTGATACGCCTGCTCGACGATTTCCTGATCTTCAGCCGGCGCTGCAATCGCTGCGGCCAGATCACTCTTCAAGTTTTTCGAGCGTTCAAGCAGTTCCTGCTCCGCCTTGCGCATCTGTTCCTGCTTAGCTCGGCGTGCTTGCTGCTGCTCATCGAGCTTGGCCTTCGTCGTCTTTAATTGGGCTTGGTCCGCTTTGAGTCGGTCGATCATTTGCTGGTCCGACTCGACGATCATCGTCAACAGTTTCATCCGATCGAGGAAGTCGCTAAAGTCGGTCGCAGCGAGCAACACTTCCCAAAACGACACATCCCCTTTTTCATATATCACTTTCACGCGCTCTTTGAGCTTTTCGCGCTGCGCGGCGATTCGCTTCTCCAGCGTCGTGATCTCTTGGCGCATCCGTTCTGTCTCTTTCATGCCGCCAGCCAGTTCGGCTTCTAGGCTTTTCATCGTATCTAATGTCTGTTGAAGTTCGTGATCAACGCTGTTTAGTTCTTGTTGAATTTTTTCTGCTTGCTCGCCCTTTTGTTCGGCAGCCAATGCCGCACTCGGCAACGCTGTAATCAAGAGCAAACCGGCCAATAAGCAGATCCCTAGTTGGTCACCCTTCTTTCTCATCCCTCTTTTCACTCCTTTTCGAGTATTCATACATACTACCGAATGCTGCATGCAGGGACAACCGATTTTGCCAAACTGTAACCAGACTGTCATCTCTCTGGAATTCCTTGGGAGTGATTGGAGAAAAGAAAAAAACCACCCTCATAAAAGAGAGTGGTTTTTCGAAAGGGGCAGACCTTACATCATGCCCATGCCGCCCATGCCGCCCATATCCGGCATGCCGCCGCCAGCCGTCTTCGGCTCCGGCTTGTCAGCGATTACCGCTTCGGTGGTCAGGAACAGTGCCGCAACAGAAGCTGCGTTTTGCAGCGCGGAACGGGTTACTTTTGCCGGGTCTACAATGCCCGCTTCAAGCATGTTCACCCATACGCCAGTCGCTGCGTTGAAGCCGATGCCGACTTCTTCTTTTTTCAGACGCTCTACGATTACTGCGCCTTCTTGGCCGCCGTTGATCGCGATTTGACGAACCGGAGCTTCCAGCGCCGCGCGCACGATTTGTACGCCGGTCGCTTCGTCGCCTTCCAGTTGTACTGCGTCGAGTGCGCGGATGACGTTAACCAGTGCGGTACCGCCGCCCGGGACGATGCCTTCTTCAACCGCTGCACGGGTTGCGTTCAGAGCATCTTCGATGCGCAGTTTCTTCTCTTTCAGCTCTGTTTCGGTCGCAGCGCCGACTTTGATCACCGCTACGCCGCCTGCGAGCTTCGCGAGGCGCTCTTGGAGCTTCTCTTTATCGAACTCGGAAGTGGTCTCTTCCAGTTGAACTTTGATTTGGTTGACGCGTGCTTCGATTTCAGCCTTATCACCGGAACCGTCAACAACGATCGTGTTCTCTTTGGAAACGCGAACTTGGCGAGCGCGGCCCAGTTGAGTGATCAGGGTGTTTTTCAGTTCGAGGCCGACTTCTTCGGAGATCACTTGACCGCCGGTCAGAGCCGCGATGTCTTGCAACATCGCTTTGCGGCGATCGCCGAAGCCCGGAGCTTTTACAGCAACCGCGGTGAAAGTGCCGCGCAGTTTGTTGACGATCAGGGTCGCTTGCGCTTCGCCTTCGATGTCTTCTGCGATGATCAGGAGCGGACGGCCAGATTGTACCACGCGCTCAAGTACCGGCAGAACTTCTTGAATGTTGGAGATCTTTTTGTCGGTGATCAAGATGTACGGCTCGTCGAGCACAGCGATCATCTTGTCGGTGTCGGTCACCATGTACGGGGAGATGTAGCCGCGGTCGAACTGCATACCTTCGACAACTTCTACCTCGGTGGTGAAGCCTTTGGACTCTTCAACGGTGATGACACCGTCTTCGCCGACTTTTTCCATCGCTTCAGCGATTTGTTGGCCGATCTCTTCGTCGCCTGCGGAGATAGAGGCAACGTTTGCGATGCCTTCTTTCCCTTGCACCGGAGTGGAGATGCGCTCGATTTCTGCAACAGCAGCGCGAGTCGCTTTTTCGATCCCGCGGCGCAGACCGATCGGGTTAGCACCTGCAGTTACGTTTTTCAGACCTTCGCGGATCAGCGCCTGCGCCAGAACGGTCGCGGTGGTGGTGCCGTCGCCTGCGATGTCGTTGGTTTTGGTCGCAACTTCTTTAACCAGTTGCGCACCCATGTTTTCGAATGCATCTTCGAGCTCGATCTCTTTGGCGATCGTCACACCGTCATTGGTGATCAGCGGGGAGCCAAATTTCTTTTCGAGCACGACGTTACGGCCGCGCGGGCCGAGTGTTACTTTTACAGCATCAGCCAGAGTGTCCACGCCGCGCAGCATGGAACGGCGAGCATCTTCTTGGAAACGAATCTCTTTAGCCATTGTTCGTACAACCTCCTGTTTTGTCGGTTTACGTATGTGTCGGAACTTGAGCTTGTTCTATGTTTTCCGGACGGCTCCGGAGTCGCTTACGCTTCGACGATCGCGAGGATGTCAGCTTCGCGCAGGATCAGATACTCGGTGCCGTTGTATTTCACTTCGGTACCCGCGTATTTAGAGAAGATGATGCGGTCGCCAACGTTAACGTCGAGCGCCACAACAGCGTTGCCCACCACTTTACCTGTGCCAACTGCCACTACTTCAGCTTCTTGCGGTTTTTCTTTTGCGGTGTCCGGCAGGAACAACCCGCTTGCTGTTTTCTCTTCACGTTCTACAACTTTGATGACGACGCGGTCGCCGATCGGTTTAATCATGCAAAACCCTCCTCAGATTTTGATGAGTTGATTGTTGATTGTTAGCACTCAGGACTGCCGAGTGCTAATTCCATTTCTTATGATAGTCAAATGCCTTGTTGTTTGCAAGAGGGGAGACAAAAATTTTCTTTGCATTTTCGTAAAATCCCACACAACTAGATAGTATGACCTCCCAGTGCCAACATTATACATAACGCCAGAAGGCATGTACCATAGGAAGTTTCCACGAATCGGCTCGAATTGAGTGGAAAAGCCGGGCGTGGCCCGGCTTTCGTTATTGATAGTTCACCGTTAGCTTGTATCCCACTTTGCCATACAGCTCTTGGAGCGCCTTTTCCGCATTCTGTTCTGCCGACTTCAAAATTCCGCTCGCCCCCGCTTCGGAGCGCAGTTTGGACAACACCTGCTCCTGCGTCATCATGCTGAGCCCTTCTTTCAGGTCGGTCGAACTGCGCAGGATTCCTTCGCTCGTAAAGATTTTAATCTGATCAAGCTGGACCGCCTCTTCCAAAAACACCGCGTGCGGCAAGGTCAGCTCGATCGTCTTCCGGTCATGATCGATGCGCACATCGTCGGTCGTCAATTGCCCGACATCTACACCCGCCAACATCTTCGCCGGAATAACAAACAGATAAGTGCGCTTGGTGCCGGGAACGTTCAGGTCGATGTCGAAGCCAAAGAGCCTGTTGTCCGTCCCCTCGATCGTGGTCATCACATACGCTTCGGCCGTCGCCAGTGCCGACAGCTCGCGCACGCCCGTCACAAAAACGGAGGCATTCGGCTTCTCTTCTTCGTTTAAAATCGACCAAGCGCCAGCAAATCCTGCGAACAAGGCGATCAGGAGCAGTGGAATCATCAGGCGCTTTTTGCCGAACAGCCCTTTGAGGTCCGCCTTCGTCCGGTTGGGCTCCGCGCGGTCAGGCAGCAGAGGCAAGCTGTCCACCGTGATCGCGGCCGACGTTTCTTCCTGTGCCTCTTTCAACTGTTTCACCAGCTCTTCCAATTCTGCGATGGATGGCTTTTTTGGTTCTGTCACAAGCAGCCTCCTCTCTCATACATAGTTGATGATGTACTGAAATATGCCTGTAAACGAACAGCCTTTTCCCGCTCGGAAAAAGGCTGCATCACATGGTGTCGTAAAATATTAAGCTTCTTCTTGCGCCAGACGCGCTTCCGCTTCCTGTATCGCCTGCTCGCGCTTGCGCCACGACCATTTGGCGATGACGATCGACAGCTCATAGAGCATGATCATCGGGGCGGCGACGGAGATGTGCGAAACAAAGTCTGGCGGCGAGATCATCGAAGCGAGGATGACGAGCCCCAGATAGGCGTACTTGCGCACTTTGACCAACGTGTGCGGCGCCAAGATCCCGATGCGGGAGAGGAACAGCACTGCGACTGGCATTTCGAAAATCAGTCCGAACGGAATGACGATATTCGTCATAAAGCCAAAATAGTTGGCCGCCGTGTACATGATGTTAAAGCGTTCCACCCCGAGCTGGTACAAAAATTTGTACAGGAGCGGGAAGACAAAATAGTACCCGAATAAAATACCCGCGAAAAACATCCCTGCCACCAGCGGCAAGAATTTGTAGGCCAGCTTCGCTTCTTTCTCCTCTAAAGCAGGCCTGATAAACGCCCAGAGATGATAGAGCAAAAACGGAATGGTCAGCCCGAAAGCGGCCAGCCCCGCGACGGTGAAATATACTTTTAAAATCTCACCTGGGCCAAGCACGGTCAACTCGATCTCCCCCATGCCAGGGAAGAGTCGCGAGGCGTCATTGACCAAGGTGTAATAGATCGGATCGACAAAAATAAACGTGATCACGATGTTGATCAGGAAAATGACCAAAACCCAGATCAGCCGTTTGCGCAATTCTGCGATATGATCGACCAGAGTTTCCGGCTCAATGCTCACAAGCTCACACCTTTCTTGCCGCCTGTGTCAGCATTACTTGGTCTGCAGACCTTTTTCGTCTTCTTTGCTCAGCAGCGTTTGCGTTTCAGACTTCTTTTCATCCTCTTCGGTCAGCCCTTTGGTTGCCGATTTGAATTCTTTCAGCGTGCGGCCGAACGCGCGACCGATCTCTGGCAGTTTGCTCGGGCCAAAGACGATCAAAGCGATGACCAAGATCAGGATCAGGCCCGGAACACCAATGTTTTGGAACATAGCAGTACCCTCCAGGTAGTAAGATTGTTATTCGTGCAGAACACGAGATTTGATTAACAAGACAAGTGCCTCAATATCATCTCTATCATACACCTGCTCCTGACCCACTGCAATTGACGACGATTGACAATTTTGCACCCAAGCGACAACGTTCGTCATTTCTTCAATTTTATCCGCGCCGACCATGACAATTTTCGGCAGTGTCGAACGTTTCCACCCTTCGACGATGACCAGATCGAGAACTGGTTTTGCTTGCGCCAACTGCTCCAACAGCAGTTCGAGCGACGGTTCGACCGCCTGGTACTGGCGCAACACCGTCTCTGTGGCCGAGGCGAGCAGCGTCACGTCCGCCCCCGCTTGGCGATGCCGCCAAGTGTCGGTGTTCGGAGTATCACCTGTGACCGGATGCCCACCGCCTTCATGTTTGCAGGTGCCCACGCGGTACCCTTGCGCTTTGAATGCTGCGACAAGGCGTGCGACCAGCGTCGTCTTGCCCGAATTCTTATAACCGACCACAGCCAACGCTTTCATCTGGCGAACGCCTCTTCCTTCAGCAGAAAGACCTCGACGAGCGCACCGTTTTGCACCTGCTCGCGCGCCGGAATCCGCACCAGCCCTTGAATGCCGACGAGCGAGGTGAGAATGGCCGCTTTCTGCCCACGGCCAACCTGCGCGACGAGACGTCCGTCCACCGCGACCAATTCCGCACGCAAAAAGCGGTCGAGTCCGATCACCGCAGTCCGGCCTGCGCTTTCCAAATAGGCTTTCACCGGGCGGTGCAGAACATGTGCAAAACCTGCCAGTTTGCGCAACACCGGCACGACCAGCATGACAAAATTGACATAGGCCGCAGCCGGATTGCCCGACAGACCGTACACCGGAGTTCCCGCCACTTCAGCAAAGGTGACCGGAGTGCCCGGCCGCATCGTCACTTTCCAAAACAGGACTTCACCACCCGCAAGCTCATAAGCGTCGCGCATCAGATCGTACTCCCCGACCGAGACGCCTCCGGTGGTCAGAACGAGGTCGCATTCTTCCGCCATGCGTTTGACCTGCCTCGCGATCGCGTCCAGTTCATCGCCGACCTGCCCGTACAGCACGGGATCGCCACCCAGATCGCGCACGAGTGCTGCCAGCATCGGGCCGTTGCTGTCGTGAATCTGGCCGGGCAACAGGTCCCCGCTCAGCGGGCGCACTTCGCTGCCCGACACGAGAATCCCGACGCGCGGCTTGCGAAAGACGGACACTAGCGCATCGCCATTCGTCGCCAGCAACGCCGTCTCCGCCGCACCGATCACACACCCTGCCGCCAAAAGCTCCGCCCCGATCGGCGCATCTTCTCCCTGCACGCAGATCGCTTCCCCAGCAGGCACTTCCAGCAAAATACGCACCTGTTCCCCCGAGGATGCGGCGTCCTCTCGGCCCACTTCGACCCGTTCGACCGCTTCCTTGCGCACCACCGCATCGGCCCCGCTCGGGATCGGCGCACCGGTCATGATCCGCGCCGCCTGTCCCGCTGCGACCACCCGTTCGGGCATCGCTCCGGCCACCACCTCTTCGCAGACGAGCAGTTCGACCGGAGACTGCGGCGAAGCACCCCGCACATCGGCTGCCCGCACCGCATACCCGTCCAGCGCCGAGCGATCAAAGGGCGGCATCGGTGCTTTGGCCCGCACCGCTTCGGCCAGCACCCGCCCATACGCCTCAACGAGCGGCACCGTTTCGACCGCACCTGCTTTCGTGCGCTCAAGCGTCACCTGCCACGCCGCTTCGAGACGCAGAAACTGCTCCATCACAGCAGTCCTCCATGCCCAAGGCGCGCCACCTCTGCTCGCGTCACCTTTTCCCCTGCCAACACGCGGGGCAGGAGGATGTCAAAGGAAGTGAAGTCGTCAAAGATCACACAGCCTGGCAAACCGAAGATCGGCATCCCCTCGCGATAGGCCAACATCATCATTGACCCTGGCAGGACAGGCATCCCGTAGGACACGACCTCCGTCGCCACCCGTTTGATCGCGCCCGGCGTGCGGTCATCCGGATCGACCGACATGCCGCCAGTGCAGAGCACCAGATCTGCGCCGTTCTGCTGGAACTCGACGATCGCCTGCGCGATGTCCTCCAACCGATCCCCGACGATCTTCTGTTCGATCACCTCGGAGCCGAAGCGCTCCAACTTCTCTCGCACCCGCGGGCCAAATTTGTCCTCGATCCGCCCGTTCAGCACTTCCGATCCGGTGGTGACCACGCCTACTTTCATGCGTTGAAACGGCTTGATCGAAAAGACAGCCCCGTCCGCGGCGATCCGCTCGACTTGCTCCACCTTCTCCTCCGCCACCGTCAGCGGAATCGCCCGCAGCCCGACGATCTTATCACCAGGCGCAAGCACCGTGTCGGTCTGTTTGGCGACCACGGCGATCTCATCGATCATGTTGATCGCAAACAAGCGCTCCACATCGACTTTCAAGAGCCCCTGCTGATTGGCCTTCAGCACCACTTTGCCTTCGTGCGGCTCCCCGAACGTCATCTGCTCGCCAGCCAGCGCCGCCCCCATCCGCAGCGCCGCATCATCTTCATGCAGTTCGCCCGCTGTGAGTTGCAAAATGTAGATGTGCTCTTTCCCGATATCTAACAGTGCCGGAATGTCTTCCTCCGCGATCAAATGCCCTTTTTTAAACAGGCGGCCTTTAAACTCCCCCGGCACGATGCGGGTCAGGTCGTGCGCGAGGCGCATCCCGATCGCATCTTGTACGCGAACTTCCTTTTTCATCCCACAACGCCTCCTACTGGATGACCGGCAGTTCCTCCGGCCCTTGATACGGAAACTCAATCATCATCTCCGAGCGGTCTTCCGTCACATAAAAGCGGCACCCGACTTGCTCCTGCATCCAGACCAGCGCGTCGCGCGGCACATCAAAGCCGTCACAGTAGATCTGATATTCGGGCAGTTCCGCTTCCGGATCATCCTTTTTCAGATAAATGCGGAACTGGTTGTTCGAAACGGTCGCATCTTCCAAGATGAAAAAGATGAACAGGTCGTCACGCTCGGTCACAGCCCGCTTGCCAAACTCGGCAAACGTTCGCACATAGGAAGCGCTCGGATCGGATGCTCCGATCACGTACTCCTGCCCGTTTTCGGTCGCGCTTACAAAGTCTTGGATAAATTTGTCCCGCGCCGCAAAATCGGCCTTGTTCTCCTGCCCGATCAGGCAGCGGAAATTCCACTCAAACCACGCGCTCGCTCCTCGATCTCCACCGTAACCAAGCGCCAAATAATAACGTTCTTCCATCCTCAACAGCCTTCTTTCTTCCATAAGATACTCGCCCGCTCATAATCGTCCGGCGTATTCATATTGAGAAAAGGTGGCGGGTCATATGCCGCATATCGCTCAATCGGCACATACCGCACCTGCAAGTTTGCCAAAAAACGCCGCATCGCATTTTCCCCATTCTGTAAACAGGATGCCGCAATTTCCCGCACTTGTCCATCATACAGCGCACAGACAGGAAACGGGCGTGATCCATCCTGAGGCACGACCGCCTGCACCCCCGGCTCCTCGTCGAACTGCTCCGCTAAATCGCGCAAGATGTCGGCTCGCAAAAAGGGGAGATCACAGGCGACCAGACAGGCTTTTTCACCCTTTGCCAACCCACTGAGCCCAGCATGGAGTCCGGCGAGCGGACCTTGACCCGCATATTCATCTGCAATCGCGCGTACTTGTAATTGAACAAGTCGCTCGCGCTCTTTTTCCTCATGCGTGACCACCACCACATCGCTGCACACCGCATGCAAGGTCTCCAACGTATGCAACAGCAATGGCCGTTCTGCAAACGGCAACCATTCCTTCCGCCGCCCCATCCGTCTCGACGCTCCACCGCAAAGCAGAATTCCACGCATTATTTTACATCCTTATTTTTAGTTTAATTTACATGATTATTCAACTAATATAAGCAATACCCTCTGTTGCACGATTCAAGCATATGATACACTACAATCATTAGGGGATCTGTATGATTTTACAATTACTACTCATAGGCCATGCAAATCCTTTGGAAAGGAGTCGCGTACCATGACGTTCCTCTTTCGATTCCTTACGAATTACGAAGTCTTGTTGCTGACCGTGCGATTTTTTATCACTACGACGCTAGTGCTGTTCGCATGGAATCCAAATACGAACTCATTTGACTCGATCATGCTCGTGGCTCTCGGTTACTACGTTTTTACTACAGCGGCCCTGCTCATTTCCTTCGGCAAAGGGGAATGGTGCTGGAAAATGTGGCGCGTGCTGCTGTTCACCGATCTGGCGACCATCTCGGTGATGGTGTACAACCAAGGCGGTTTGCAAAGTGATGTGTACTATGCCTACTATGGGCTGCTCATGATGGCATCCGTTATCTTCAAGTATAATCTTACCTCGCTGTTCGTTCTGTTTACCAATGCGACCTATCTGACGCTGCTGTTCATCGCACCTGGAACAGCCTCGATCCGTGACATCGCAATCCGCATGGTCTTTTTCCTGTTCCTATCGCTCTTGTTCCCCTTGTTATCTCTGCTGGAATCACGACATCAAGAATCACATTCCGTTTCCTCCCAGCTCAATCTGGAAAAAGAGCAGTTGGTGCAAGAGATGGAGTCGATCTCGCGCCAAGTGGCCGAATATACGTTTGACCTGCACAACAAAGCGGTGCTCGACCAGTTGACCGATCTGCACAACCACTCGTACCTGCACTCGCAATTGATCATCGAAGTGGAAAAAGCCAAGCAGACCGGGCACCCGATGTCGCTGGCGATGTTCGATATCGACAACTTCAAGCGCGTCAACGATACGTTTGGTCATTTGATCGGCGACGAAGTGTTGCGCATGATCTCCAAACGCTTGAAAGATGTGCTAAAAGGCACCTATCACACGCCTTGCCGTGCCGGGGGTGAAGAGTTGGCGGTCATCCTGCCGGACACGTCGATCGAAGATGCGTTTACGATGGCCGACTACCTGCGCCAAGAGATTGGTAAAGTCAAGATTCCGCTGGCCAATGGCGAGTTCTTGCGCATCTCCACCTCGGTCGGAGTCGCCTCCTTCCCCGAGACGAGCCACAACCACCAACACCTGATCGACTGTGCCGACCAAGCGATGTATTTCGCCAAGACGTCAGGCAAGAACCGCACCTGCCGTTATAATGCAGCCCTAGATGAATCCAATACTGCCGGATAAAAGAGAGGAGCGATCCTCTCTTTTTTTGTGTTCGCCGCGTGTGTTAGACCCGGCGCCAGACCCCATTTTCGGTCACCAACAGATCCAACATGGTGTCATGCGGCTCGATCGGAATCTGATCGACCACTTGCAGCTCATAAGCGACCGCAATTTTGGTGACGTCTGGGCGCAAGGTCGGCAGAAAGCGGTCATAATAGCCACCGCCGTACCCGAGCCGCCCGCCCGAGCGGTCAAATCCAACGCCCGGCAGGACCACGAGGTCGATCTCTGTGACAGGAACGACAGCTTCGGGGTGATAGATCGGTTCGCGGATGCCGTACGCCCCGGCGCGCAATTCCTGCAAGGAGCTGACGAGCACCGGAATCATCTTGCGCTCCGCTTTGATCGTGACGGGCGCACAGACCGTCTTGCCCGCAGCAAGGCACGCTTCGATCATGCCGTCCGACTCCACTTCGCCGCGAAAGTCGAGGTAGAGCAGGATCGTCTTGGCCGCCTGCACCTCGGGCAGTGCTGTCAGACGCTGTAAAATCGCCCGATCGAGCGGGGTGCGTTCTGCTAAGCTCATCGCTTGCCGCTCGGCGAGCAGGCGTTGGCGCAGTTCCTTTTTCTCCATCGTGCACCGCCTCCTTTTTGTTCCTAGTGTACCAAACTTCTCGCTGGCTACCGCATTTTATCATGCGGTCCACATGTTTAGCCTGTTCCGCCTAATCGGTGGTAAAAGTCGCTTGTGTATGGTTAATTTCCCGAATGCACCAGCTATCTAGCGAGCTGTTGCAGGGTGCGCTTGATCTACCGGGTAGAAGCGGCAAGGAAGCACAGGCCGCCCTTGCTGATATGTCTTCATTTGAAAATAAAAAGCGACGCTCTGTAATAGAGCGTCGCTTGGAATCTTCTCTATGTTCTTCCTTTTCGCTTCCAGATATTGGGCAAAAAGATCGCAACGATGAACAACAGAACAACCAAAAAGTGCTGTCCAATGCTCAAGTGATTTGTTACCTTAACCAACACAACCGATAAAACAAAATAAAACACGATCATCTTCAAGTTCTTCATCGGCAAACACCATTTCCTTCGATTTCTATCAAGTTGCCCCTGTGATCAGGGCAATAGTCCCACCTGTCCCCTTGCAAAAGCGAAGTTCGTAGCGCTTATGCAGTCCCGCGCGGATACCAGCGCAGTTTGACGAACAACCAGGGGATCGCAAGCGTTGCAGTAAGCCCCACCAACAAGTAGCGCACCAAATCCCACGGAGCGCTGAGCGGGAGCACATCTTTGAGCAGGGCGCGCAGACCGAACAAGATGGCGACCCCGACCAGTGAAGGCAGGATGCGCTGCCAGATCGACTTCGGCAAGGCCATGCGAATCGTGTGCGATTCCAGCACATACCCGCTCCAACAGCCGAGCAAAAAGCCGACCATCTTCCGACCGTCCGCCTCGTGATAGACCAACAGCAAGAGCAGCGGCAAGGCGATCCCCAGCGCCAATTTCACGCCAAAAGACAGCGGGCGTTCGGTCATGCGGCCATCCGCCCAGACCATGCCCGCCACAAACAGCAGGCCAAAGACCAATCCGGCGGCGACGTCGATCGGCCAGTGCACGCCTAAGTACAGGCGGGACAGCATGATCGACAGCACCATGAATCCGGCGAGGCCGTAGAACCAAGGCTTTCTGACCTGTGTCGCCAAATACCCCCAATAGGTCGCCGAACCTTGCGCATGGCCGCTTGGAAACGACATGCTCGGAGCTGACTCCACATAGAGGCTCCGAATCCCTTCCACGCCGATCGGGCGCGGCGCGTTGAAAAAGACCTTCAGCGCATAGTTCACAAATGTTGACATGGCGAGCACGATCGCCAGCCGCACGCCGGCCCGCTTCGAGATCAAATAGTAGATCAGCGGTACTGTCGCCACATAAAATTCTTCATCGCCGACAAAGGAGAACGCGATCATCAGCGTATCCAGCCAAGATGCCGCAAAGCCCTGTATCCAGAGCAACATGTCCTTTTGCAAAATTCTGATACCCCTTCCAGCCGAGTCTCTTGATGTCATGTATATGTTTCGGAGGACGAGTTCAGAAATCCTTTTCAGAACGAGGTGACTGGGGTACACTTATAAGAAAATTCCAGAGAGATTTTAGGTGATGAAAGATGATTCTCGTGCAAGCGAATGACATAAAGAAATCGTACGGAACGGACGTGATCTTGGACAGTGTGTCGATCGTCGTGCAGGACCGCGAGCGGGTCGGGCTGATCGGTCCGAACGGGGCAGGGAAATCGACGTTTTTGAAAATTATCGCCGACGAAATTAGCGCCGACTCGGGCACGATTCACAAGTCCAAAGAGACGACGATCGGCTATTTGGCGCAAACTTCGCAGATCAGCTCGGAACAGACGATCTGGAACGAGATGATCACCGTCTTTGCTGATGTCTACCGCCTTGAAGCGAAGATGCGCGAGTTGGAGCAACGCATGGCCGACCCGGCTTATTACGAAGATGAGACCAAGTACGGACAGCTCACCGACGAGTACGCCCGACTGCAACAGGAGTTTACCGACCAGAACGGCTATGCGGCCGAAGCGAAAGTGCGGTCGATTCTGCACGGACTCGATTTTCCCGAAGCGATGCACAGCCGCTTGGTCAACTCGTTGTCGGGTGGGCAAAAAACGCGCCTTCAGCTCGGCAAGCTGTTGATCACACAGCCCGATCTGTTGATTTTGGACGAGCCGACCAACTATTTGGACATCAAGACGCTGACCTGGCTCGAAGACTATTTGAAAACCTATCCCGGCGCCCTGCTGATGGTATCGCATGATCGCTATTTTCTCGATTCGCTGATCAATGTGATCTATGAGATGGAACGCGGGCGGACCAAACGTTGGAGAGGCAACTACTCCGATTATCTGGAGCAGAAGTCGGCCGACCTCGCCCAGCAACAAAAGCGCTACGACCAACAGCAGACGGAGATCGCCAAGCTCGAAGACTTCGTGAGCCGCAACATCGCCCGCGCCACGACGACCAAGCGTGCGCAAAGCCGCCGCAAGATGCTGGAGAAAATCGAGCGTATCGACCGCCCGACACTGACTCAGGAGCAGGCCCACTTTTCGTTCAACATCGACAAGCAAAGCGGCAACGAAGTGCTCGTCGTGGAAGATGTCTCGCTCGGCTACACAGACAAGGTGTTGTCACACAACCTCAACCTCAACGCCTACCGCGGAGAGCGCATCGCCTTGATCGGGCCGAACGGAATCGGCAAGACGACCTTGCTCAAAGCGATCAATGGCCGCTTGAAGCAACTGAGCGGTCGGATCAAGCTGGGCACGAACGTGTCGCTCGGCTACTACACGCAGGAGCAGGAAGACCTGACGCCGAGCAAGAGCGTGTTGAATGAAGTCTGGGATACGTACCGCACCTTGGAACAGACGCGGGTGCGGACGGTGCTTGGCAACTTCCTGTTCACTGGCGACGATGTGACCAAGCCGATCGCCGCTCTGTCCGGCGGTGAGAAAAGTCGAGTGGCGCTGGCCAAGCTGATGTTGCTCAATGCGAATTTTCTGATCCTCGACGAGCCGACCAACCACCTCGATCTGCTCAGCAAAGAAGTGTTGGAAAATGCGCTCGACAACTATCCGGGCACGCTGTTGTTCATCTCGCATGACCGCTATTTTGTGAACCGACTGGCGACGCGCGTCGTGGAGTTGGCCGAAGATGGCATCACCTCCTACCTCGGCAACTACGACGACTATGTGGAGAAGAAGGCAGAACTGGAATTGGAGCGCAAAGAGCGTGAAGCGGCGACCGCCGTCACGGGAAACAAGCAACAACCGGAGGCTCCCGTTGACGACTACCAACTGCGCCGTCAACAGGATAAAGAGCAGAAGCGCCTGTTGAAAAAGCGTCTGGAACGCCTCGCAAACGTCGAAGCTCGCATCGCGGAACTGGAAGAGATGATCGGCACGCTTGAAGCGGAGCTCTGCCTCCCCGAAGTGTTCAACGACCATGTCCTCGCCGCCGACAAAAACGCCGCTCTCGAAGCGGCTCAGACCGAGCTCGAATCGTTGATGGAAGAATGGGCTGAGCTTGAAGCGGCCGGAGAAGAGTGAACTGAGTAAAAACGCGAGATCAAAAGCATGTCCTGACAGCGGGGCATGCTTTTTTGTTCTACGCGGCCGATGATCGGTTCGATGCAAAGACTGCGGCTTTGCTCTTTGCTCCCCCCATTCTCCTCGCGGTCGCATCTTCCTCACAGTCGATCAACCGCTCGCCCCACCACTTTTCGTAAGCGTTGCTAACACACCTCTCAGAAGACACTCTTTCGATAGAGGAGTTTTCGGTGCGATCGGTTGATGAACTTGGCCGCTTGGCTTGCCGCTTGCAAACGAGCCATTTCCTGCCGATTGATCTAGACTGCCCCGCAAATATTGGTTATGATATGACCATATTAAGTTGAATTCATTTGTTTAGTGATATGAGGCAGGTGTAGAGAATGGCTGTAAAGCAAAATAGTAAAGCTTATCTGTATGTCAACGCCCTGTCCGAATTGGGCGTGCGGATGGATTTGATCGCGATGGGGGCTTTGGTGCTGGTCGCGACAAATGGGAGTGCGCTGTGGCTGTCCGCTCTGTTGCTCTCCGGGGTGCTCGGCGGATTTTTATCCAGTTTGGTCTCTGGGGTGGTCGCAGATCGGTTCGAGCGGCGGAAGATCATGATCGTGAGCGACCTTCTGCGCGCGGGTCTGATCTCGATGCTCATCTTTGCACCTGAGCCGTGGTTGATCTTGCTGGTGCGCTTTTTGATCGGGATCTGCTCCTCGTTTTTCGAAGTCTCCTACCGCGCAGAATTGCCTGAAATTTTCGGCAGGGAGCGGGTGTTGGAGATCAACGCGCTCGTCTCACGGCTCAGTTCGATTGCGATGGTGATCGGATTTCTCTGCGGCGGCTTTTTGTATGAGCTGTTGGGCTATCAGGCCGTCTTTCTGTTTGATGCTCTGTCGTTCTTGGTGTCGGCCTTCTTTTTGTACCGCGTCAACTGGAACAAGGTGGAGTCGCAACCGCTCGGCGCGAAAGTCCTTTCCTTGCGCAATGATTTCCGCGAAGTGCTCTCCTACTTGAAACTGCACCCGGTGCTGTTCACCGTGTTCTTCGTCTATGTGGTGGACACGTTCGGCTCTGCTTCACACAACCTCGGCATCCCGCTGTTGGCCGAAGGAGTCGATCCGGAGCGGCAAGCGATGTACTATGGCCTGTTCTGGTCGATCTGGGGAGCTGGCAACGTCCTCTCCTCGATCTTGATCCCCAAGCTCGCCATTTTGCGGAAAAATCTCGTCTACACCTACTTTTACGCAACGTTTGGCATGTCGTTTGGGTTCATCCTGTTTCTGTCCTCCACCACGGTGCCTTGGATTCTCTGTTTCGGCTTCCTGACCGGACTGTTCGATGCGGTCTCGGTCACCTCGAAAGCGACGATTCTTCAACAGAGTGACAATGCGATCCGCGGCCGGATCATGGGCGTGTCCGGCTTCTTGAACCGCACTGGATTTGGCATCGGCTTTTTGGTCGCCCCGCATGTGCTAGAGGCGTTCTCCCTGCCTGTTATGGTGATGATCTTCCACGGCACGATCATCCTCTCCCTGCTCCTCGGGCTCGGAAATTTGCGTCGGAAAGCGGGCAAGCAGAATCTATCACTCTAAGCTCATACCAACAGGGGGTGAATGCATGGAACGCGTGCAATTTGCTGAGCAATCGAGCTTCCACCAAGCGGCTGAACGACTGTTTGCCGAACAGAAAGCCCGCATCATCAGCCTGTTGCCTGCCGCTCAAGTCGAACATGTCGGCAGTACGGCCGTACCAGGGTCGCTGACAAAAGGGGACCTCGACATCCAAGTCCGCGTCGCCAAGGCCGATTTTGAACGCGCGGTCGAACTGCTATCTGAGCTGTATCCGCGCAACGAGGGCAATCTCCAAACGGACAGTTTCTGCTCGTTCCAAGCGGATCAACTGCTACTTCCACTCGGCGTCCAACTGACCGCGTTCGGCTCCGAGTACGATTTTTTCTGGAAGTTTCGCGAGGTCATGTTGGCGAATCCAAGCTACGTGGACCAGTACAATCAACTGAAGCGCCATTTTCAAGGAAATGAGATGGACGCCTATCGGATCGCCAAGCACGAATTTTTCCAAACGCTGATGCAGTCACTAGAATTTCAAGCACTGACAGAGTAAAAAGCTCCCGTTTACGGGGGCTTTTTCTTATTTGCCCATAAACAGGAAACTTTTTATACATATCTATATACAAAGTATAATTTTGGAGGTACAATAAATCTAAAGATTCCCACGGAAGGGGTGAACGGAAATGTTTGGTGTTTTGAAAGACAGACGGATTCAGTATTTGTTGACTGCGAACATCTTCTCATCGATCGGGTCGGGGATCACGATGATCGCGGTGCCGTGGTTGCTCGTCAACCGTGCGGGGGGCGACCAAATCTTTGGATATGCGACGCTGTTTTCAACGCTGATGTTGTTTTTCGCATCGCCGTACATCGGGGTGCTGATCGACCGATTTTCGCGGAAAAAGACGCTCCTCGCGGCAGAGTATTTCGGGTTATCGACCGTGCTGGTCTTCGCGGTGTGGGGCTATCTGAGCGGACACTTTGAGACGTGGCAGTTGGTGGCGATACATTTTGGCGGGTCCCTGTACTATTCGATCTATTTCCCGACCAAATTCGCTTTGATTCAGGAGATTTTCGACAAGGAGCACTTCCGGTCGCTCAACTCGGTGCTTGAGGTGCAAAACCAGTTTGCGACGATGGTTTCCGGTGGTCTGGCCTCGCTTGTGATCGACAAAATCTTTCTATCGCATCTGTTGGTGGTGGATGCGATCACCTATCTGATCGGAACGGTTTTGATCCTGCTGTTGCCGTATCAAGCGCAACCCAAAGAGAAGGATCGGGCAAAGAAATCCTTTTTTGCCGATATTAAAGAGGGCTTCGTTTATCTGAAAACCAAACCGCTGCTCATTCTCTACCTGCTTTCGGCGTTGATGCCGTTTATCGGGGTGATGATGGGGAACTATCTGTTCCCGATCTATGTGACACAGACACTACAGTCGAATGCGTCGGTGCTGGGGCTCGGCAGCACGGTCTACGCGATCGGTGCGATTGTGGCCGGACTGACGATCCCCTATATGATGAACAAGCTAAATCCATACAAAACCTCGATTGCGACCGGACTGGTCTACGCCGTCGGGGTGACGGTGACAGCGCTGTTCCCAATGGCTCTGATCTTCATGGCGATGCAGTTTTTGCACGGATGGGGCAACGCGGGAATTCGGGTGGCGCGCAACACGGTGATGATGGAGATCGTGCCGAACTTTTTGATCGGGCGGATCAACTCGTTTTTCTCCGCAATCGGGATGGCGCTGCGCGTCTCACTGCTCGCCCTGTTCACGCAGACGATCGTCTACACAGGCCCGACTGGGGCGCTCTACATCCTCAGCGCCGTGATGATCACCGCCGCTTGTGGGGTCATCGCCTCGCGCAAACTCTTTCAATCAGGTCTCGTCAAACCGGCCGAGCAATCGGTCAAAAAGAGCGCATAATACAGCACAGCAAGCCCTCTCTTGATCGCCAAGAGTGGGCTTGTTTCGTTTTGATCGACCCTCTGCCTACCCTTCCTGCGCAGTGGTGTTGGGAAACATCAGTGCGGAAACGGTGATGTCGAGCAGGACAGGGCCGGGGAGGGAGAGCGCTTGGGCCAGCGTTTTGTCGAGATCGGCCGAGTCGGTCACACGGAACCCTGCCATGCCGCAAGCTTCGGCCACTTTGACAAAATCGGGGTTGGTCAGATCTGAGCCTAGCTGTGTATGCTCCCCGACCTGTTGGCGATCGGCCTCCATCTGCAAGTGACCGTTGTTGACCACGATCACCGTGATCGGCAGATTGTACCGCACCGCCGTCGATAAATCGGCCAACGTCATCCCCAGACACCCATCCCCGACCAGCGCCACCACCTGCCGATCTGGCGCGGTCAGTTGGCAGGCCAGCGCCGCCGGCAACGCGAAGCCCATCGAGCGCCACGTTCCGGAAAACAACACTTTCTGCCTCCCGCTGCCCGCAAAGATCCGGTTGAACCACACCGTATGATCCCCTGTATCCACGCAGATCAACGCATCCTCCGCCAACGTGTTTTGCAGCGCCCGCATCAAGCGAGCAGGGTGAACAGGCGACCCTTCACTGCTCGCCTCTTTTTCCACCTGTGCATACCATTTGGCTCGCGACTGCCCGACATAGGACAGCCACTGTTCATTTTGCTCATGCCCCTGTAGCCGCTCTACAAGAGCCGGCACGATCTGTCCCGTCGCTCCGACCAGCCCGAGCTCGACTGTAAACCGCGTGCCGATGTTTGCTATCACCTTGTCGATCTGAATCACTCGCGCCTGTTCCGGCACATAGCCCTCCGGCCACCACGTATCTCCGGCGAGCAGTATCACGTCCGCTTTTTTCAAAAGCTGTGACGCTTGCGGACTGCCGCCTTTGCCGATGCCGCCGAGCAGTTGTGGGAAGCTTTCCGCGACCATCCCTTTCGCCCCGAGCGACAAGATCAGCCCGGCTCCCCACGCCTCGCAAAGCCGTTTTACATCTGCAGCCGCTTCCCGCGCACCCAGACCTGCGACCACCACCGGCTGCTGGGCGCTTTTCATGATCGATATGGCTCGCTCCACATCCTGTGGATCAAACTCCAGTATGCCACTGACCAAATGCGGACGTTTACGAATCGCTTTCATCTGCTGTCTGCTCCACAGATCTTTCGGCACGGACAGGTGCGTCACCGCGCCCCGCTCCAGTGCGGTGTGGATCGCTTTGGTCACCAGCTCCACAGTCGCCTCGGGAGCGGTCAACAGCGCAGAATAGGCGGCCAGCGGCTCGATCAACACTTGCTGATCCAAATACTGCTTCGTATCGGTGCCGATCAACTTCGTCGGCACCTGCCCAGTGATCGCCAGCACCGCCACCCCGTCTTGATACGCGTCGCCAAGCCCGTTGAGCAGATTGGCCATCCCAGGCCCCGACGTCGCCACACAGACGCCGAGCTGGCCTGTCAATTTCGCTTCTGCCGATGCCATAAAAGCGGCTGTCGATTCATGCTTCACCGCCACGAATTGCAGCGACGAACGTTTCAACGCATCCAAGAAGTCTAAAAAGGTATCGCCCGCCACGCCATAGACCTGTCGTACGCCCCACGCTTCGAGCTGTTTGACAAATGTCTCAGCAACGGTCATAATCTGCTTGGTCGGCATCGTCACCGCTTGCAAACTTTGTTGAATCGGTCCTTCCGACATGACAAACACACCACCTTCTTCCATTCGATCAATGCCTCACTAGGATGTTCGCAAAAACTTATCGACATACCCATACCCTCATTCGACAAATTCTGCTACAATAGGATGTACTTTAGATTAACTTAGTGAAAGAGGTGGTGCATCTGACATGAAAACCCTACGTGATACGCTCAATACGGTCGAATCAAAGATCCTTCCTGTCAACCATGTCGATCATCGTTTCCGCCTCGAAAGCATTTCATTTGACCTTGATCAGATTCGGTTGCAAGCGCGGCTTTTAACATCGAATGAGCAAGATTACACCATACAGTGCCGCTATTCATACAACCAGCGCAACTTTACGCGTTGGCAGATGATCGACCATGAGGAGAACGAATTTATCGTGGTCGGAATCGTTTCGAAAACGCTCTATTACTTTGCGCACCGAGCTACCGTCTCGATCATCGAAGCGTTGGGCCATGAAATCGCATAAAAGCCGATCAGCAAAACAGGCAGACCCGCTCCGTTGCAGGTCTGCCTGTTTTCGTTTATCTGTTCCGCTCGGGTCGGAGCAACAACTTTTCATCGATCGCATCCATGAACGGATCATCGAACACGCGCAAGATCCAAAAGCCGACACCTTGCAGATTGTAGCGTTTCGCAAGTCCAATCTTCTCCTGCACCCCGCGAGGTGTCTCGCTGTACGCATTGATGCCCAAGATCAACTTCTCCGGCCCGACCGCAGCTACAGCGGCGCGAATGTCGTCGTCGATCTTGTTAAGCGGCTGTGGCAGTCTGTCGTCTACATAGGAGTACGCCATGATGAACAGCGCGTCGGCCGACTTGGCCAGCTCCTTGTAGTCATAACCGCGGTACCACCCGTGCTCCAAGGGTGCCATCACCACCGTCAGCTTCTTGCCCTTTTTGTGCAGTACGTCAGCCACCCGCTGCACAAACGCCGCATACTTCGCCCGCACGTCTGCAATGTTCGAAGCCCCCCGCGGAGCCAGTGCCTCAAAATCGAGGTACGCGCCGCCGATTCCCTTGTTGACCAACATGGCGGCCAAATCCTGTGCAAACTTCTGTTGCAAGGCGACATCGTTCAGCAGTTTGGTCAGTTCACCGTGCTCATCGACCGAAAAGACCATCAGCGACGTGTCCACACCTGACGACTTCACCTCTTGCAACAGCTCTTCCGCCCCTGACTCGGGCCAGCGGTATTCGCTCTCCCCCGTCGTCAGCACTCCGTTCTTGTCAAGACGGCTCCACGTAAAGGACGCCTCGTCAAAATAAGGCAGATAGCCCTTTTTTGCATACGAGCCCAACCCGTAAAACACCATCGTATGTAAATCGCGCTGTTGCGATTCGATGATCACCGTGTTATTTTTCCAATCGACTTTCGCTCCGATCGACTCACTGAAAAAGCGCAGCGGGATCAAGCTGCGACCGTTGGAGATAAACGGCGCCACCTCCAATTGCACCACGCGATCACCGACCTGTGCGACCGTGTTGCCCATCTGAATGCGCAGGACCTGTCCATGATTGTTCGCAACCACCGTCGAAGTCTCATGCTCCCAGAACACCTCGATGCCGAGCGCTTCTGCGATCGGGCGAAACGGCACCATCACATGTCCGTCGTAGTTGATCGGTTCCGGATCGGTCAACAGAGGATACCCGTCCAACATCACGGCTGGCGCGCTCACCTTGCTCAGCGCCATGCCCACCGCTGTGGCCTGTTCGGTGAACAGACTTCCCGGAAACAGCAACGATACAATCGCGATCAGACTCACCCAAAATCGTTTCATCTTCACCTCTCCTAACGCGACTCTCCCAACGCGGATTGCCAGTTTTCTAGTTTTGTTTATTTTACCATATTCTATGATATGGGAAGGTTTGAAAGATTAGACGAATATAGACAAATTGCGACAAAAAAAGACAGGAGCCATCTGGCTCCTGTCTTGGATACATAGCGAATCATAGATAGTGTATAGACAAATAGCGAATTAATTAGTACACGGATAACTCATATGCTATGTCTATATATTACAATCGAGCTAGAAATCTGTCAAACGTATTTCGACAAAAAGTCTCCCATTTCCCTAGATTGTAGTTATTCTTTGGAGGAAGCCGTTTCTTTTTCGTAATCTTGCAGACACTGAATTCCTTTTTTCGCGAGACGGTAACTCTTTTTCATCGTGTGTTCGTCTTTGATTTTATCGTAGTATTTCTTGTTATCCAGCAAGATGTACTCTTTGGTTTCCAGGAACTCCAACAGTTGGCTACACGCGCTCTCCGGGATCGCCAGCACTTCGCGCAGCTTCATGAACAGCCAGGAACGACCAAGGAACACTTCCGGATTCTCTTGGAATTTGCGCTCCCAGTTTTCGATAAACTCAAGCGCTCCGGTCACGTAGTCTTCGATCTTGTACTCTTTGACCTGAATGTTTAAAAACTCCAACAGATCGACGGCGCGATGTGCGTAGGAAGTGATATCGAATTGCTTGGAGGCAGCACTTGGCACGTAATACAGTTCGACATGTTTCCCTTTGTACATCAGGCGGCTCATGATCGGAATCATGTCACTGTCCGCCGTGACAAACACGTAACAAGAGATGTTCGGGTCGGTATAGGTCGTTTCGATCGCATCGAGGCACAGTTCGATGTCTGAGGCGTTTTTGCGATGCTCATCCTTCTTGCCGTTCGCATAGACGTGACGAAGCTGGATGCGCTTTTTCTGCAGCGATGTCATATCACAAGCGATCTGCTCAAAATCACCAAACGCCTTGAACACGCGCACATTGTCGCGGTCATACGTGTTCCAAAGCTGTGTAAACAGGTTCTTATCCAGATTCTTGTCGTCCGGATCATGGAGATAGCTGTTCTTCAGGGTCCAATAGACATTATCATAGTCCACATAGATCGCCACATTTTCAAGCTGGCTGTGTTTTGCCCAAACTCGTTCCGATTTCATCGCGGTCTCACCGATCGTCTCGGCCAGCATGTTGACCATTTCGCTGGGGGTCGGTCGCCGTCTGTTGCCATTTGGTTCGGTCACAATCAGGCCATTCCCTTGCAGGTTATCCAGCAAAGTGCTCCCTCCTTCTTCCATATCCATCAAGTTCAACAACAAGCCCTAACTTCCCTTCATAAAAAAAGAAGCCGTCTCAAGACAGCCTCCTTTACACGCTTTAACGGTCCTGTTATCGTCCCGCTCGCGGCTTTTTCAATGTCTGTACACACAGATAACACAGCGTTCCGAATAGGCAGGTGATGATCGCCGAGTGCGTCAGCGTCGCATACAGATGCAGTTGCTTGAGCACCACAAAACCGCCGGAGATCACTTGTGCTACGATCAGCACCCAAACGATGATACTCGCCACATACAGATCGCGGCGCGTCTGCCGATAGCGTTTGAACGTCCAAACAAAGAGCACGGAGATCAGCACGAACAAGGCCAACGCCCCCAAGCGGTGGACAAACTGCACGGCCACCAAGCCTTCCAGTTCTGGAATCAGGACGCCCTCTTGACACAGCGGCCAACTCGGGCAGGCCACGCTCGCCCCAGTATGGCGGACGTATGCGCCCAGATAGACCACGCCGTACGCAAACAGCGCGACAAACCACGCGTAATACCGATAGGCGTTGGAGACAGCCGTCTTGATCAAAGCCTGTGCACGATTTTGCATCAAAATGTAGATCGTCAGCAAGAGCACTCCGGTAAACGCCAGCAGCGAAAAGCCGAAATGCAGGGCCAGCACGGGCGAGGACTGCGGCTTGATGACAGCAGCAGCGCCGAGCGCCGATTCAACCATGATGAAAAACATTCCGAACAGCGCGAGGTTGCGCACCTCTTTGTTGCCTCTGTTCTTCCACCAAGCAAACACCGAGAACAACAGCACGACGATCCCAGCAACACCTGTGATCATGCGGTGCATATACTCGATCATCGAAGAGATCGTGTACTCCGGAACCCATTTACCGTTGCAGAGCGGCCACGAATTGCCACAACCCATGCCCGACTCGGTTTTGGTAACCAAAGATCCTGCGATCATCACCATGAACATGACGATGGTCGCAACGTATGCTAATACTTTTAGCCACTTATTGCTCATCGACCGAATCCCTCTTTCTACGAAACAGAAACTCTCCCTTCTTAACATAAAGTAAGGACTGCGCGAAAACAAGACGGGTATCGGTGGGAATTATGTATTTTCCATAACAAATAAACCGTCAACTCTGCCGAATCGACGGTTGGCCCGCTCACGGCTCACGAAGACTGCTGCTTCCGTTCGCGGATGCGGATAAAGGGGCTGAGCAGTGCGAAGATCAGCGTGCCCAGCAACAGCCTCACCCACCAAGAAACGCCATACTCGCTCAAGATGATATTGATCAAAATCAAGGCGGCAAACATGAGAAGCAGGTTGCTAACGCGTACCATACGCCATCTCCCTTCCCACAAAGTACCCGTATGTGCCTACCTTTTATCCATATGTGTTTCGAATGGAATCTATGCAGTATTTGAAAAATTTCTTCCGAATTGATTACTAGTCTTTTGCATTTAGTATTGAAAAACAGTCTCACTCTTGATATAAAGTTTGTATGTAACTATTTTAATAACTATTTCACCGGGGGCGTTTTTATGAAAAAATTCTGGTTGTCTGTTGCGATCGCTGCCGTTGCGGCGTTCAGCGTGCAAGCAAGCACTGCACAATTGGCGAGTGAAGTGGACCCGTGGAGTCCGAAAGCATCTCTCGTCGCGAGCATTCCGGATGTTGACCCGTGGCGCGGGGTCGTACAGGCCTAACAAAAACGAGCGCCATCAGGCGCTCGTTGCTTCTTCCGCTACTGCTTTTTCTAACATTTTGATCGCTAAGTGGAGATCGGCCGACGTGACATTCAGCGGCGGCAACAAGCGCAACGTATGCTCACCTGCTGACAGCACCAGCAAACCATATTCGAGGCATTTGCTGACCAGCGGCGCCACAGGACGATCCAAAACGAGCCCTTGCAACAAGCCCTGTCCGCGCGCTTCGAGCAGGAACGAGTAGTCATCGGCCAATCGCTGCAACCGCCCATTTAGTTCCTCGCCCATCTGCACCGCATTGGACAGCAGATCCTCCTCTTCGATCGCCTCCAGCACCGCCTGTGCCGCTGCCATCGCCAGCGGATTGCCGCCAAATGTCGATCCGTGCGAGCCTGGTGTAAACGCGGCCGCTACCTCTTCTTTAGCCAGCATCGCGCCGACCGGGACGCCATTGCCAAGCCCTTTGGCCAGCGTCACGATGTCGGGCAGCACCCCGTAGGTTTGGAAGCCGAACATCTTGCCGGTCCGTCCGATCCCCGTCTGCACCTCGTCAAAGATCAACAGAATTCCTTTTGCATCACACAGTTCGCGCAGCCCTTGCAAAAACTCAGCCCCTAGCGGCAATACGCCGCCTTCGCCCTGCACCGGTTCGACCAGCACGGCACACGTCGCTTCTCCGATCGCCTGCTCGATGGCGGCAAGGTCTTTCTGCACGTAGGCAAAGCCCGGCATCAGCGGAGCAAACCCTTCTTGGAACTTCGGCTTGCAGGTCGCCGTCACCGTCGCCAGCGTGCGCCCGTGAAAGCTGTCGTGCAACGTTAAGATCTCATGCTTGTGCGGGCCGAATCGCAGTTGGCTGTACTTGCGGGCCAACTTGATCGCCGCTTCGTTCGCTTCCGCCCCTGAGTTGCAAAAAAATGCTTTGGGGAGCCCGGACAGCTCAGCCAGCTTCGCCGCAACCTGTTCTTGCAAAGGGATTTGGTACAGGTTGGACGTGTGCAGCAACATTCCCGCCTGCTCATGCAAGGCGGCCGTCACTTTCGGATGCGCGTGTCCAAGGTTGGTCACAGCAATCCCGCTCGTAAAATCGATATACTCGCACCCCTGCTCATCCCACAGTCTGCATCCTTCCCCTTTGACAAACGCGACCGGCAGTCTGGAATAGGTGTTCATCAAGCTGGTCATCTCGTCGCTCCCCCTGTCTGTTTACTTCGCTTCATAGACCAGCGTGCCAACACCCCGCTCGGTAAAAATTTCGAGCAGGAGAGCATGCGGATCTTTCCCGTTTAAGATATGAACCTGCTTTGCACCGCCTGCTAACCCAGCCAGGCACGCTTCGACTTTCGGCACCATGCCCCCTGCGATCGTGCCGTCCTCGATCAGCGAATGCACATCGTCCGACGACACTTGGTTGATCACCTGACCCTCTTTCAAAATGCCAGGCACGTCGGTCAGCAAAATCAGCTTTTCAGCACCGAGCGCCGCTGCGATCGCCCCGGCTGCGCTGTCTGCGTTGATGTTGTAGCGCGCTCCGTGCTCATCGCTGCCCAGCGGAGCGATGACAGGCAGGAAGCCATTTTGCAACAGCGCGTGGATCAGGTCGGTGTTGACCGCCTGCACCTCACCGACGCGGCCGAGATCGCCCAGCGGATGCGTTTTTTGACGCGCGCTGAGCAGACCGCCGTCCACTCCGGTCAAGCCAGCCGCTTTGCAGCCGCCCGCGTTGAACGCCGCGACGAGCTGCTGGTTGACAAGACCGCCCAAGACCATCTCCACCGCCTCTAGGGTCGTCTCATCGGTCACCCGCAGCCCATCGACAAACTGCGCCTGATGGCCGAGCCGTTCGAGCAGTCGAGTGATCGCTTTGCCCCCACCATGAACGACGACCGGGAACAGGCCGACCTGCTTCAGCCAGATGATGTCGAGAATCACTGGATCGATCGCCCCGCTGTCCGGCTCGATCGAGGAACCGCCGTATTTGATCACGACGATTTTTCCGGCGAACTTTTGAATGTAGGGCAATGCCTCAAGTAAGACGTGTGCTTTTTCGGCCGGAGAAAGTGTTTCTGTTACCATGTCCACACTCCCCCCTTACGTCCGATAGCTGGCGTTGATACGCACATAGTCATAGGTCAGATCGCAGCCGTATGCGGTCGAAGCGGCATCCCCCATGTTCAGATCGATCGTGATTTGCACCGTGTCGCCCAGCAGATGCGCTTTGGCGGCCGCTTCGTCGAAGTTCAGCCCCATGCCCTGCGCCGCGACCTGCACTTCTCCGAGCCAAATGTCAACGCGCGCCGGGTCGAACGGTACGCCTGCGTAACCGATGGCCGCCAAGATCCGGCCCCAGTTCGCATCGGCGCCGAAGACTGCCGTTTTGACCAACGAGGAACCGACCACCTTTTTTGCGATCTGGGTGGCGACCAGTTCGCTGACCGCTCCGTTTACTGCGACTTGAACCAATTTGGTCGCCCCTTCGCCGTCGCGGGCGATGTCTTTGGCCAGTTTTTCCGATACATAGCGGAACGCCTCCACAAAGGCGAACCAGTCTGGGTGCGTCTCGTCTAAGCTCTGATTTTGCGCGAGTCCATTCGCCATGACCAGCACCATGTCGTTCGTCGAAGTGTCACCATCGACGGTGATTCGATTGTACGTCTGGTCGGTCGTGCGGCTCAGCAGGGACTGCAAAGCGGACGGTTCCACTTTCGCATCGGTGGTGACAAAGGCGAGCATCGTCGCCATGTTCGGATGGATCATCCCCGACCCTTTGGCCGCACCGCCGATCGTGACCGTCTGCCCGTCGATGGTCAGTTGCACGGCGACCTGTTTCGTAAAGGTGTCGGTCGTCAACATCGCTTCAGCAAACTCGTCGCCACCAAGCTCCGAGAGCCCAGCCGCCGCTTGCTCGATGCCAGCTTTTAACGCCTCCATCGGCATCTGTACCCCGATCACCCCGGTCGAAGCGATCGCGACCGCATGTGCTGGCAGTCCGAGTTTTGCGGCGGTGTGCTGTTGCATCTCCTTAGCGTCCGCATCGCCTTTCGCGCCTGTACAGGCGTTGGCGTTGCCCGAGTTGACGATGATCGCTTGCAGATAGGGCAGCGCTTGCAGTTGCTGTTCATTTTGTGTGACGCAAGCTGCGCGCACTGCATTTAGCGTAAAGACTCCCGCTGCTGCGGCAGGCACAGCGCTGACCAGCAGACCGACATCCTTTTTCTTGCGCTTGATCCCAGCATGCAGACCCGCCGCTTGAAAACCGCGCGGGGTTGTGACCGTCCCTTCCGCCAGTAACGTAAAGGCAGCGTTTGTTACCATCATGTTCACCATTGAATCCCCCTTGTGGTTGCTAGAAGTAGACGGGTGCGGTGCGCAACCCCGTCGTTTGCGGCAGGCCGCAGAGCAGGTTGGCATTTTGGATCGCCTGACCTGCTGCGCCTTTGATCAAATTGTCGATGACCCCGATCACCGTCACTCGCTTGGTGCGCGGATCGACCCGCAGGCCGATGTCGCAAAAGTTGCTGGTGCTGACATCTTTGGTCGCTGGCATGTTCCCTTTTTCACGTATGCGGACGAACGGCTGGTCGCGATACGTTTCTTGGTACAGCGCAAGCAACTCTTCTGTCGAAACGTCGCTGGTCAGCTTGGCATAGGAAGTGGTTAAAATGCCGCGCGTCATCGGCACGAGATGGGTCGTGAAGGAAAGGGTGACTTTTTCCCCGCAATGCTGGGAAAGCACCCCTTCGATCTCCGGGATGTGCTGATGCACGCCGACTTTATATGCTTTAAAATTTTCATTGACTTCAACAAAATGCGAACTTGGCGATACCGCTTTGCCCGCACCGGAAACGCCCGATTTGGCATCGACGATCAGCGTGTCCGGATCGATCAAGCCCTGTTGGACCAAAGGAAGCAGCGACAACAGGGTTGCGGTCGGATAGCAGCCGGGATTGGCGATCAGGCGAGCTGTCGCAATCTGGTCTGCATAATATTCTGGCAGACCGTATACGGCCTGTGCGAGCACCTCAGCGCTCGGCGGCGTTTTCTGATACCACTGCTCGTAGTCTGATTGGGACAGCCTGTGATCGCCCGCGAGGTCGATCACTTTCAAACCTGCGCCCAGCAATTCCGGCACCAGACCGGTGGACAGCCCGGACGGCAGTGCAACAAACGCCAAGTCGGCCTTGAGAGCCAGCTCCATCGCCTCTGCCCGTTGCAATGGTTCGTGTACCAACCCTTGCAAGTGCGGGTATACTTCGGTCAACATCGCACCTGCCTGCGAGTCGGACGTGATCGCTGTCACGTTCAACTCCGGGTGCTGCATCAACAGCCGCACCACTTCCAATCCTGTATATCCGGTCGCCCCGATTACGGCAACGTTCATCCACGCTCACCTCGTCTTGAATCTTGGTCTCACAATATGAATTATTATACATACATATGCATAAACAAGCAACAAAAAACCCTTCCAAAACTTTTTGGAAGGGCTGCAAAAGGGTGTGGAATCCGTCGTGTGAATCCCAGAGAGTGTTGTTATGCCAAAACTATTCATCCGTTCCTAAGTGTTCCTAACGAATCATGAATAGTACCGAATTAGCTCGGTTTATCCTTGTGCTGGTGAGCTATTTTCCCATCTGTTCATAACCGTTCATAATGACTCTGTTAGGAAATTGGTTAGGACAAGCAGTTCGAACAAAAAGACCCCGAAACGGGGTCTTTTTAATGGAGAGGTGGGTTGAGTGGTAGCTTATTCGCAAACGGCCACGGTGGATTCTGTTCCGTTTCGATAAACGGATCAATCGGGTTCGGGTCGCAGGCAAGAGAATTGGTGCTATGATCGCTATTCGGAAACGGTGGTTTGAACTCGCCACAGGACAGCCGACCGGGCGGGTCATACGAGATGAAGGGGTCGGTTGGGTTCTGATTACCAAAAAGTAGGTCTACTTGATACGGATCGAAACGGAAGTTGTTCGGCCCGATCGGGATAATTTCGCCGAACTTGATGGAGGAAGGTCCGGGTCCGACAAACTCGCCAACCTTGTTCGGGTCGGGCGGTTTGACCTCGCCACACTCCAAAGGACCGGGCCCAGACTGACTGTATCTGCTCCACGGGTCGGGAGGAACATCACTGAACTCCATGCCGTCCGGCGTACCCGGCTTCACCTCACCAACATGCGTCGGTTGCGGAGGGACGTTGTTATACGGAATTGGCGGTGCATCCATGAAGCGAAAGTCTGGCCCCGGTGGTGCCACGCTGTTCCGGCCCGGATGCTTCAGCTCACCAGCTCCGAAACGGAAGGGATCAGGAGGGACATTGTAACCCGGCGGGTTTGGCCCCCACTCTGAAGCTAGGTATTTTCCCAGCGGACACGGATCAGAGGCAAAGCCAGGTGGTGTTGGCCCCGGCTCCATTGAAGGATGCGAGCCAATAGGATCTGGTTCGATCGGTTTCCCTAGTGGGCCCTGAGGAAGCAGTTCACGAGGAAAATCAGCGATCATCGGAGTCGGCGGTAAGATTTGCGAGCGAATCATCATCAACACCTCCTAGTAGTAGTAAGAAGATTCGGGAGATGCGCAGTGCATTCCTGCAAGACTTTACGCCTGCATCAGCTCCTGAAACCTGCTCTCTCGCCTGTCTCCTGCGTATTTCTATCCACGCATAGAGAATTTCACCGCCAACGCGAAAAACCGCGCAGAAAGCCTCCTAAGCGGTTTGATAAACATTCCTCAGTTGTCATAGAATAAGAACATACATTCGCAATCAAAGGAGACGCCATATATGCAACGAGGCAACAAGCTATGGGAAGGCAACCGCATGATCCTCCCGGAACACAGGCGAGTCATGATCGAGATGGAGATCAGGAAAGAGAACTTCGTCGAGAGGCCAGTTTTGGACGAGCACGCTCATGAGGAGATACAGCGGACCATTTCCGATGCAATGGAGGCGGGTTCACTTGTGACGCTGCGGGTGTGGAAGTCCGGTCGTATCGAAGAGGTGAGTATGGTTCCGAAATGGGTACGAGTTGATGTGCTGAAAGGTCATGATCTGGCTGGGAAAGTTGTAGGTGTGGAGTTGGCAGGGATCGTGGGGGTGGATTAAAGAAAAAGAGGTTCTCGGAGAACCTCTTTTTCTTTATGCACTAGGATTGCTTTGCCCATCTAGGGCATCCTCTAACATCTGAAATAGTTCTTTATTTTCTTGCAATAGAGTATCGTTTTTTGCTTTTAATGCTCGGTTCTCTTCTTCGACGAGATCGGTGTACGACATTACCGGAGGATATGCTTTGTATCCTCCGTAATTATCATCTGGATATAGGTTGTGCTCTCGATCAATCCAAACCAGATAAAACTCGTTATCGACCATAAACCCATAAACTCTACCCTTTGATTTTCCCAAACCAAATTGAAACGCTGATTCATGCGCTTCATCCAAGATATCAACAGGCACATTAAACTTATAACCCTTCTCTTCGACAGGTATAGGATGGAATTTGTAATGCCGTCCAGTCGTTTCGAGCTGTTTCCTTGTCAATTTTGAAATTTCCTTCAAATGATCGATAAATAGCAGAAACCAAGGGACGTCAACTTTGGGACTTCCTAAATTAAAGGCTTCCTCAGACCTGTAATCCAGATGCCAAAAGGAAAACAAAATTCTATCCTCATGGAATTTCTGGATTACTTCCCTGTTGGAAGCCTTGTTGAACTTATTCTGCTCTTTTCCAACGATCCTTTTGGCGATTGCATCACGATTGGGAAGTTTCTTCTTAGTCATTCTGACCTTCTTCGTAAACTCGTTGGTAATATTCCCGAATTACTTCATCTCGAAGCCTGGTATTACAAGCTGCAGTTGCAGGAAGACCCGCACGTGCCGCAAGCCAAGGGGTTTCTTGATGCGAAAGGTATTCCAACTCGTCACCCGTGAAGTCCCCATAAGACTCCCAAATGTCCTCCAAGAACGAGACTACATCATCTTCAAATTTAGGAGCGGACCCTACAACAGGAATCGGTCGCCATCCAAATGATTTATATTCCTGATAAAGCCCTGGATCTACTGGACCATGAATCCAAGCCTCAAAACGATTGTTAATGAGCTTATCCTTGTAGAGTGTAAGGTACCAGGAATACGCATAGTAGCAAAGCTTTTGGAGCTTCTTGTGAGTCATCTCTTATTTAGTGCGGAAAAATAGCGCAAGATCAGAAATATTAATTTTAGGCATGAGTCTTCCCTTCCAATCTTTGATATAGAAGATTTTTGCCATCATCACCAACTCCTCACATACCAGTTCTCTCCATCATATTTATTTCCAATACGAAGGATGAATATGGAGTGACGCTAACATTGGATCAGACTTTGTAACTCCATTCTACTATAATAGCTATGAAAATAATACTACAAATGTTAAATTTTTATACCATTTGGTATTGTTTTGTATCAATTGGTATTGTTCTGTCCTAATTAATCCACTTTTTTGATGGTTATTTCATTGTGCAAAATGGACCGAAAATCACGATTGGCTACATTTAAAATTAATCCAATCCAGATTACATATTATCTATACCTTTCGAAATACGGTTTCATGAGGTGAATAAAGACGCTCACCACAGGTAAGCGTCACGCAGGAGAGTCTACTTCAAAAGCATCTTGCGCTACTTTATCTGAATCGACCAACAGCTCTAGATTCCTTAAAGCAGTTACAACGGGCATATCTGGCATCTTGCGTAATATTCGTGCGAAGTGATCCAGAATTTCCGCGAGCTCATGTGTCTTCATCCATTTCACCTCCATGCGGCTATTTCAATATTACGAGCGCATGATCATTCCTTAGAACGCAAAAAAAGACCAGCCAAGGGCGCGCACCCTCGCTGGTCTTTTTTATTTGCGCATCCGCAATGGATGACAAAAGGATAGTGTTATTTTACACGACTATTTTACATTGCGCAACGCCTCGGCCGCATGATGGAAGCAATCCCGCAACTCCTCCGAACGTGCCCCCTCCCACATCGTGCCAGAAGCCCGAATGATGATGTCCGCTGCCGCTTTGGTCGGCTTGCCCAGATCGGTTGTGATCTCGAGCCCTACCGCCCGCCGGATCGCGTTTGCCGCGTAGTTGCAGGCAACGGTGATCTCCTCGACGGATGTTTGCGTGATCGAGCCGTAGAGTGCGATGGCGAGCTTCGCAGCCACAGGGTCGAGTTTCGGTGCGGAGGAGACTGGTGTTGCTGGCTTGTACGGTACGCCCAGCGCCTCGCAGATCCCGCGGGCAGATGCCTCGCTCATCTCCACGATGAACGCCTCATTTTTGAGCAGCAGCGCGTCGGTCGGATTGTTGATGAACAGCAGCTCGAACAGCGCCGCATCCATCGTTGTTTCCCGCGTCACCGCCAAGTCTTTAGACTTCCATCTCCGATCGGCAAGCCCATATTTCAGGGCCACCTTTGCCATGTGGTGATGGATGATCTTCCGCTTTCGATCTGTCTCTCCTCCTGTGCATCCGATCTGAACATATGACTCAAACCCTGTCCCTGGCTCGCCTAGGTTGCTGTTCAGGTGATAGGAGACATAGAAGTCGGCGCCAAGCTTGTTGGCGAATGCCGCGCGCGGAGACAGGTCGATAAACTCATCCGAAGTCCGCGTGTACTCAACGCGCAGGCCGGAGCGCAGCAGGTGCACGCCGACCATCTGCGTGAATTTGAGAGTGAAATCTTTCTCCCGCAGATCGCCGGACACAGCGCCTGGGTCTTTTCCTCCGTGACCAGCATCGAGGACTACTAATTTGGACATTACTTCGCACCGCCTTTCTCTCGCAAAACCTCAACTGCATTTTTCAGCATGGTCGGTAGCGGGAGGCCAATGCGACCTGCATTCTCGATGATCGACAGTGCTTCATTTGCCAAGTAGAAGAAAATTGCCGCGTCTCGCACCAGATGCCCGTTGCCGAGAGCTGTGTCCACCATATGGCACATCGCAATGATCGCAAAGATGAGCGCCTTTTTCGCGGCCCCAACATAGCTGATCTTGCTCTTGAGTTTGCCTTCCATTCCTGCTGCGACCCAGCCTGTTGCAAAATCGATCACCGCAAACACCACTAGGATGCTGAGCAGGTAGCTCCATCCGCCCCAAAGATACCCGGCAAGACTGCCGCCCGTCGCAATAATTGCTTTTACCGCTGTTTCCACAAATATCATCCTCACTTGTCATTTTTGGTAAAACAAAAAGAGACCGCCCCTAAGCGCCCTCCGTGTTTGTTCTTATGACTGACCAAGATGTAGTTGTGGTTGTAATGAGTGTTTCGTTCCAATCAATCTGTTGTACTTCATCAATCGTTTCACACGCCAGTACCGCTTCACGAAGAGTCCGGAAGCGGTCTAAAGCTGGTACCGCTGCATCCACTCCGTCGGCAAACACTCTGTTCAGTTGGGCGAGCGTGTGTGGTAACGGTCCGCTATCAAGCGTGAGGTACGCGAAGGTCGGCAAGTTGTCCGGATCGGTCAGGTCAATGTCTGCGGCCCGAGCATCGCTTTCAGCGATCTCCAAGCGCTTGATGACGATTTGCAGGTCTCTTTGGGCTTGGTCGTTGGACGGATATATGTGCTCATCTCCGAGAGCGGTCGAGGTGAAACCTGATTCGATCGATTGTTTGTAGAAGTCTTCGAGTTGAGCAATCTTTGCCACTTTCAGTTGGTCGAGGTCCACCCCCGTGCTGTCAACGCCCCATAGAATCGCCTCGGTTGCCGGATCGATGCGGTACGGATAGCGGGAGAAGTTCTCCGCGTGTTCACCGAATGCGAATTGGATAACGCCGACACTCTCCGGTACGCGTTCAGCAAGTGCCATATAAGCCGCAAAGTCTTGTCCTACTGTTGTTTCGACCACATCACCAGCCCTTTCGCCAGTATCAAGGATTACGTTACCCGTCGTGATCTCGTAATAGATTTTCCGTCCAATGAATTTCATAGCAAACCTCCTATTCTACTGCATACCACCGAGTTGTAGCGTTAATACCGAACCAGGTCAAACCCGTGAAACCTCCCGCAGTCGGGGCGACCGTAACGCCTTGGCTCCCCGTTGTTTGTCCACTAGTTGTAGTCTGCTGGATCCTCGTTTGCCAGATCGCCGAACTCGCGTCGTATTCATTCCTAATAATCCACTTCAGAAGATCCGAATCAGGATTGACAAGAATGATAATTTTCGGGCTGAAGGCAAGCCCAGTGACAGTAACAGGATTTCCAGTCGAGCTGCCCGCAACGGCGGAGCCGCTTGCGAATCGTTTTCCTGTGGCAATTCCAGCAATTCCGTTAGTCAGCTCCTGAAAGCTGTGGGGAGCAGTCCCTGCAACCGTGCCCCCCTTGGCGATAATGGCGGTCTTGATTTGCGCTTTCCCATTATCGACAGAGGTAAAAAGCTCAGCCAGCGCCTCTTCGACGTTACTGGCCGTGAACTGGCTGGCCGTGTCCTCGATGCTGATCGCGCTGGCCGCGTGTGCGCCTGTTGTGGTGTTTTTATGAGCGTCCACCTTGGCCTGCGCTCCTGCTGGCGTTTCTGCGCCGATTTGCGCGGGTGTGATCGCGTCTACTTTCTGTAGAGACTCTTGGATACCGCCTTCGATTCTGTTCAAATCGTTTTCCGCGACAGTTTCATCATACCGCCAGTCTGTCTTTGGTACGTATGGCATGCTACACCTCCAAGATTTTGATCGTGTGAGAGATCACAGTGTCCGTCGCAATCGGTACGTAAACAACATTGGAACTTACGGTGTTGTTCGCAGCATCCTTCAGCTCGATCTTGGTGATCGTCGAGACTGCCGAGGATGGCACCATAAACCGCAATATAAGTTCACTACCAGTGATTGCGCGGCTTTCAAACGAAGTGATCTCGTGCGTCTCATTCAACACAACTTTGGCGATACGTGAATCTGTGTATGACGCTACATCATGCAAAAATGCTGATTCGATCACTTAATGATCACCTCCGGTCCCGCTTCCGAAATCGGAACTACTCCAAGTCGCCACGTAGTGCCGAGTCGCATTTGGCGATGAATCGAGCGGGTAGTGATGTGCTCTGAAATCCCGATTCGGCCTGTCAAAGCGGTTTTTTGCTGATAGACCAGATTCGCAGGAATGGTCGTGCGGACGGTATGCTCAACTTCTTTGAATATCGAAGCGTTGTCAATGTCGGCCGCGATCGAGAGAACGAAGTTTCGCGGGTCAACGTCGACTGTCGCTCGGCCGGGTCCAACGAGACTGTTCAGTCGCTCTTGCAGAAATCGAATTGTGAATGGCGGCTTAGTTGAGTAGCGGTTGATGAGCCGCAGTCTTCGAAATTCCAGCGATTCAGTAGCCGGATCAGCCTGGATGCCGAGCATCTGTTCTCGCCGCTTTATGGAGCGCTCGCTGGCCGTCATGACGAACTGGTCATCAAGCAGGCGATCGATAGCGGCGCGAAGTGCGTTGACCTCCACTTCTTCGGTGCTCATCAGCTCGGTGAAGTCTTTGATCTCGCTGTAAAACGGCGGCAGGTAGTTCATGAGCTTAGACATTGATCGTCACCGTCCCGAGTGTTGGGATCTCATCACTGTTTAACGTGATATTGGCGGCCGTGCCGTTCAGCGTTGTTCCAGTCACGTCTACCACACCACTCACGTTCAGAATCCTCGCTTCGATCTGGCTGATACGAACGACGAGTGATTGCTGATCTTTCCATGACGTTCGTAATGAGAGCAGGTAAGCCGCTACCTCTGCCTCAACGTCCGCCTGCACCATGCCCGGAGTCGTTCCTGTGGCTAGCGTTAGTGTTGTGGCTACGTTTATCGTGACGGCCGATGCTCCAGTGATCGTAACCACATGTCCGATCGGCGCTAAGCCAAGCCCTTCCCCTTGATTCACTTCAGGATCGATCAGCGTCTGCACCTCGTCGATCAGCGTCGCAGATGGGACACTGTAGTCGCTTGCGATGATCGTGCACTTGACCGTTCCACCACCTTGCCATACGGGATACACTTTAACGCCACCGACCCCCGGTACTGATTCGATCTTTTCTTTGTAGTCGGCCGCGTTTCCGCCAAACGATTGTTGAGTGATTGTCGCCAGGTACCGCTTCCGCAAGTCCTCGTCGCTCTCTGCGTCCTCGCCCGGAACCAGCACGTCGGCCAACTCAGCTGTGACCAATCCGTCGAGATAATCGATCGGGAGTAGCGCGCCGAACTGTTGGTTCCCTACCATGCCCGCTCTCTCGCACTCTAAAACGAACGAGCCTGTCGTAATCTTGCTGGTCGCGACATAGGTCAGCTCGCCGATCGCGAATCTGCTACCGATCGGTACATCGACAGGAGCTCCGCCCTGCCCACTGAACATTCCCAAACGCCGCGCCTTAGTCGCCGCGTGGCGGGTTACTCCGAACTCTGCAGTTCTTCGCTCCAAATACTCACCGCTGGACGTGTCAGCGAACGACAAGTTTTTGTCGATATCCATCTCGACGTACATCTGGGCCATCTCAGCGGCGGCTGGAGCTAGCGCATCATAAATGATGCTGCCCTCCCGCTTGTCCACGTCGCCAGGCACGCGGTCCAGCATGCGACTCAGGATTGCTTCGTATGTTTGATGCTTGTACATTACGCCATTGCTCCCGCCGATTTAAGACCGTCTGCCAATCTCCGTTCAATTCGCCGGGCGACTGCATCAATATCTATCGGCTTTCCGTCGTTCACGATCTGCACGACAGGTGATTGCATCACTACTCGCATAACGAAAGATGCTTCAATCTCTTCTCTCACGATCTCCCGAACTCGCTCCTCATCCATTGTTCATAACCTCCTGTCTGATCTGTGCATTCCCAAACGTCGATACCACAGTGAACTCCACAAGCACCGAGTCAGCGCCGAACCTGAACTCCATCGCCTCAACACCAGTGATACGGTCATCTTGCAGCAGAGCCTCGCGGATACGCCGCCGTAACTCCGACTGGATGTACTGCCGCTGGTTTCCGTGCAGTCCGGCGTACTCAGCGCCGTAGTCGGAGCTGTAAATCAGGTTTTCAAAGCGATCCGTTTGCAGAATCTTGTACACGGATTGCGTGACCGCTTCAATACCGTCCACCGTTCCGATCGCTCGTTTCTCCGACCAGTCGATGCGATATGTGCGGCTCGGCTGTTCCGTTTCCTCTAAAGTCTCTTCTCCGGCGCTCAGTACGCCGCCCAGCGGAATCATGTGCTCACACCACCTTATCTATCACCACGAATTGCTGGCCGCCTTGAACACGGAGCAAAACAACCGAGTCATTTACTGCCAATGAACGGACCTTTTCCGTCAGAATCAATGTCTGTAGAGATGGATCTGAAACGCCATCATTTGATAGCGATAGGCGTTGATCCACTAGCACTTCGATCGGGCTGACCTTGGTCACAGTGCCGAACATCACGGCAACTGGACTCCCTGCCTCTTGTGTGTTGGTTGCGATTTGTTTCAGAACCTCCAGCATCAAATCACCTTCAATTCAAGCGCCATAGTGTGATCGGCGCCTTCTATTGTGTGCGTGCACTCATCAATGAGGAAATATTGGTTGATGCTAATTTCTTGGATGATCACCGGAACGTAGCATCCAGCGCGGACGCGAATGTCGCCGATCGCGCTCAGTCGTAAACTCTTCTGCTCTCTGTTTTTCAGTTTGAGCAGATTGTTCAGCATCTCGTTGATTTGAGCAGCGTTGGCTTTCTCGTCCACAGTTTCATATAGCTGCAAGCGGCCCCAACGTGCGATGTTGGCTGAGTCCTGTGCGATGTACACGTCACGCTTGCCGGACTCTTTGTTGTCGCGAACGAGCTTCACGCGGTTGTGCGTGTCGCTGTCAATCGATCGCTTGAATTCGTAGTCATACAGCAAACTTCCGTCTCCGACTACGAACTCAACAGCCATCTCGTTGATGTTCCGTAAGCGCAGCGCGCCGAAATCATCGTAGAAGACGTAATTCCGTGTCGTGGCAATGAGCGTCAAATCGAGAGCCTTGCAAACGATGTCCATGAGCTTCTTGCTGTCTTCGATCATTGACGGGATCTTGTGGCCCGTGTCGGCCAGTGCGCCGACTTTAAGTCCGAAGTCACCGGCGATCCGCTGGATGACCTGCGTAGCCGTTACGTTTTTGAAGACGTATGTGTCGTTCGACATGAGATAGCGAAGCTGGTCATATGCGGTGATCTTCACCTGCTCGTCTTTGCCAGTGTCGATGCTGAAAATGTAGCCGTAGAAGACGCCGAAGCCGTCCTTCTTCACGCGGAGGATGTCGCCGTTGCTATAGCGGAATGACTTGTTCTCGTAGATGCCGCCTTTCACAAACTGAAGTTCAGCACTCGAAGCCTTACCGATCCGCCCGGTCTTCCACTGGAACGAAGAGACAAGGTCAGAAATGTCCCAGACGTTGCCGTCTTTGTTGTCGATCATCACTTCCAACATGTACGCCACCTCCTACGGCAGTTTCAACACTTTTCCGATCTGCAGCCGCTTGAGATCTGCGTCGGACAGGTTGTTCAGCTTCTGAATCTCGGGGTACCTGGCACCATTTCCAAGGTGCTTCTGAGCCACAGACCAGAGCGAATCACCCGCCTTCAAGGTGTGCGTCTTCGGCTGCTGACGATCATCCGGCCGCGTTGCGGTCTGCTTGACGAGCGATGTCTTCGATGCGGCTTGTGCGATCGGCACAACTTTTTTCGCCGCGTAGAAAACATATTTTTTCAAAGTAAGCGAGTATTCAATGTCACCGGGCGATCCCGCAACCTCGCGCCATTCGAACGATTCGATGCTGGCAGGAGTGTTGATGTCGAAATTGCTTCCGACGAAAACAAAGCGGATGGGCCGCTTGGACTCCATCCACTTCTTAATGAGTTCGACGTAGAAAAGCACAGGCTCCAGAAGACCGCCAGACGCATTTGAGATGACGAACGGGTATTGCTGCGCCGGAAAGATGCCTTCGAACTTGTACTCGGTCAGGCTCGGGCTCTTGATGACGTTGATCTCACCAAGTGTCGTAATGTCATATGTCTTCCCGTTGCTCTTTTCCCGCATCTCGATAGATGCGGGATTGACGGGCAACTGAAAGCCTTCTTCCTGGTTGTTGAAACTCAACCAGATTCCATAATCACGCACCGTTATACACCCCCGCTGCACTGGTTGCGATCTGCTCTTCTAGTGACTGCTCGATCCGTCGAATGATCGTGTCGATGTCGTAACCGTTTCGGATGTCGCCCGTTTGCACATTCACGGTTGGCGTCAAGGTGACGAAATTCTGAATGCTTTGCATCTCCGCCAACTCGCGCATGACCTTCAGGTCCTCACTTGAAACGTCCACAGAGTCCTTGATCTTGCCGACCTCATCCACTGACCCGATTTTGTCGATCTTCGGGACGTTATACGAAGCGTTTGGATCGATTCCCGGTAACTCGGGCATTTTGAACTTGCTGAGCAGTCCCGCACCAGCGCTGTATCCGACATCAAACGACTGCTTGATGTCCTTGGACTGCATACGTGGTGTTGAGACAACACCCTTCGTGCTTGTCGGCTTTTCGAGCATGTTCATCATCGATTTAACTCGATCACTCACCGCGTTGACGTTGTTTACGTCGTATAGCTCTACTTTCGGGATGTTGAAGCCTGGAATGTTGTTCATTGCATCGACAAGCCGATTGATGCCGCCAAGCACCTTGTTTACTGCCTCCAGTACCGTAGTCATAAATCCGCCCGCGAAACCTTCAGCACCACGGAGCATGTCATACGTGTACTGCAAGAAGGTCATCATCAAGTCGTAAAACAGCTTCTTAATTGCGTACACCGGATCAATGAAGATGTTGATCAAGAACTCAGCTACAGCTGCAAAAACATTGTAGAACAACGCTACGTTGTTCCAGATCGTAGCAAACAACGCCATAAACGTACCAGCTACCATTCCTAGTGCCTGTTCTGTCGATACACCGAAGTAATTCAAAACTTCGATCAGCGCCCACACCGCTAGGATAATTACAACGATCGGCCAGTTCAATGCCATCCACGCGATAGCTGAGCGAACCAGTTGGGCGGTCATGACGCTAAGCATCGAGATGATTTGCACCAGATAGACCGAGGCAATCGCAATCAGAATCGGCTGAATGGTTGACCAACTAGAAAGAATGAAATTATACAGAAACCTGACGCCGTCAAACAGTAAACCGACAGCTTGCGTCGTGGCATACAGTCCGGTTTGCAGTTTTGAAAAGAATGTTGCGGATCCATCGCTATCAAAAAATGCATTCACACGGTCAATCAGCGGTGCAAACGCAGCGAGCGCCCCTTTGCCCGCCTCGGCAAGTCTCCACCGTGTGTTTCCGATCAGCTTTTCCCACTTTGCAGCGGGGCTGTCCAGCATCTTTTCAAACGCTTTTTCGGTCATGTTCTGCTGGTTGAGCAGTTTATCCATGCCCGCGATGAATCCGGACACGTCCCCGGCTTTAGCAGCTTTCAGAGCGTCGCTATCCTTGATGACCGATCGTCCGATGTTGAAGCGTTCAACAATCGAAACGTAGTCTCCGGCCATAAGTTCTTTCATCGAAAATGCGGCACCCTCGAGCCCCTCTAACGGGTTAAGCTTAGAGAGCCGCATCGCCAGCTTATTCAAATCGGTCAATTGCTTCGGGTCCATCGACAGCGACATGAACGAATTTGATGCACGCATCGCCTGATCTACTTTTTGTCCGAATTGTAACGCTTGTTTGGACACTTGATCGTAAATTGCATTTCCGAGCGCCTCGTTGCCAGCACGAGCGACAAATGTGTCCAGGTACTGTTGCTGCTCCATAGCTGCCCCAAGTGTTGAGGAAACCAATTTCTGTGCCGCTGCGATGCTCAAGTATGCCGCTGCGATTCCTTTTAGGGTCGATAGCATCCCGTTCGCATCACGTCCACCTTCGCGGATTCGTTCGTTCAATTGCCGTTGCAGTTGGTTTATCCGCGCTTCAAGTTGAGCGATACGTTGTAGCGCATCCTGAAGTTGTCTCGCGCCAGAGATCGGAAAGTTCGAGTTGAGTTGCCGCACAGATCGCAGGAGCAGTAGAACGAGCCTGCGTAAATTTTCTACCGCAGTCGTCACTGTCGATGAGAATTGAACTTGTATTTCCGCTCGGATCGATCCGATTTCAGTTTGTATTCTCGTTCGGAGCCCATTCAGTGATGCCCGTGAAATGCGCAGATCAATGTCGGCATGAAGCGTACTGATTTGCGCGCTTAGCCGGTCTCGGAACCGCTGAATATGGCTCGTTGAGTTGTTAGATAAACGCAATTGAATATCGGTCTGAACGGTGCCGACCTGCGTCGAGATCATCCTTCGAATCCTTTCGACTTGTGACGAAGTGAAGGATGAAGATCGCAACTGAATATCGACTTGGATGACGCCGATGGTAGATGTGATCATTGTCTTCGCACGCTGTATCTGAGTCTGAACTGAAGAAGTGTCGATTCTAAGTTGCAGGTTGGTGTTCAGTGCATTCTGCAAGCGATGAGCAGAACCTGTCATGCGATTTAGCGACTGCTCTGCTCGGTTAGCGTTATTAGAGAAGCGATCGAGAAGTTGCAAACTTGTACTAACGGTAGCCATCACCTTGTCTCCTTTCCTCAAAAATAAAAGCACCCGATTTCGCGGGTGCCTTCGTAATTACAGATCGTATTCTCTTCGCATTGTAGTTTTCGACTTTTGCGCCGCGCTAACCATGATCAGAATGCCGGACAAAAGGTGCATTACCCAGCCGACAAACGGTATCCAAGCCACTAATGATGTCACAATCCCCAGCACTGATCCGTAAATCGGCTCCTTGTTTCGTGCAGAGAGAATCAAGGCCACTACATGCAGAATGAACATTATTCCGAGTGGTACATAGGCGAGACTAACGACGATCAGTGCGCCTAGTGCCGGGATCGCCAAAAAAATTTCTAGCGATCCAGTAAGCCATCTCATAATCCTTGAAGCAGTCATGCCAACTCCTCCTACTTTATATAAATCATGTCAAGATTTAGTATAGAGCATTGGATTGAGATTAGCTATGACAATTGTGAACTTTTTCGACACATTTTTTGGCGTTATTTTTTTTGCCGCTTCTTCTCTTCAGCCACACGCACATCGATCATAGCGAAAATCGCGGCCCTTTCAGGCCGCGACATGTTCGCCAGTTCATGCGGGAGAATTTTCAGTTCATGGAGAGCGTAGTAAGCGTATGTCATCTCACCGTCACCCTCCTTGATCAGTTTTTTACATCATCCATCAACTCTGACGTTTCTTTTTCGTACCCGTTGATCTCCTGCACAGCTGTGACAAGATCAACAAACTCGCCCGGCTTCAACATCTTGCGGAGCAGGTTTTCTGCGCCGCGAACGCCGTAGGAGTTTTGCAACTCTGCGTTCTTGAGATCGGGGAACACAACGCTCGCTACTACCAGCTTAGCCAAATACTCGTATTGATCGGTCTCGGTGATGAATTGACCTTTCACTTTGGCGCGTTTGGTCGAGGCTTTGCGCAATACTTCGCTCTCCTCTTCAGTCATAGCTCGGATTACCCATTTCGCTGGTTTGCCATCTTCTCCTTTAAAGCGATCGGACACTACGATCTCCTCGGTGGTTTCTGTTACCGCGTTCTGTGCGAAAAATGCACTCAAGCTCATTTGCAATTCCTCCAATGTGTGTGTTATTAACCGAGAACAGGTTTACCGAATTCGTCCAAAATGTCGATGTCGCTGTACTTGAAGTCCATCGACTCGTCGAGGAATTCGCTATCTAAATCAAGCTTCGCCATGGTCACTTTGCTCAAAGTGACATTCCGGATGATTACTGTTTGCTTGCCGATGCTGCTGGAAGGATCGTCATTGACAACTTGAATATCAAAGTAGGTTACTATGCCTGTCTTGATATATCGCAAAGCAATCTTGCGAAAGATCGACGTCGCATAGTAGATATCCAAACTACCCGTTCCTTTCCATCCGGTGATCTTAGTTTGAGTTCCACGATGACCGAATGATTTGAACTCAGCTTCGTCAAATTCTGCGTCGATTTGAATGTTCTTGCAGTAAAACATCTCTTCGACTTGTCCGTCAATGATCGTGTAAGAACGACCTTCTTTGCCTGAGATTGCATCTTGTGCATGGAAGAAGTCCGGCAATTATCTCACCTGCACTTTCATGTATATTTTCTCCACGGCATCAACCGGCTGCACGTTGACCTCCGCATACACGCTTTCGGAGTCATCGCCGACTTTCACGAGAACGTCCGTCTGCGCATCGAAGTTTTGAATCGCGCTCAGGTTCTGCAACAGATCAAAGTATTTATTGTACTCGTTACGAATGAGATTGCGCCCGTCATCCGTGTTCGCCACTTTGCCGACGAACGTGCTTTCGAACGTTCTTTTCATGTCGTTGTTGATACCGTCCAGAACTCGCAAGACGCGGTTTTTCGAGAAGTGCCGTTGTTTGGTCGGCGTGTAGCTGGACAACGTGTTGATGTCCTGCTCCACGACGATGCGGCCGTTATTCCGCGTAAATACGATCTCGCCAGCGCGCAAGGCCGCTTCGATTTGTGAGTTGGTATAGCGAGGATTCGCATCGACAGCATCCTCATACGGCGAGTAGGTCAGCGACTGGTTCACAGCCGCACCCGCCGTTGCAGCCGCCATCCATGCTGTTGCCTGCGCCGCGGTGAGCGACGTGCCGTCCGACAGCACCACGCCGTTTTTGACAGAGATGACACCTTCATAGTCGGCCGTTGCATAGTTTTCCAGCACCGCCTGCACCTTGACCCCCTCACTGTCGCGAAGACGCTTCACAAACGCTGTGTACAGCGTCTTGAGCGTGTTGTCTGTCGAGACGAGAGCGATCGTCTGGAAGTCTGTCAGCTCGATCGCTTCCAAGTAGTCGCTGTGATCCTGATTTGTTGCCGTGCCGTCTGCGCCGCCTGTGAGTGGAGCGGATGCTGTGGCAGTGAGTGCGCCTGTGCCGCTAAACGTCAGCCAGTCGTTAGCCTGCAAGCCATCGATTGCAGCTGCGGTCTGCTCGTCCAGCACCACGCCTTGGAGCATCGTGCGGACGATGTATACCAATTCGTCATCGATGTCCTGCTGAATCGTGACCGTCAGGTCGTTACCGCGCACGCCGCCATACTTCGCCGTGGCTGTCAGACCGCCGACCGTTACCTTTGCCTTGGTGCCAGCGTTCAGTCGGTAAAGCAGGATTGTCTTTGCCCGCTTCAGCGCCTCGCGGACAAGCAGGAGTTGCGGGGTGGCGATGTCATAGCCAAGCAACTTCGACGTGTCGTCACCAGCGTTGACTGCGATCACCGCGTGGTCAGCCCCCCACGACAGCGGCAGAGCCATCGTCACGACCCCGCGATCCCCGAGTGTGCCACTAGCTTTGGGCACGCTTTCAAAGTTGATGTAAACGCCAGGCCGCGTTTTGTCCTGAGTCGTAAATGTTCCACCAGCCATCTAACGCACCTCCGTTCGCAAAAAGACCTCAACCATCCTTTTTGCTTGCTCTGTGGTGTATGTCTCTCCGTCTCGCAAAACAGCCACCAGCACGTCTTTCTGTGCCGCTGTGAACTGCTTGGACGACAAGAACTGCTCTTTTGTGTAGCGCGGCTTCTCTGCCACTTTAGGCTTGTCTTCTTTTTCGATGTCAACCATATGCTCCGTCCTCCTTACGATAAATGTTGATCCATGAACGTCTTGATCTTCCGGTCGAGTAAACCAGGCATCTCGCGCTGCAACTCGCGTTCGGAGATCGTTAGCATGAAACGTCCCTCAACCCACCCAGTTCCAGAAGCGGTGCGGTGGCCAAACTCCACGAACTTCGCGTACTCAACCGGGTTGAACACGTCTACTTGATAGCCACCCGGCACTCTTCTGACCGCTGTGATCTGCCAGCTACGCCGCAGAAGCCCGGTATCAACTGGCGTACGCGCGACCGTCTTCGCGAGCAGGCGCAGCGCAATCTCTCGGATGCACTCTTCCACGAAAGCCGGATAGTCCTGCTGCATGCGCCTCAACTTCCGTTGGAGTTCAATTAGCTCGCCGAATTCGAAGTTGCCGAGCTTAGCCATCTACGAGCGCCGCTTTCTGATGCAAGTGATTCATCTGCGGTTGCGGAGCGGTTGGACGCATCACGTGGAAATCGTAGTCAACGAAGAAGTGGAGCACACCGTCCACGACCTCATGTCGCATTCGTGTTCCGCGGCATTTGCCATCCGCTACGATGATGTACTCCAAGCAGTCATAGAGCTGCTCGGCCACCGCATGTGCGTCTTCGTTGCTCGACGCGAAATAGTGGATGTCAAACGAGTGTGCACGCTTGTAGCGGCGGTCGAGCTCTCGGTCGTGCTGGGCGCTCAATAGGCGAACAAAAAAGCACGGACCGTTAAGTCCCTGCTTGATCGCTTCGCCATACCTCTTCACTTCGGGAAATCGCTCTTTCAGCGCGCCGAACACACCATTTCTCACATCGTTACTGGTCATGGAGGCACATCTCCACTGCCGCCAAATTCACCTCGACCTGCAGATGAGCAACAAGCTCCTGTCGATCATATGCATCTGCGTTTTGGTGAGCAGTCACTACCGATCCATCTTTCGACTTCCCGGCGAAAATGAAACTTGTGATCTCACCTTTTCTTGCCAGGTCTAGGATGTATTCCAGACCTGCGATGACATCGTTTTGCGGAGTCTTCAATCGGACTACCTTCGCCATCACGCATACTCCTTTCTTTGGAGGTTGACTTCCTGGTGTGTGGCGTAGATGAACGGCTCGCCAGCCACATACGTCAGCGCGCGACCGTGCCGCGTCACCTCGACCACGTCGCCTTGTCTCAGCTCCAGATCAGGAGACACAAACAACTTCGTCTCATACGAAACGTCGTTCTGCGCCTCCGTCTGTCCGTTTACCGCGAGGGATTTTTGAGACAAGCGACAGGGTTGGTCTTCGCAGATGACCGCCAGCCCCAATACCGTCTCGCCAGACGGCTTCTCAATCTCGCCGTGACGCTTGATAGTGGCGCGATCATCATAGAGACGCTCAATGGCCGCTCGGTGCCGATCGTAGTTCAAGGCCACCGCTACCACCTCAGCTTTCGATAGGCGTTCAACTCGGAGGTGTGGTCGAAGAGAATCGAGTCGATCACCACTTTTGCAGTCGGCGCGCTTCCTGCGGGCTTGATCGGTTTGACAGATGTGTCACCGATCTTGATCTCAAATTCTTCTTCTCCTGCCGGGTACATGACGTTCGACTGCTCTTTGGATAGCGCCCCTGCAACCATCGCTGCCCAAGTGAATTTCAGTCCGTCAGGGACTGCGCGGGCATTGATGTAGTTCAAAATGCGTTGCTCAACCTCGTCGATGTACATGTCAATGAGGTTATCGAACGTATTATCCGTCAGGCCGAGGCGCAATTTTGCAAGATCACGCACATCAGACTTTTGAACCGACATACCTACGCCACTTTCGCGATGAAAATCGTGTCGATGGATTCGAAACTCGGCAGCACGATCGCCGAAACGATCGTCTGGATGTTGACGGGGTGCGGCTCTTTGATAGTGGTGATCGCAACACCTGTGTTCACGACGGAGACTTGGGCGTCGGTATTACCAGTCATCAAGTCTGCTTCTTCCGGCGTCGTGCCGAACCAAGTGTTGCCGAGCGTTCCATCAGGGATGAGCGTGAAGTAGTCGTCCGGATAGAACTGGTGCATGCTGCCGTCTTGGAGCGAGAATTTCTTGTTGTACACCGCGATGCTCAGACCGAGCTTTGTCAGCAGATACTGCTTCATCATAGAATCGGTCATGATGATGTTCTCGCCACCAAGCGGGTTCATGTCGCGTCGGATCGGAATATTTTTCATGATGTAAGACCACGTTTTCCGCGTGCAGATAGCTTTGGTCGGCCGAACACCGCTAGGACCTTCTTCCACCTTCTCCATCCATTCTTGGATGTCTCCAATGATGTTCGCTTCCGGATTGCTCCACTTCGCATCAGAAGTGAGCGTGGTTTTCTGCGCGGCAGGCATCCGATAATCGTAATCGTAGCTGAGTCGGTTCGCTGTGATCTTGATTTTGCCAGAGGACAATAGTTGCATGATCATCCGCTCCGGATTGACCAGTGCGCCGTTGACCAAATTGGTCACATCGTCGTAGATCGCGTTCACAAGCGGCATGACGTAACTTTCGTTTGCCGAATCCGCCAGCCGCATGAGCTCTTGCCGATCTTTCTCACCGAGCCGCATGGCTTCGCGGAAAAACGGCATCTCAGTCTCGTTCATTTTAAAACCGATACGGTCACGCAAAGTTGCTTTCGCGTCGAACTCGGACGGCATCAGTGCAACCGGCAATCCTTTCGAGCCCTTGATCCACTTGAGGTCAAGACCAAGCTTCTTTTTAGCCGGGAACAGCGTAGCGCCGAGGTACGGGATGTTGTTCGAAGTTTGAGTTTCGTAGTACGTTGCGATGCTTTTCGGGTTGATCAGATCAAAAATGTCCGGCATGTTGTCACCAGTCCTCTCTTAGGCAATGAATGTGATTTGTTTCAGTGCGTCCTTCTCCAAAGCAGTCGGAGCGGTCGGGATTTTGTTCAGATCAACGAAGCCATGGATGAGCATAGCGCCTGAAGCTGGGCCGTAAGTTACATCCACATCGTTCAGGAGCACACCTTCCGCATTCGTCGTGTCTGGTGCGGGATCGACACCAGTGGTAGTTGTTGCTTTTTTAGCGAGCTTGGACGGATCGGCCAGAACGCCGCCTCCCAAGATCGTGCCAGCTGGTACAATTTTCTTTCCGGATGCGTCGGCTGTAACACCCGCGTCGTCGATCGTCACCGCGACCGCAACATAGTGGTCGGGGAACTTGAGGATTTCTTTTTTGTTGGTATACGCAGCCTCTGTGAACTTGCTCATTTCGTCACCATTCCTCTCTACCCGAAGTAGGATTCTCGGGCTTTATCAAGCCCTTCGTTGGCCTTGTTTAACTCCGCCAGTCTTTTGCCGAATGCGGCGCCATCATCTTCCTTCCCGCCGCCGTTGTTTCCGCCGTTGCCATCAGCCGGCTTCCAGCCCTTCGGTTGCTTGGTTTCATTGACAAACAAAAAAGCCTTGCTTTCACGCAGGCCTTTCAGTTGGTCTTCGAGGCCTGCCTTAATCGACCCATCCTCGTTGACCTCGATTTTTGATTTGTCGAGCAAGTTGGCGATGAGATCAGGGTCGTGCGCCTTGCCTGCGAGCGCCAATTTGATTGCCGAGTTCACCGACATGTCGCTCAGTTTGGCTTGATACTCTGTTTCCTTGGTCTTGTTTTCAGTCTGCAAGGTTTCGATCTGCTTTTTGAGCTCGTCGTTGTTGCCAGCGGCCGCTTTAAGATCGGTAAGCTGTTTGTCGCGGTCCTTGATGTCCTTTTCGAGTTGTGCTTTCAACTCGGTCAGCTCCTTGGCTTTCTCCGGTGAGATGTGCAACTTGTAGTTCTCCGCCACCCCCTTCTCGATCGCCGAGACTTGCTCGGCGCTAAGGTTTGCGGCCTCAAGCAGTTTTTTCAGCCAATCCATTATTCATCACCCATCCCGTCATTTTGTTTTACCGAACTATTTCGCACGTCGTAACTCAGTGTGACTTTTTGATTCGCTACATCATAGCTCACATCGACCAGATCGCTTCTTGTTTCAAATCTCACCGCGCCGATAGAGATGTCGATCTGACACGAGTGCGCATCGCTATCGTTGATTTTGACAATCACGTCTTCCTCCATGTGCCTCACCGCCCTTCGCCGTACTTCTCCTTGATTGCGCACCACATGAGTGATTCCTCCCGCTCAATTCCACGTAACTCGATAGTGTTTACATCGAGCGTCGCGCCATCACCGCGCAGGGCTTGCTTCCGAGCCGCCGCCGTGTCGCTCACTTCGGTCAGCTCGTCGATCAGTCGCCCATACTGCTCAGGCTCCATGTTGCCTCGATGCTCGTCCATCAGATCGTCGATAATCTTACAGCGCTCCTCTCTGTTCATCGTTGACCTCCTCCCGCTCGTAGCTCAAGCCAGCCACCAGAGCCGTCAGCGCGAGCATAAACAGGTGAGCCGCATCAAAACCTGCCAGTGCTGATTTGGTCGTGAGTTTGGCTTTGTACGCCATCTCTGCAATCTGCATCATCCTGTCGAGCTCGTCGAGTTTGATGTCTAACGCGGCCGATCGGCGGAGCGAGTACGTGTGCTCGGCATCCACGGCGCGCATTTCTCGCATTCCGTATCCGACAAAGGCCACCACGTCAGAGCGGCTGAACGAACCGCCATGCAGTCCGCCAACGGGCGGGTGATTGTGCGTGAGAATGCTGTCTTTGAGGCGCTCACCGAACTCTGCGATACTCAGTCCGCCAGATGCATTGGATGTGTGCATCACCTCGCCTTTTGCGGTCGCAATGTAGACGTGGCGCGTGGTTTCGGATCGGATCGAGTCTTCATACCGCTTGATCTGGTTCAGCGTTTTCTCGCGGCTACTCGTCGGTGGCAACGTCTCCACGACCTTGATCGGCTCTTGCTGCGCTGAAGGTAACGGGTCGGGCGAAGTGCCCGGCACTTTGGCCGCTTTTTCAACGCGCTCCTTTCGCCACTCTTCATATGTCATGTCGCCCGGCACATCGTAAGTCTCGCCGTTGGCATTCCGTGCCGCGCGCTCTTTTACGTTGTCATGGAAATGCGGAATCGTGGTCGATCGGCAATGTGCGTGGAGCGGTGGATAGTTGACGCCTGCCTGAGCTTCCGAGACGGGAAAAATTTCACCGTCCATGTGTCGGCAGGTCTGCGATGTCCTGCCGTCCAGAGTAGCAGTGTACTTGTACTGTTCGACGTTCATTTCGCCGTAGGCATCGAGACGTGACTGTCCAGCGAAGTACGCCGACTCGGTCAAGATCAACCGCCGCGCTACCGACTGCGAAACATCCATGCGCTTTGCGAATTCGCGTATCACGCGGTCAGATGGATCGCCACGGACCAGGCTTTGCGTCAATGCCGTTTGCAGCTCCGCCACCAACTTCTCTTTATCCTTCCAGATTCGGGAGCTGAAGTTCGAACCATCAGGTGCCCAGGGCTTGCTGAGGATCTTTTCGAGCTGCGCGGTATCCAACTTGGCAAACGAAGAGCCGACCCCTGTCCCGCGCTGGACTTCAAACAATGAGCGATGGTAGTTGTCTGCATAGATACCCCCCAAAAGCCTCTGTGCGCCTGCCTGTTGCTTTGCAGACAAGACTTCGACATGTTGCCGCATCTGCGTTTGCAATGCCTCCAAGCGGCTCACACGGACTTTGATACTGGCGTTCTCCAACTGCCGCATCCATCGTTGATCCACCGCATTCTCGCGGCCGCGCTGAATGTACTCTTCAACCGTCCAGTGGAACTCTTTCAGTTGGCCTGCCGTGAGCACTTGGCGCGCGGTAGCAAGGTCGATGCGGTTGTTCTCGGCAAAGCGCTGATAGAACACGTCGATGTCGCGCTGTATGGATGCCATCGCTTTGTCGTACTCGCGCTGCATCGTGCGGATGTACTTCTCGCCTTTCTGCAACTGCGATTCATTCAACGCTTCAAGTCGCTCAGACCAGTAAGCATCCGACTTCACGCTTCGTCACCGCCCGCGTAGGGGTCGTCCAACTCACTCTGTCTTTGCTTTCGCAATCGCTCGAGCTCTAAACTCACATCTGTCACGAACGGATGATTTGCAACCAGTGTCTCTTCTGACACTGTGCCGGCGGAGTTGCGCACATTGTTTACTGCTTCTGTCTCGTTGATCATGATGTCTCGATTGAAAATGAAATCCACTTGTTCATCCGAGTAATCACGACCAGCGGTGTTGAAGATGTGTCGATCGACAAACCAGAGTAGCTGTTCAAGTGATGCTTGAAACTCGTTTTCGATGTCATTTGCATCCAGATCGAGATCTTGATATAAGAACTTCAACGCTTCGCCACTTGGACTGTTTCCGAGTCTTTCAGCTTGAGTATCCACGCCACGCCCGAATTCGTATATGTCCTTGCGAATCCGGTCGAGGTGTTTTTCAAGAGCATCAGTGTTCAAATCGATCGACAAAGGCTCTACTCCACCGCGCTCGCCACTCACTTTAATCGCTCGCACTTGCGATAGATTACGACGAAATTCTCCGAGATCTTGACCATCGTAGTCCTTCAAGACGAGTATTGAATTCGGAGAATCAGCAATGTTGTTTGCGTTGTCGGACGTTTGAAGGTCATATTCATCTACTAGCGATTTCAGTGCAGCGATCAGCGGCAACTCATCGTCGTTGTACTTGAACGGAACGAATGGGATGCGCTCCCAATTCGTTTGAACCTCGTCATCATCGCCTTGCGAAACGATGAAATGTCCGCTTTCCGGCATGTCCTCATCCGGAACCAGACCTGATACGCCTGACACAAGCCCTGGAGGGTTCAGAGTATATCGTCGAACACCTCTCAAATCCCAAAACTCGACCTTGGTGACCGTTTGTTTTTTCGATGAGACGTACTGTTCAACATCGTATACGCGGATGACTGCATCCAGTTCAGTGTGCTCAGCGTCCCGCCACAACGGGATGATCTCTTCCGGGCGGTGACGCTTGAACGACAGGATGCCGTTCTCATCATAGTAGACCTGCAACCAACCGATACCAGCGCTGATCGAGTCTTTACCGACATTTTTCATCGTTCGAAGGAAAGGCTTATCAAAAATGTCCGCGAGTAATTCAGCGTATACTTTTTCCCCAGTCTGGATGGATATCGGCTTAGAAAGCAAATAACCAATTTTTTGGTCTACAAGCTTTCTTACAAAGGAATGGATAAGTTTGCGGTTTGACAGGTTCTTGTTCTCTTGCAACATCCCGCCCTCACCAATCATCATCCGTTTTCTACTTCGGATCTCGTGATCAACTCTGTAGTAACGGCGGCCTTCTTGCATCCACTTCAAATGCTCCGATCGCTTCCACTCATCAATCTCTAACTTGATGATTTGTTCCAGCGACAAAGGAGCGTTCGCTGCGATGATCTCCGACAAACGTTGAGTCTCTGTCGCCACACCATCACCACCTTTTCGATTTAGTCAAAGCTCATCGACGGGCCGCGGCGGAAGTCTTCAATTCCATATCGCAACGCTGCCATAGCGTCGTCAAATGCTTCCACAGGCTCATCCAAGTAGGTGTTTGACCTGTGATCGAGCTTCCATTTCCATTGTTGCATCTCCTTGATAGTGTTGACGCAACTGGGATGGATGTGGATTTTGTGCTTTTTCAGCCAGTCAATTTGCGCTTTGACACTGCCCGGCTCTTTTTTCACAGCCCGAGCTTTGTACCCAGCTTGCTTCCATTCTTTGATACGATCAGGCTCAGACGAATCACAATGCATCGGGATGCGTTTATCCAACCTTCTCTCGTTGGCAATTTGGATAATCTCGCCAGTGTGCTTTTCGTGAACGTAAATTTCCGAGCAGATGTACACTTCATCATCTTTGAATCCTAGCGTCAAAATGGCGTTGGCGTGATTGAAACCGAAGTCTTGCCCGTGCGACATGCTGTCGAAGTTAGCAAATCCGATGTCAAACTCGTGGATCGTGTAATTGCTCAAAATAGTACCTCCCAGTTCACCCCATTCGCCCAGCCCGTAAACGCGATATCCGTCCGGGTCTCGCTCTTTTCGCATCATCATCCGGCGATGATAAGCATCGTCGATGAAGCGATTGGTCAAATAGGTGGAGTGATGTGTGAAAATGTCTGGATGCTCAACGTCGAAATACTTCGCTTTGATCCAGTGCGTCGAGCTGACCGGGTTGAATGTGAAAGTCATCTGGTAATAGAGGTTCGGATTCGACAAGATACCACGCAAACGGTCGTCGAGAATGTCGATGTCTGATTCAAGTAACTCGGTAGCTTCTTCCACCCAGATCCACGTAAGCTTGCCGGATGGGAAGTTGATCGATTTGATTTTCTCCTCTGACCCAGCGTCCTTCATGCCGCGAAAAATGATTTTGTTTCCTGTTGCTCGGCACTCCATTTCCAACCGACTCTGTGGCATGCGCCAATATTTCTTCCATTGGCTACCGTAGATGCGTTTCACAGCACCCGTTAGCTCGGCATAAGTGGAGTGTCTATTGGTTGCATCGACTTTCCTTACAACGAGCAGGTTTGCACCACGATATCGCGGGTCACTAAGTTTGATTATGAAGTTCTGCGCGATGTTCACTGACTTGCCCGATCCAGCGGAACCTTTCATTACTCGATAACGCTTTTTGGTTAGGTTGACTTCACGAAAGTGCGCGTTGAATCCAACTTTTACAGTCTTCATTCTTCGTCATCACCATCGCCATAATCGACAACGATGCGCAAACCTTCATCGTCGTCCCTGCCGACATCAGCCTTAATTCGCTCCACATCCAGTTTCGCTCTATCGATTTGAGACTGCATCAGCTCCAACTTCAAACGGCGCTCGTCATCCTTGTCGGCCAACTCCAAGAACTTGCGGATCTGGTTGTCAAGCCGGGCCTGCTGCCGATCGAGTGCGACCAACGCTTTTGCCTGCTGATCGAGTGCAGTGTGGTGCTCCCATTCGATTTCCTGGAGGAGTTCCCCCTCGATTTCGATCGGCGCCCCCTCATCGTCTGCAGGTATAACGAACTTCTTCTTCTTCACCATACGACGCTCGCTCTGTATCGCGGCTAGTTGCTGCAGGCTGTCAAGCATGACCGTCATAGTCAGCGAGAGGTTGTTCCACGCCATGTCTACTAGATCCATGTTTTGCACTTGGTCAAACAGCCCCTGTAGGCGCTCCGGAAGTTGCGAGCGAAAAAAGCCGTGGGCAACAGCATTCTCGTTGCCGATCGGCGCGCCCCCGCCTTTGTTGCCGAAGTTCTTCCTTGGCGAAGGATTGCCTCGCCCGCCTTGGGCCCGCTGATTGCCAAGCATGTGTGGCCGCTTAGCAGGCTGACCGGATAGCGTCAGCGGCGCGTCGGATACGGTAACGTTACCTTTGCCTAATTCAGTAACGTTACCATTCGATTTAGTAACGTTACCTTTCAGTTCTTCGTCCCACTTCTTTGTGGACTTCCATTTGCGGATCTGACTGTCAGCTTTGCCAACCATGGTCGCGATCTCTACAAGCGGCATTGAACCACCGGAATCAAGATAGAGCTTTTTTGCTTGTTCGTACTCAGGCGATGCTTTTCTCGCCATTACATCCAGTCACCACCTCCAAGGCATAATAAAAACGCCATCTCAGCGTGGCGTTTATGCAGTCTTTTATTCAGGCGATCCGACCGTTTCTGACAGCAGAATCACCACTTTAGTTGTGATTTGTACGCGCATAGCGGATGCATAAAGATTATTGCGGTTGACTCATCGAGCGGATCCGCTCAACCCGCGTGAAACCTAGATTTCACGGGCCGCGACGACTACAACTATTGTTCGAGTCCGAAAACATACATTATGTCAAATGCAGGTTTTTGAATTCGTTATACACAAAAACCACTTCAATAGAGAAGTGGTTTAGGGGATCTCGAACAACTTCACTTTCTCATTGTTCTGATCTGTATAGAAGGCTTGCGATCCGGATGGAAGTTCGAAGCGTCTATGACTTGTTCCACACTCATCACAAGTCAATGTGCGCTCCGATCCACTCTGCGCCCATTGTGATTCTTTGTGCTCTTTACCGCATCCATCGCACCGATATTTCATGCCCACTCAGAACACCCCTTCCTCTTGTAAGACCATTTTACCCGATCTAGTTACAAACTTATAGATATCAGGACGACGATATGCAATGGTAAGCGGATGCTCCGCATACAGAATGAAACTCATGCGCTCACCTCGCTTTCTTCAGGCTCCATCTCGATCACACACTGCATTGTCTTGATGCAGTCGTTCAGTATCCGGTTCTCGATGGAGTCAACCGGGTAGTGATCGAGCGCGTCGTCGATGTGAGATTGCGCGAGTGCAATGTGTTGGTGGTACGGTAGCATGTCAGCCACTTCGATGGTCGGCGGCTCCGGCTGTTGCAGATCCACGCCGTGCTCCGCAAGCCAGCCGCGCAGGTCGTCCAGGTTGATTGTGCTGTTCGGCGTGATGCGGATTGCCGGCTTGTAGTTCGTGGCGTTCAGCAAACGGTTCCGCTCAGATCGATTACCGACCTCGACCCCTATTCCGAACAGCATCCCTCCGGCAACCACTGCTACAAAGATGCCCAACATGGTCATTTGGGTTCCCTCCCTGTGTTTTGGGATTGTTTTGTGCGCGGGAGTTGGTATTCACACCCCTTAATTGCTATATTCATAACAGTCCTCGATGCAGATAAACGAGATCGAGGCAACATAGGAGGTAATTACTTATGATCAATGAGCTTCAGAACAAACAAGTCCAAGTCACGACCACTTCGTCCACCGTCCTTGGTGAATTCAAGAATTTTGATGGATCGTTCGTCGTGGTGCAGACCACCACAGGTTTGACCTACTTTGCGCTGACAAACATCGTGGAGATTAAGGAGCAATATTCTCCAACACAGCCAGAAGAATATGACGAGGACGATGAGATCGTCTATGCCTAACCACCCTCACTGGGTGGTTTTCTTATTGGCAATAGAAAAAGCACCCCGGATGGAGTGCTTAGAATTTTGAAATGAAATCTTCGAACTCCTTGATCGGCGTACTTGTTCCACTAATCATCGCTGCATGTTCGCCATGGTAAAAGGTGGTTTTTATTCTACCATCTGCTGTGATTCGATGCCTCTCGGTAAAATCTCTGAAAGAATTCCACGCTCTTTCTATCATATCTCTTTGGGATTGATCGAAATAGAGTGACAATTCTACAGCAGTGAACCCATGATTAATAGGAATCTCATTCAACAAAGTAGTATTCTTCTCATCTCTTAGCAGTGTCAGTCCCTTTAGAAAACTCTGCGCTTTCGCCACCGCTTTTTTTCGATACTCCTCCCTTAGAACATCTCTTTCCGCGAGAGACGACTGTGTAATCGATTCTGTTAATTCCAAACTTGCCGCAGCAATTATCGCGCTTTTTTGATTCGCTCTCCAAAGCAAAAAGCTAAACCAACCTGTAACGATGATTCCGGCAAGCGACAAAATGCTTGCAACCCAATCCTTGAACTCCATACCCATAAATTCATCTCCCTCACAATTGCTAAAGGGAAATATACTCGTAATCTCTTGCGATTCCTCCTACACCTTCACACACCCCGCCACACGCCCGCACAACCCCTTCCCGCCGCCAGCAGGTATAAGCCACTCACACCGCTTCCCGCGCTGACACGGAGGCGTAGAGGCGATCCTGCGCACCTCTGCTTCAATGCGAGCGAGCTTGCGGGTGTGTCTCATTGGCTTGCTCATGCCCCTCCCCCTCTCATAGGTCCTAATCCCTATTTTTTCTTCCCATCGCAACAACCCCATAGTTCATGACGATAGGGGTTATGTAGGAGGTGATAGCCATGTTCAAGCGGTTGTTATCGCGAGTAGTTCCTTTCGTGACCAAGCACTTCGAAGTGATTCGACTTGTTGTTGAAGTGCTGTACAAGCTTTTGTTTCTGTAATCAAAGAAGCTCACCAATGGCGCCGAAATGGGTGATCGGCGCTTGATGAGCTTCGGTAACACAGATTAACGCAGATCGCAACCTTTGAACGTTACGATCTTGTTCTGCAGATCGGCGTCGTACATGAGAGCTCACCCCTTTCCGTCATACCGTTTCGGCCGCGTGCTATTTCACAACGTGATGACCAGCGTGTGCCAGCTCCGGTGCCTCCGCCTCTGCAAGCACGATCCAGTCTTCCGCAAGAATGTCCAGCGTGTTCGGATTCCACATCGCGTGAGAGCCGTTCGCCATCTTCAGTTGCAAGTACGGCTCGACCTTGAACAACTCACCTTCCTGCATTCCCCAAGCATCGGCGGTCTGTTTGTTGCACGGAATGCCGTCCGGATAGCCTTTCTGATACACCGCGAACATGCCCTTGCCGTTCCATCCTGCGCGAGCGACACGGAAGCCGTTTTTGAGCAACGTCAGTGCATAGCCGAAGTCGAAGGATCGACCGCTTGCGGCCAGCTCTTCGACGGATGTCGGGTAGGCCTGTTCATACGTAGTTTCGAACACGTCTTGAGGGATCGTCCAGCGGTCACCCGGCTGCCCTTCGTTTTGCACGGTGTAGCCACCGCATCCGGCACGCTCGACCAGTTCGATCAGCGTTTTCTTGCGATACTTGATCATTTGAATCATCCTCTCGTTTAGTTTGTTGCTGGTGGGCCCAACAGGATTCGAACCTGCGACCTTGAGATTATGAGTCTCCCGCTCTACCACTGAGCTATAGGCCCGTGAAAAAGGCACCCGCCAGTTGGGTGCCGCAATTATGTTGCATAAGGAGTCACTGAGAAATAGAAAGACCGCCTGCCTTGATCGTCATGATCTGCAAGCGGTCTATCCATAAGTTGAAGCTTTGCAGCGCCTTCGTTCGCTGGCGTCTGCCCAAACTTCCATACTCTCATAATACAACGGTTGACTCGTAGATTGGCGCACACTCTGCGCACGATTAGCGCACAAACTGCGCACAAAATTTTGTTCCACTTCGACTAGCACCCCCGGCTGATACGGAGGAGCAGTGCCAGCTCTGCGATTGCTTGGTTGTGCCACTTGTCTTGCTCGCGCCGAGAGATGTGTAACACATCGGCGGCCTGTTGAGTGGTCTTCTTGTCCATGTAGCGCAGGCGGATCAGCTTCTCCAGATGTGGCGCGTAGGACTTCAGAGCATTCAGCGCTCGCTCGATGAATGCGTGTTCCGATTTCAGGCGGTACCAGTCTTCTTGTGCCTGTTCTTTCGCCATTGAGTAAGTCATCACACGATCGTTCCAGACCACGCCGTCGGTGCCGAAAGCCCGCGTGCCGGACATAATCTCGGCAATACGATCGAGCGCGGCCTGATCCGCTTCGTTTACGCTTTCCATGCTTGCAAAGAGGTTTTCAGCCGTGGTGACGTGGATCGGGTCGGCGCGGTTTTCCACATACGCTTGTCCGACTGCGGCCAGCTCCATTTGCTCTCGGCGTGTGACGTGCATCGTGAAGTCACGTTCAGTACCTTCCCCGCGGCCGACCGCTTCCGCTTGCTCGATGAGATGTGGCAGGCGTTTGAAGCGTTCCAGCTTCTCGATCACTTTGATTTTGATCGCTTTGTTCTCTTCTTTGCCGATCGTCTCGATGAATGCTACTTGTGCCATTCTCCATCTCTCCCCATGTTTGTATTTTGAAACGCCGAAAGAGAGTCGCGTATAGCGCTCTCATGGCGGTGGTGCGGTTATTCATCTGCGTTCTCGTTGTACTCCGCTTCGGTGATCGATTTGATATGCTCCACAGGCACATTCAGGGTTTCTGCCAAGTATGCCGCGACGTCGATATTCATCTCTTCGTACCGCTCCGGCTCGATCGGAACTTTGTGGTCCATGCTGAACTTCGTGTAGACAGGTGCTGGTTCGCCTGTGTCGTTGTCGATCCCCAGACCCGCTTCTGCAACCACTTCGAAGTACCATGTCGTTTTGTACTGGTTTGTTTTCTCGCTCACTTCGTTTTACCCCCCTCTACTCTCCGCGGAGCATCCCCATCACATCGTCGTCAAACGACCAGCCATCCAAGACTCCGTTCCGCTGTTCTTCCACTATTTGGTCGTGAACCTTGTGGATCAGGTGCTTCGAAACCTTGAAGCATTCGAAGTAGGTTTCTGCGTTGGCGTAGTAGAGAACGACTTCTTCCCAATCCGTGGTCATCTTGATCCGGTCGATTTCGTATTGCTGGTCGAATACGACGAACATGATTTTATTGCTCATGATGAAATCGACATTGCAATTCGTCTGGTACTCACCTGTAACGTCCTGCGAACTGCTCAAGCTATGGACTGCAACCTCGACGATTCGAATTTCTTTCATCTCCGCTTTGGTCATTACTGCGGTCTTTTGCTCGCTCATGGTATCCCTCCTACACCCCGCTACCGAGGATTTTTTCAATGTCCTTGGCGCCATTAATCAAGCGAATCAATTTCTGCTTCAAGCCGTCCGACATACCAGCGGCTAGCGCTTCTTTCAACTTCTCCTCACTGTCCTGCCGGTACATCGAGAAGCCTGCAATGTCGAGGATGATGTCGTTGGTGCGTTCTAAAATTTCAAGTCTTTCTCGATCCCTTTCGATTTTCCGCGATGAGGTGTCCAGATTGCTCCTCAGTTCCAGCAATTCGTCTTTCATCTTGGAGTTTACATGGCGCGAGAGTTCACGGCGTTCAGCTTTGTCCAGAACAAAGGCCTCCAACATTTCGCGTTGAGTCGAGAAGAAGGGATGGCGGTCAGACTCAGTGCGTGAAAGAAGGATGTAGTAGAGCATGTCGGAGCTCATCACAATGTTGCGGTACAGCGCCTTGCGCTTCGTGTAGAGCGTCCCCTTCTCCGGCTTGTAGTAGATCAGCCCTACGTCATCTGGCAACTCTTCGGGCTGGATCAGGCCGTGCGGGCAGACGAACGAGAAGCGGTGACAGTGCTTCATGTAGCCGGGCCATTTTTCGTCGCGGAGGAAGTCTTGGCGGTCAACTTTTACCTCGTAGCCAGTGATGCACGGCTGTGTCCAGCTCTTTTTGATCGCCAGTGCGTCGAACTTCAAGAGCTTCTCGTCGCGTGTGATCTGCGTCGGACCGGTCTTGCATTCAGTGATGAACAGGTCTTCGCGGTGACGCTGTTGCAATGCGTGCGTGATCTGATCTGCGCGGACCTTCTCGCTCATCTTGATCTCCCATCCTCTCTTTCCTCCGGCATATCACGCCCTTCTACCGGTTCGCGGCCTTCCCAATCCAGTGTGGACACGAACTCAGCTAAACCTTGCGGAGTATCCTCATAACCAGCATCTGTAGCAATGTCACGGGCCAGAGTTATCGTCATCACGGTTTGGCATTGGGCGCATGTCGGGATGGATAACCACCCGCCTTCAGTCTGAATCTCAATGACCGTATGCGGAATGCCCAGCTTGCAAAAAGAGCAGTTGGCATGTTCCTCGTCAGGCTCCACGATGCTGAATCCTTTCGTCGTGTGTGTGTTCATCTCCATCTCACCTCTTTGTTTAGAATGTCGCCGCTATCTGCGTGGCCCGCGCGTAGCCCTGCGGCAGGTAACTCTCCAACTTCACGAACTCCCGGACGCTCCGGATGGTGCGCTCCTCGCGTTCCAACTCCTTTGCTTGACGCTGGCCGTACTTGGTAATGACCCTTCCGTTCCCGGTGACAGATGTAGGTGCTTTCGAGTCCGCCGATACCAGGATGTGTGCGAACTCTTTCAAGATGCCGATAACCGCGCAGCCAAGAAGGTGAAAGTTCTGCACTCTACCGAACCTCCTCGCCACCGCAGTCAACTTCTCGCGAACTTTGCGGTGCTGCATCCGTTGGAGCTGAATGGCCGTTCCTCCGATCGCTACCAGTTCGTGATCCTCCTCCACGATTCGGGCCAACTCGTCGAGCGAGCCGGTGATCGGCCACACCGGGATCGGACGGAGTCCTCTGGCGATCAGGTACTCATAGTTCCTGCGTGTCGCCGCATCGTCGCCGATCACGTCCAAGTTCATCCAGCCCCACAGCCAGTGTTTGTTGCGCTCAATGAAGTCCGCGTACTCTTCAACCGTGATCTCCACGTCTGCGCCCCGCTGGGCGGCGTTCCAGACGCTGAATGCGCCACTGTCGAGCAGTACGCTCGCTTCATCCTGCGCGGTGAAGCCGAGGTCTTGCATGTAGCTCATCCACCGTTCTGTCGTGTCCTTCCTGAGCCAGTGGTAGCTCATGAGCGCCATCAAGCCGCCTTGCTGCCGGACGATCTGCAGCGCCTTCGGGTCGCGCTCGCAGCCGCTGAAGAAGTACCTGATGCCGAGCATCGTGAGCCGCAGGAGCCCCCGGACCGTTCTAGTGATCTTCGTCAGCCCCGCGAGGATGATTGACACCAGACCGAGTAGTGCGCTGTTGTAGGCAGCGTACCGCTCCATCTCGCGTCGTGTTGCTGAGCGGCGCACGTACATGTGCCGGAGCGCGTCACGCAGCTTCTGGCGGCTGATACGTGCGGGCCGTTTGCTCTTCGCTGTCTGGAAAAATACCACGTCTTCCGTGATCTCTGTGATCGTGTTTGTCCGCCCGGTCCCGGTGCGGAAACTGACTCCCGGTCCGGCACGACGGAAAAATGCTGTTTCTCGCTGGCGGGCTTTCACACTGTAGTAGTCCATCTCCTCACCTCGCTTTTTTGTTTAGCAACGGTTTACTTCCCGTTGCTCCTCTGTGCCGACTTGTTGCAGACCGGCTCGCCATTTGCATCAAGCAGCGCCGTAATGCCGTATCCGCTACCGTTTTCAACTTCGAGATACTTGCAGTCGGTTTCTGTGTCGGTCAGAATGTAGTACGCGCTTTCACCTCTTGTCCAACCGCCACTTTGTTTGAAACGTTGTTTGCTTGTCTCCGATTCCGCCTGCTCACCACATCCGACCGCCATCAAAGCGTAGAGTACAAGCACAGTACCTGCCGCTATCTTCATCCCGTTTCTCCCCTCTCGTATAACTTCTTGCCCCATTGCTGCTCTGCCCACTTCCGAGCGGCCATCCCAGCTTTTTTCGTGCCGCTGATGGGTGCCCCAACTCGGAGGCATTCGTCTACGAACTCCTGGTCGTCGTCGTGAAATTTCTTTCCCGATTGGTGTAGCTGCCAGTGGACGAGCTCGTGCAGGAGGTTGTCCAAAACCTCGTAGCGCGTGAGAGTACGATTCACATAGTGACTCATCTGGATGACTACCGTTTTCTCTGGTGCATTCGGCCAGATCAAGTAGCAAGCTTGTCTGTTTTTCCACTTGGCGTTAGTAAGTTCGATCTCTCCGGTGTAGTCCACGCCCCAGTGTTTTTGGGACAGCTCATTAGCGGCTTTTTTCAGCTGCTCCAACGTGAGATCACCTCTCATACTCAGTACCCAGTAGCCTGCCGCAGAGTATCGAGGGCATGTTGCCGATCAAGCGCTTCGATCATGGCAACAGCAACCGCCGCTACTTGCACCGCTTCGGCCCGCATGTTTTCGTAGCCGCCTTTCAGTCGCTCAGTCGGCCCATTGTCGAAATGCGTTTCGAGTACCGCCTGGCTGAGTTCCCCGAACTCCTCCCCTAGGATGCCGATCCAAACGATCGGGTCGTGGTTCTGTTCTCCCCACTTGGCGTCTTGGCGTGCTCGTTCTTCGGCTATGCTTTGCAACACTTCGTTCATGTGGTTGTCTCCCCTCTGATCAGTTGTAGCTTAGGCCGCCCTGCCTTCTGTACGTCCAGAACACGGAACGTAAAGTCGATCTTTACGCCTTGCAGACCTTTCGTGGTCTTCCACCACTCCGTTGAGTGAACGGTCAGAACTTGCACCTCGACTTCCTCTCCATCTGGCATAATCAATTCCAACTTGTCGCGAGCTTTTGGAATCTCCTCGTGAAATGGAATTCCGAGCCGATTTCGCTCAACCCGGTCGTGTTCGGTACACGTGCAGCGCTTTACTTCATCACCAGTTCTAGCGCACCGTTCCCGCCCTGCTCCGTCAACGTAGGTGGTCGGCTTACCCACTCCACTCACCTCCTGCTCGGTCTTGCCAGCGTCACGCTTAACCGCCCGGTGATGAAGGCGCGGCCATTCGTGTGCTTCCCGCGCTTGGTGAACGTACCGAAGCGCACGATGCGCCCATTGTCCCGCCACGGGTCGTTCGGGAGTGTTGCCCATGAGAGCAGCACCCCGAACCATTTCACGGCCACAATCAGCGACACAAAGTCTACCGCTCGGTGCCATTTGATCTTCATCTCGCCACCACCGATGTCGGCCACTCCCGCCGCTCCGGCGCATGCAGTCTTTTGAGCACTTCATCCAACTCCTCTGGCGACAGGATGCGTGTTGTCACCTCTCCTGCGCCAGTTCCTTGGCGTTTGCGGTCGTTCAGCTCGATGGGCTGACCTTTGCCATGTGTCCGTCCGTTCACACGAACTCACCGCCATTCATCGGCTCCATGATGCGCTCCAGCTCGGGTGGTGCCATCTTGACCAAAAGCCGCGCCTCCGTCTCCCAAAGGTCTTCGCCGATCAGCGAACCATACTCGGCCCCTTCTGCGAACTCCCATACTCTGAACTTGCGGAATTCCATGCTGTTAACGCCCCTTTCCACCTACCAGTTGGCGGACACGTCGTTTGTTCTTGCTGTTTCGCTCATACTCGAACATCCATACTTGATCAGGATTCAGAGCAAAGTTTGCCTCAGACCAGAGAATCCTCGCTCTCGGTTTGATTCCGAATGTCTTGGCTGCTTCTTCATCGGTGAGGATGGTCTTCATTCATGCTCACCATCTTCCGGCCAGCAATCGTCACACGGACCACCAAGCGGATCACCGCAACCGTCGCAGGTTTCGCAGTCGATATTTGACTGATCCGATAGTCGAGCCACCTCTTTCAAGGCATCGCCTTGCTCTTTTTCGATCTTCTCATGCCGAGCGATCCGCTCCGCTTGCTTGGCGTTTTGCTGTTCCAGCCATGCGATGTGGCCGAGGAGGTCCCCGATCGTGTTCCGCGATGCGTAGTCATCTCGGTTCTCTGCGATCTTCGCCACCTCTTCAGGAGTGAGTTGCTTTGCTTTGATCATGCAGTGGTCTCTCCTTTCTGACGCGCATCAAGCAACAGGGGTTTGAGTGCATCGGCCCGTTTGAAGTCCATGACCGCAACAGCTTTTTTCATCTCGCTTTCCAGACGGTTTAAGCGTGTTCTATCATTCCGCTTGCGCTTCAGATCTCCGGGATGCGAAGTATAGATTTCAAAGCTGGCCTTGTTCCGCAAACCGTACTTACCGGATACCACCCACCACATGTTGTTGATGTTGTAATAGGCGGTTCCAACGATAATTCGCCCGTTGTAATCGGTTGTGTAGACTTTCGCACCGTGCGTCACTTTGCCGCCGTCTGCGGATTTGCTGTTGAAGGCGTATTCGTCGCCGCCTCGTCTACCAAGTTCCTGGTTATAGTGGTAGCAGTTTCTGTAGTCTTGCTCGATCCATTCCAACGCCGTCAGATGACCGGGTCCTCTCATTACAGACTTTCCTTTGACTATCTCAAATTCGTAACCCGCAAACACGTTGCAGAGATAGTCGCGGATCTTGCGCCGTGTCCGTTCCATTTCCAAACGGAGCAGATAGGGCATTTTTTCTTCTTTGTCAAACTCGTACCGTCCGTCTCCATCTTCCCGAGTGATGTTCGCAACATCTTGCCACATTTTAAACTCAATGCATCGGCCAGTCATTTCGAGTTCGCCTTGCAAGTCACCCTTCCGACCGATTCGGTGGTCCTCTGCAAAACTGCGGCCATATCGTTCGATCATGCCTGCGGGAACTTCCAACTCCCACCCCATCCGATTGAGTTGCTGAACGATTCGCTTGAACACCTGCCGTTTAAATTGCTTCCCCCACTCTCCGAAGACTGATTCCTCTGGACTTTCCGAGATGTACAGAGCAGCATCTCCGAATCTTACCGTGCCTTGTCGATTGATTGTCACCCTTCTTCACTCTCCCTTAGGGCTGGGCGGTTAGTACCGCCCGCTCCGATTTAGAAAAGGCGCATCTGCTCATATTGCTCGATCGGCGGCGGTTGCGCAGGCGGCTCGATGAAGTGCGCCGACACCTCGCGGCCAATCAGGTAGTTGAAAGGATAAGGGCGGTGATAGTTGCTTTCGTACCACTCCGCGGCCGACAGCAGGCACGCTTCCTGTTGCGCTTTCTGTTCCTGCGTGAGATCGGAACATTTGGTGCGCCGCCATTTCTCTTGCGATTCATCGTCTTTAATTGTCGGACAGTAGCACGGGTAGTACTTGTTTTCTTCCGGCACCCAGTGCCGCATTACGACACCACCGCCATGCACGTCGTTACAGAGGAAAATGTAGCCATGAGTCTCAACCCATCTTGAGATTTTTTCGCCTGAGAACCTTGGGCTAAGGTAGTCCACCCTATCACCTATCGAGTAGCGCCCAATGCTCGGGAGGTAACCATCGTACTCCTCTGCCCTCCTCATCACCGCTCCTCCTTTCTCTTGTCGCTTACTCCGATTTGCGCTTACCGAAATCTTTTTCGAACTGCTCAAGAGATACTTTAAAATCACTCCATGTCTTGATTTCTCCGTACTCGATTTGCGTCGTCGGACCATCAAAATTCCGAATGTGCTCTACATCGAAGCCGATCGCTCGGAGCTGACTTTCAAGCTTTGTCATGCTGTTTTTCAATGTTGTCGTCGCTCGAATAACAGCGATTGCCGTTTGTTTCAGCTCAACCTCTTGAAAGATGTTCACGCTACCCCACCTTCCTGTATGTGTGTCAGGACGGTCATGCCGCCCCGCTCCCCTTGGCGCGTTTCAGCAGCTTCTTCACTGCCTTCTTACGATCCGATTCCAGCTTCTTTGTTTTGTACAAGTCGATGAACGACCCGTTGTGCTCGGTGACCACTTTCAGGATGTGCTCCGGGTACTTGTGCAGAAACAGCTTCTTCTTGATCTTGAAGTCCACTGTCTCCGCGCCTTTTACGTCCACAACGATCAGCAGGCCGTTATGGTTGCGGTATTCGAAGTCGGCTACGTAGTGGATCGCGCTGACTGTCTTGCCGTCGCGCCGAAACTTCTCTTGAAGGAGGTACTTCGGCTGCAGGCGCAGGTCCGTGATCTTCCCGGCCTTCTGGAGCGTCAGCAGCTGCAGGTAATACTTGGACTCCATCTTCGAGTCGAAGGTGATGTTGCCGATCGTTGTCTTCTTGGCTCCGTACTTGTTGCGTTTCATGCTCCCCCTCCTCTCAGCGCCCAGACGGGCGCGGTCTAAAAATCAAAGTATTCAGGATTCCGACGACCGCCCGGCAAATACATTGCAATCCGCTCCGGTCTTTCAAAATGCTTAGGCAAAGCTGCCCAGATTCTATCCTCAAGGTGGTTTTGCCACTCACCGCCAGTTCTGTCCAACGCGCTCCAGATCGCATCGTAATATCTCATCGCGTCAGGATGTGGCATGTTCTGATCCATGTCTTTGGTCAGAGGTGTGTGAGTCACCCAGCGGTTGTAGCTGTCCAGATCCACCAGGAAGATTGCCAGTCTGTGTACCAACCCCACCAACTCATCAACGCTGTGCTCATTTGCCGCAGCCGCCGCTTGAAGTTGTTCGATGAACCCTTCGAGCGATTCACCTTCTTTCAAAAAATTCTTGTTAAATCTGTCGAGCTTTGCAATGTCGCCGAACTCTTTGTTTTTGACAGAGTCGCTGTAAGTCTTGAAAGCGGTGATGAATCTCTCCAACCGGCCGACAAGGTAAAGCAGCTCCTCGATGCGTTTTGCGTCTTCCATCTCGTCTATCCCCTTTCGCGCTGCAGGAGCGGTCTATATCGAATCACAAAGCCACTCTCACGTTCTTGTGGTGCTCTTGTTCTATAGCCGAGTCCTTTGAGCACGCGGCGGTAAAGCTTTGCCTGTTCTATCTTTGGCAGCGGCAGTGTTTCGTGCCAGCCGCGCTTTGTCTTAATCGCTTGTTGAGCGGTGGCTGTTGTGCTGCTCACCGCTCATCCCCTCCAAACTTCTCCGTGGTGAATGTTGCAACGATATGCATGGTGACCTTGTATGACTTTTGGCATCTATGGCACCGATGCCACTCTACATCCCCATCCTCCGTGAGAGTTCCTTCGCACCAGTCGTGGTCTTCGTTACCACAGTGCGGGCAAGTTGGATAGTCTTTGTCCACTGTATCGATCTCGTTTGCTTCAATTTCTTCCTGTTTGCAGTCGGAGCACAGCTCTTCTTCACTCTTTGGCGAAAGGTCGTCTCCGCACTTAGCGCATTCCTTTGTCTCACTCATCCCCGCTTCTCTCCCTTCTTACCCGTCTCGGCCATCCGACAGTCACACGCGCCGATCACGCGGACTCCATAGCAACTTGGGCAGTGTCTGATAATCATGCCGACTCCTCCTCGCGCTGCAAGTATCCGTCCAGACCGAGCGTCCAGAAGAACAGTACCGTCCGCGCGCTTTCATCCGTTCCTTCGAAGCTCTGATCTGATCTGACTCGTCCGAGAGCCATCACCAAGCGCCCGTGATCAAGGCTGGCGCGGATGCGGTATTCCGCTTTGCTGATGTTCAACTCTCCGTTGATCCACTCAATTCGCCAGCCCTGCGCTGCAAGTCCGTCGAAGAGTGAATTCCACTCTCGGCTGAATGTCCGCTTCTGCTCGTCCGTCAGGCGGTTCAGCGGCGGGAAGAATTGATCAGCTATCGGCTTGGTGATTCGGCGAATACTTTCTTTGCATTTTTCTAATGCATCACGTAGCCCGTTTTGAGTCATATCGTCTTCTCCCTTACCGCTATCTCGCAGATGGCATCTGCCGCGTCGTTAAGTTGTTCGATCTCCTTCGTGGCCGCCGCCATCTTGTATGTCAACGGAGCGTCGTGGATTCGTTGGATGATGTCAAGCAAGAGTTTCACGTTCATCAGCACTTGCGGATCTTCGACAATCTTGAGCCAGTCGTTGGCCGTGTCGATCATTCTCTGTCTTGTGTCTGGTTGTCGAACGCTGAAGTGTCGGCTCTGATAGAACGGCTTGTACGCTACCACCACGCCATTGCTCAGTAGGCGAAAATCGACTGCCTCTGACTTGATATATAGGTCGTTCACCTCTTCGTCGGTTGAGCTTCCTAACGTGGATACGGTGTAACCACGCGACTCCCAACTTTCTACCGCCGACCGGAACAACGGCCCAAGCTTTTCACGTTGCTTTACTGTAAGTTGCTGTGTCATGCGGTTGCCACCCCCATCCCGATTACGCAGTGGCGTTGGAGAAGCCATTGGTACGCCGCATTTCGTGCTTTCTTTGCACTGTGGTGCTCAACCCTCACGCCGTCGCGATCTGTAGTTGTGTATCCGGCGGAGTGGTTGTACAGCTCGAACATGATCTCTCCGTTTTGCCAGATGTACCAGCTGTTGCCTCTGTCCCACATTTGGCACTCCACCTCATACCCTAGTGCTTCGAGTGTCGCCGCGAATTGTTTCCACTTCTTCGACAAGGTCATTTTCATGCAGTTGCCTCCTCTCCACCAAACAGGCTGAGTTGTGTTGCTGTGCTATCGGCCAGCACCGTAACAGGCGGTGCGGCAGGCGCTTCTTCCAGCTCATCGCGGAACTCATCCAAGGGCGCGAAGTCGAAGTTCTTTCTTGCGATCCACTTGCTGATACCGTTGCGTTCTACTCGATAGTCGAGTGTGGAGTCTGTCGGCTTCGGGTGCCAGTGGTCTACCTCGCAGATCACGGCCCGATCGCCGGACTTGAAGTTATCGTTGAGGTCTTTTGTGATGATGATGTCGATGTCTACTAGCGGGTGCTTCATGATGCCACCTCGTCCCCGAAGTCGAAGATGCCACCTTGCATCGTGATCGGAAGCGCGTCAATGTGCTGGATGACTCGTTCTACATCTTCGATCGTCATTTCACGCATGATTTTGAATTCTCCCAGCGCAGCGGTCACGAGTCGGCGGATCGCCTTCTCGCTCTTCCCGACGTAGCGCATCAGAAGTTCTTGCTTTCGGCGTTGTAGAAGTGGATTCGGTTTCTCGCGATGTAGCATGTATGATCACGCTCCTAATGCGAAGGATTCGATTCTTCCGAACTCTTTGGCAAAAATTAGTTTTCTTACACCAATCTTTCCAGCCCGCTGTTTCGAGGTAATGACCTCTAGAACGTTTTTTTCGTCCGTGTCCGGGTTGTACACCTCGTCGCGGTAAAGGAAGGCGATCAGGTCTGCGTCTTGCTCGATCTGTCCGGAGCCTCGAATATCAGAAGGTCCCGGCCGTTTGTCGGCTCGTTTCTCCAAATCGCGATTCAACTGCGACAGCGCGATGATCGTTGCGTCCAGCGACTTTTTCATCTTGTTCAACTGCTTGGACAGGTACGAGTTGAGTCTGTATTCATCATCATTGATTTGCTTCGGACCTTCGATCAGTTGCAAGTAATCGACCGCAATGATCAACTTTTTGTCCTTGCCGATCTGACGACGAATCTTTCGTGCTTCACGGCGTATATGCGTCATGGTCATGCCTTCGGTGTCGTCGATCATGAGGCGCGGATTCAGCCTACCAACCGCTCCAGAGACGCGCCCCCAATCGTGTTCATCGAGCATCGCGGTTTGGAGCTTACCTTGATCGATCCGCCCCCGGTTCGCGATCATGCGGTTGATCATTTCGTCATCGAATGCCATTTCCGCAGAAAACATGACCGCGTAGACATCGTCGTACTGCTCAACAACCGACATCAAGATGTGCAGGAGAAACGCCGTTTTTCCCATCGCCGGGCGCGCCGCGAATACGTAGTATTTGCGAGGTTTCAATCCTGTCCAAAGGAGATCAAGGTCAGTCAGCCCGGTCATAAGCCCCATCGGCGGCATTTCACCGTTCTTCGCTTGCTGGTACCGTTCTGTCAAGTCATCCAGGTACTTGCTGAGCTTGTCCGTGACAGGCACCGGACCGGTCGGTGTCAACTCCAGCGGCTCTACAGCGGACAGCATGCTTTCGGCTTTGTCGAACAACTCGCGGTTGGTGCCGTAGTCGCCAGACATCGCCAACGCCTTGATCTGCTCGGCTGCTTTAATCAGTCTCCGTCGCTCCGATGCTTCGCGCACCTTGTGGGCGTAATCCGTGACCATAAACGTGTGTCCGTAGTTGCGTGAGAAGCCTTCGCAGTCCATAAGATACTGCACTGTCTCGCCGCCACCACCCATCCTGCTATATACCTCGACAACTCCATAAGGCTTTTCTTCGATGTCCAACTCCATCATCGCGGTAACGACTTGCGTGTTCTTCCGGACTTGAAAGTCTGACGGGTGCACGATTTGAACCGCTTCGGACAACGCTTCGGGTTGGAACGTTGCAAGTTGCAGCAGGACTCCAACCAGCAGTTTTTCGTTGATGGCTGATTCGCTCAAAGGCGGCGAAGTTGATTCGATTTGTTCGCCTGCTGTCGTCATGCTCCGGTCATCCTCCTTTGCAACTCTTTTTCCCAATCTGCAAGTTCAGGTGGTGCACTCGATGCGGCCAACTGCGCCGATACCTGTTGCGCTTCGAGTTTTGCGTGATGAAGGTCACGTATCTTGCCATCGCAGTAGCGAATCGTCTTGATCTTCAGACCCATGCGTTTAGGCTTGTACTCAGCAAAAGCTTTGTCGATCCCTTCGCGGATCGTTTCAAGCGGGATTCCATCGTGTATCCAAGCCCACATCACCGGAGGATCAAATCCGTCGAGGAAATGCGATTGCAATTTCGCGGTCGCGTACTCGTAAACCGCTGCGTAAGTCTTGTCATTGTCATCGAGGTTGAGTAGGTCGCTGGTATTTCTTTCAGGCTCTTGGCCCACGGATGACGGCACCCCGCCAGCTTGTGTTTCTATATCCTCTTGTGTTGATAAAGCAGCAGCTTTTAAATCTTTTCCAGAGTCTAATGCTATGTCTATTGGATAGGGAACATCCTCCCTATCTAGAAGTGGAACATCTTCCTGATCTAGATAGGGAACTTTCCCCCTTTCTGGTTCAGATAGGGAACTTTCTCCACTTCTAGAAGGGGAAGATTCTCCCGATCTAGATAGGGAACTTTCTCCCTTTCTGACCATCCACTTTTTAGAGTTCAGCACCTCGATTTTGAATCCGTGAGCCTGTCTTTCGGCGGTTATGTACCCGCCGTCTTTCAACTTCTTAATTTCGTTTTTTACGGTGTCGGCAGAGGCTTCGATCTCATCACCGATCTCCTTGCAAGTGACCCACCGACCACCGTAGACGACTCCCCTGAATTGCCCAGGTCGGTTCGGGTCGGGATACTCCTTTGTCGTCCTGTCGATACACCAGATGAATAAGTAGATCGCCATCCCCATCCGTTTGCGGTGCTCCAGTATCCCGCTGTAGATCGGGAGGCTATAGCTTTGGGCACTCAGGGTTATCACCTACCGTTCTATTTGCTTGTCTGAGAGGATTTCTGAGGCGCGGTGTACAAGAATACCGCCTGCTTCCATTTGCCACCCATGCGCACGCCGTAGGCTATCGTCATGTGCGCTCAACTCCTACCGTCATGGTCTTGATTTGATTCAGCGTAGCCTCAACGCCGCACTCGACGTTCGGGCAAACGAAGTAGGTTTCTGCAACGATCACATCGGGGTTATCGATCTTAACACTTCCAGAGCCGTACATCGTGCGAGTGGCAGCATCCCAAGAGCCTGCCGTTGCCGCTTCGTTGCAAGTCGGGCATTGGTGCAGTTTGATGCTCGGGTGGCCGTTTTCACCGCGCAGGCGGTCGATGGTGTCTGCTGCCGCTTCGATGTTGTGTGCGTGTTGCGTTCCGCCATTTGCTAATACTCGCAACGTTCCTGCAAGCTCACGCAGGACATCGGTGTCTACTTTGATCATTTCTATCGCTCCTACTCCGGCCAGTCTGCCGGATCATATTTGGTTTTCAACTCGTCAATCTTGGCGTTCGTCCAGGCTCGTGTAGACTTGCGGTTGTGGTCCAACCAGTTGTGGCAAGTACCTGTGTTGACTTGCGGGCCGCACAGCGCCGCTACGTTCCAAGGTTGGTCGCCTCTACCGATCTGACCGCGTCCTTGCAGGTGCGCCAGCTCCAACTTGTAGGCGAAGTCATTCGGCTTGTTCCGTCCGCACCGCTCGCACTGACCAGCCGCCCGGCGGCGGACTTCTTCTGCCACGGCCGGGGTGATCGCTGTCAGTTGCTTGCGCTTCGGTTTGTTGCGCTTGTGGTTAGGCTTCGCAACAGTATAAGCCGGCTGATCAGCAAGGTTTGTAATGATGCTTGCCTCCTAGAAACCAATGTTATCGTCGTCGATCTCGATTTTATTGCCGTTACCTTCACCCTCCGGCACAAAGCCAGGTTGCGGTTGGTAGGCATTCAGGAAGTTGATAAACTCGCTGGCTTCCTTCTTGGACAAGTCTTTCGCGCTGAGTTTCCCTCCGCACATCTCAGCCATCATTTGGCGGAAGTCGTTTTCCGAAATTCCTTTGTCATTCTTCAGCCTGTGCATATACTTGATCTGGGCTTCAGAAGGTCCGTCCGCGTTCGCTGTTGGGTGATTCTGCTGGCGCGGCGGTTGTTGGTGCTGTTGTGTGTGCATCATCGTCGGTGGTTGCTGATCAACAACTTCAACTTGGTCGGTGATGTCCATCGGCTCTTGCATGCCCATTTCTTCCGGCGCATACAAGCCTGTTATCGTGTAGCATTTTTTCAACCCTAGGACCTCAACTGTCTTTTTGCCCATCGCGCTCGGGTGTGACCGCCAGACGGGATTTTTTTGACTCAGCGCGTCGTAATACTCCTTGAAGTCGATGATCTCGATGTGGTCGGGCTTATCTTTCCGCTTGATGATGCAGTAGCATTTGGTGATGAGCCCGGTGCCGTCCCCGATCTCGTGTTGAATCTCTCCGCTGATCGGGTTGAACTTGAATGTGTCACCCTGTCGCACTTCGAAGCTCAGCATCCCAAGGAAGTCTTCTTGACGCATTGCGTAGTTGCGTAAGCCATCCCGGCTGACCAAGATGGTCGGGTCTTTGCCGTTGTATTTGATGAACCAGATTTCTTTGAGGAACGGGTCCAACTTGTAGGTGTTCGCGAGATGCATGAGCATCGTGAATTCTGCGTCCGTCGCGCCCTTCGCCACTGTATCGCGGATGGCTTGGATTTTCTGTTCGTTGCTGGTATTGAGAGTTGGTAGTGCGGAACCGCCGTTGATCACCGCCAAATTGCTTGCTGTGCTCATCTCTGCCCCTCCATTGATCGTTTTCAGTTGTTGTGGTACACTTGCCGTAGAAAATTTTGTTCGTTGCTTTCCTAGGTCCGCTGTTCCCGCAGCGGGCCTTTTTCATTGCCCTTTCGCATAAGCGCCACCTCCTCACCCACAATTCGGGCAGATCGGCAAGGTAGCGTAGATTCCGCGTAGCCCGTCCGCATCCGCACCGTAATGCACTGGTACCGCGTCTTTCTCATCTCCACACTCGCCACACTTGCGGTCATCCGGCTTGTAGTCGGTGCAGTTCTCCCCGTCCGCGAACTCTACATCCACGAACTCCGAGCCGCCGAAGCGATCACAGTAGCCTAAGAAATTCGTCCGGCAATCAACCTTCGAGCAGGCCAGCAGGTCGAGCACGGCAGGTTGGATGTCATCAACTTGCATCAGCCCCGCCCCCTCGCGTTCAGCCGCCGCGTCTCGTCCACCAGCGTTGCATTCCGCATCGTTTCGATGTTGCAAGTCGGACACTGCTTCAGGCGGCGTTCTGCGCTTGCATAAGCCGTACAGGAGTTGCAGAGTGCATTGAAGCGTTCAATCGCATCTTGCGCGGACTCAGCGACTGCCAACATGTAGCGTTACCTCCGTAACTGTGAGATGGAAGCCACCACGCTCTTTCATGCCAACCTCATGACCAGTGTCGTATCCGACTTGGTAGGCCGATCGGCATGCGGCCGTGTAGGCTTCGTCATACGCTTTCTTGCGTTCGTAGGCACGGCGCAGGACTGCCAGTTCCTTGCCGACCTGCTCATGGATGCGTTCTGCATAGTGCAGGTGCATCTCTTCGCCGTGGCGGGCGAACAAGCGCGCGTTGCTGTTGATGCCGAGAGCTGATTGTGCGATGCTTTCCAGCGCCGCTTTAGCGGTCTCCATTTCCTTTTGGAGCGCGATAGTGTTTGCCATGTTGATCACCCTTTCGTTTTAGTGAACTTCCAGCGCCTCAACTGGTACACCCAGCCGTTCCGCTAACTTTTCAAGCAGTTGTCGCGACGGATTCGCCTTACCCGCTTCGATCTGCGAGATCATGCTGGGAGTGCAGATTCCTTGCGCCAGCTCGGTTTGCGTGAGTCCGCTTTGCAACCTCTTTTCGCGGATGATGGTTCCTTGGCTCATTTGTGATTCACCTCCTGAGTTAATCTAAAATTGGATGAGTGTTTGTCCAAGACATGTTTAGATCACCTCCCTCAAGGCGACCGCCTGCTTCACTACGCTCGGGAACTTCATGTATCGAAGGAGCGCTTCACAGGTGACTAGCTTCCTAACCCCTACGCGGAAACCAGGGAAGTCTGGAAGTTCCCAAAGGTCGTATGCGGTCTGTCTAGACAGGCCGAACAATTCCATCATGTGATTAGGTGTCAGGGCAACTGGCAGAATCTCAATCAGTTCTTCCGTCGTCATCGCGGTTTCCATCAGGTTCGGCAACTTTGTTACTTTTTTCATAGTTCACAACTCCTTCCCGAACGTATGTTGCTATGCACGATGTTGAAAAGTTGCTAAAATGGATTTATCAAGAATTGTCAGGCAGAAACAGTTTTATTTGCACAACTTGCGCTTTGCTCAAGTTCGTTCCCAAAAAAATATTCTCGGGATAATTTTTCGGGTTTAACACCAAGTACACTCGCTAGTTGCGCCACGTACTTCGGATGCAGGCCTTGCTTCCCATCCTTGATGCGAGAGTACCAACCGGGCGTCTTCCCCATCTGGCTTGCAACCTCGGTTATGCTCAATCCTTTTTTCAGTCGATACTCTTCAAGGATTTCAGGTTTCATGTAATCACCACCTTATTTGATGTTTGCTCAAGTTCTTGTCTCTATAATACTTGAGGAATACTCAATAGTCAACGGTATTTTGCTATTTCCTCAAAATTATTTTGATGATTCGTCAAAATTGATATATTGATTTACAGGGGGTGCGTGCAGTGACGCTCGGCCAAAGGTTGAAGGAAGCACGTAAGAAAAAACGGTTGACTCAGTCTGATGTTGCTCAGACATTGGGAATCGACTTCACTACGGTGTCTAAGCATGAAAATGATAAATATGAACCGGACGTAGAAACCCTCAAAGCGTACGCTGAACTTTACGAAGAAGAATTGAGTTATCTTCTAACTGGTGAGTATGGCAAAGATGATAAAAGTGGCACACAAGCTCTGGATTCTAACCAAAAGGGATACACCGTAGAAGATATATTGGAGATGGCTGACAAGATCCCAATGAAAGAGGGACTTCCGCCACTTTCGAAAGATGCTGCCGACGAGTTACGTATGCTCGTGAAAATGTGGATGCGAAGCCAAGAGAATCAGGAACAAAAATAGACCCCCTTCTTAGCGAGGGGGTTTCGTTTTGGGGTGAAACTACATGTCTACATTCGGCGACAGACTTAGGGCTTCACGAAAAAAACTCGGAATGACACAAAATGATATCTCTAAAATTATCGGAGTTGCGGAATCGTCTTACTGTGCATATGAAAAAAATAACAGAGAACCAAATTTCGATCTCACTATAAAAATGGCCAATGCACTTGGTGTCTCCACAGACTTCCTCCTTGGCCGCACAGAAGAGCACAACGGCACCGTATCGGCTCCACCAACTGACGATAGGGTGCTACGCTACCTGGAAGCGTTAGACGTGAAAATGGACAAGCTAGCCGCTGAGCTGGCGGAGCTGCGCACCAGCAACGAGCAGATCGGCGAGCTGGTGCGGCGCGTTGAGGATAGTGAGATCGATATAAGGATTTTGAAGAAGTTGGCGGCAAAAGAATAGCCCTACCATGTAGGCAGGGCGAGGCGCGTCATTGTCAGGCAGCTAGAGCCTCCTTGTACGAAAGGAGGTGATAGAAATGGAATTAAAGATTGGATGTAGAATCATACTCCAGCGCTTGAGCCAATTAGCAACTGAAGGCGGGCTCAGACTAGCCCGTCTCAATAAAGATGAAGTTGCAATTCTCTTGGGGCTTCCAGAAAAGAATACGTATATGTTTGTCGATTTCCTCGAAGGGGAAGGATACGTAAAACTTTTTAAGGTTCTCGGCGTCCATTATGCTTCAATCACTCTAACAAGTCGCGGGCTCAATCTCGTGTCTTCACCATCAGAGTTCAACAGAGAATTTCAACCCCCTCAAAACTTCTTGAACATAACCGGCAACAACTCATTCTCGGCGTTCAGTATGACCGGGAATGTATCCGTTGCGAATTCGTTCAATCAAACGAAAAGCGAGCTGAGAGAAGATCGAAGCTTGGGTGATAATGAGAAGATTCAAATCGAAGAGATGATCAATGCGGCGATTAAAGACATAAGTGAGAAAAAAGAGATCACTCCTGAGACAAGCGAATCCATCACAACAACCCTAAGTGGATCAGGTAAAAAATTTACCGCTCGAGCAATCAAGTATCTGTTAGATGCAGCCGTTGAGGCGGTTACTAACTAGATAACGAAAGTCGTTGCAGCAATATATTTAATGCACCAGAAAAAGACTGTTGTAAATATTTTCTTTCAGCACCGAACAGGAGGAGTTCTTTAGCGATACGCATTTCATCAACAATCTCCAACACAAGATCGCCTTCTGTATCTTCACAAACCGCCGTCCCATCGGCGGTTTTTTCTATGCCCCTTGCCAGCTCCGCGATCTGCGCCGTGGCCTGCGCTACTTTCGGGTAGTCGGCATGATCGGCATTCTTCTCAAGCCACTCGGCGTTGGCAGCTATGATTCGGTCGAGGTGTGTGATCATGCGCCACTCACCTCTAATTTATTTTCTTCTCGGTCGATAAACGACATGATCGCCATCTTCAATTCCAGTGGCGCATCAGAAGTTCGAGTCATGTCATAGAGGTTCAGAGATTCAGTTGCCTGCTTCTTCAAAAAAACACCTCCGCTTTTCGTTCATCATCATAAGTTGATGATAAACCAAGCCGAGGTTTTCTAATAGGTGTGTGTCGCAATTCGGTTTACATCGACAAAATTCGACACGGAAACTTTACAAGTCGTTTACGCGGATGGTTTCTTCGGAGCACCAACCGGATCTACTGGATGAGGATCAGCGTACGAAGGTTGTATAGATTTTTGTCCATCGGTTAATGCATATCCCCCAAATGCAAGCCCGATGACAACTGCAAACAATAAACATGTCATAATCTTTTTCATTTCAATCCCCCATTTTGGATAATTCGAAAGATTTCGATGCCCTTTTATAGTACAGTAACGCATTCTCATTGTCACCACACTCCTCCGAAATTTCACCAAGACGAGAGGAGATACGAGCTGTTAGTTGGTGGTCGTCTGTATGTTTAGACACCGAAAAAGCAGCTTCGAGTAGCGTTGTGCTGTTGGACGTTTCACACTGAGAAAGCAAAAATAGAAATTCTGCGTGATGCGGCGGCGAATACGATTTGTCTACAAAGGGTATGCATTTTCTAATAATGATCGATGCGTCATTGAATCTTTGTTGTTTAACAAGCAGTTTCGCCAGAGAGACACCTGTGAATCCTATGGAATGACGGACATTAAGACTGAAGGCAATGCTGTTTGCTTCTTGATAAAACAATGTCGCGTTCTCGAAATCCCCTTGGCGTTCATAAATCTCACCGATGTTCTGGATTGCTTGCAATTCATCTTTCAAAAGGCGCTTTTCCTTGTAGAAACCTCTTGTAAACATATGCATTTCAAGTGCGGAGGTGAGATCCCCGATTTTACCGTAAATTACCCCGAGCATTTGTTTGATTCTACACAGCATAACCTCGTCGATTGTATGTTGTTCAGCTCTACGATAAAAAGTCAGCGCCTTATGGTAGTCTTGCAAGTGGTAATGGCACAGGGCTATGTTATACAACGTCTTGAAATAATATTCAGACGTTACATTGGATACTTCACCTAGTAATTCTTCCAATAATTCAAGCGCCTTCCTATGTTTCCCCTGTAGCATCATGATCCGGACAAGTGCGGTTAAGAGGTATTCTCTCAATTTGTCCGGTAAATCCCTTGCGATGAGATCTTCAGTTAGCTCTTGTGCTTTCAAGGGATCACCCGATCCGCCTTTGAAGCATGACTCAATAATAAGCATTGTCTCTTGTACGTCATTTGCATCTGTATAGAAATACCCAACCGGAACATTTAGCATTTCGGTTAATTCCCTAAGATCGCTCGCAGAAGCAACGGTCTTTCCGGATTCGATATTACTGAGTTTTGTATGGCTAAACGATAATTTTTCAGCGAGCTGGCGAGCCGATTTGTATCCTCTCATAATTCTAGCCCGCTGAACGTTGCGACCAACCATCACTCTCATAGGCATAGCATTGTCAAATTTCACTTTTTCACCGCCGTCTCAACATTCTTGATATTAATAGTACCCCTTGTTTCATTTACAATCAACAAGGGTTTTAAAAAAAGAACGAGACATCTTTATACAAATAAAGACTACCAGCGCTCGGCAGTCTTCATTTGGTTGTGTAAAAATTGAATTTTCTACACTTCCCTACCTATTTCGAAATCCGGTCGTTTTTTCTGATCTAAAATTCACTAGTCCAAATTAACTAAATCTCATCAAAAATGTCCCATATAGCAGAAATGACCACTCGCAAGCAAAGCGAGTAGTCATCCAGCACCAGCACCCTCCTAATTGGAAGGTAATATACAAGTCCTATTCTATCACATCGAAGCGGATGCTAGAATAGACCTACCAGCACAACTTTCTAAATAGGAGGTTTTGTACATGGCTGCAAAAGGAAAAGGCAGGAGAAGTAAAGGCACCGGCAGCGTTTTTGAAGAGAAAGTACGCGGGGTGAAAACTGGCAACTATGTTGTGAAGTTCAACCTTGGCCCACGTGACCCGATTACAGGTAAGCGTCCGCAAAAGGAAATCAGTCATCTCGTGGACGAAGAAGGTAACTGGGTGGACGAGAAAGGAGCCCGTGTTGATAAGTCTCGGCGCGTAAAGATTACAACACAAAAACAAGCAAACAAAATACTAAGGGACATGCTGCGCAGGGTTGATCAAGGGGACTTAGCACCGCCATCAATCGGTGGTGACGTCACTGTCGATCAGGTATTCGACTTATACCTTGAACAGTATGTTCGTTTGTTTTTGGAAGCAGATACTTACAAATCCCAAAAATCATGCTTGGTCCCTGTCAGGAAAGAGTTCGGGCATATGATAGCGAAGGAACTACAGCCAATCCAATTTCAGCAATTTCTTACGAAATGCCTGAAGGCCGGAAAAGCAAAGTCCACAGTGAAGAGGCATTATGATGTCGCGAAGTCGGCTTTTGAAGCCGCGAAGCGTTGGCGACTAATTAAAGAAAACCCTCTCGACGATGTGATCGCCCCGAGACTTGAGGAAGGCGAAGCTAGATTTCTAACACGGGAAGAATTCGATGCGATAATATCAGAAATTAAGAGGTCTAGAAGTTCCCATTTGGCAGAAATGTTCATCCTTGGATGTGTTATGGGTATGAGACGCGGTGAATTATGTGGATTGAAATGGGAAGATGTCGACCTGGAACGTCGCGTCCTAACTGTACGTCGCGCAATTAAACGTGGGTATGATAAAACATGGGAAGAGGGACCAACAAAAACCAAAAAGTCACGTACGCTTCATTACGGAGACCTTGTGGCGGATATCCTTGACAACCAAGTGAAAAGACAGAAGAAAGAGCGCTTTCAAGCAGGTGCGGCGTACAACGGGTTAGGATATGTCTTCGCAAAACCACTTGGAGATCACAATAACCCCGGTGGATTGACGAAATTTATGCAGCGCGTTACAACACGCTGTAATTTGGAAGGTGTTACTATCCACACCCTCCGTCACACGTTCGCTTCATGGTTGATCGAAGGTGGAGTGAACTTGTTCAAGATCAAAGAGGCCCTTGGTCACTCGTCGCTAAATATGACAGCTCGCTATTCTCACGTTTACCCGAATGATACGGAAGTATCAACGAAGATGGATGCCGCTGTCACGACAGCGCTCAAAAAACACATAATTTGAGCGCAATGTTAGGACATAGTTAGGACACGCTTAACGCAAAGCTCGTAAACCCTTGATATTTCAAGGGTTTACCGCCATTCGAACACAGATTTCCGTTGTTATGCCAAGAAAAGGGGATAAACCTACTTCTGATTATAGTGATAATGATTCTCATTGTCAATTGCCTGCTCAATATTTCTCTGCTCAACTTGATTGACAATAACAGGTCCGAACCGTACCTTTAGAAGTAACTAGCAGTTCGGAGGAGGCGAGATCGAAGATGGAACGCACATTTCCGATTGTAACACCAGAATTGGCCAAGCGATTAGAAGCGGTTGAGCATGTGGGGTTGGTTCGGCGCGTGGAAGCTTTGCAGACAGATGAGAGCAAACGGGAGTCTGTGTCGCTGAAGCGCTTTGGCAATGGTACCGCGCTGATCAACAAAAAGAACCCGTGGTCTTTTATCAATAAAGTGATCGGGTTGCAGGTCGAAGATTTACCTTTGTTGCCAGAGATCGTGGAGTACTATGCGGCACATGATGTGACCTGTCGCATCAAGACCAACCCGGCGTATGCGACAGGTGAGTTCTTGGCGGCGCTGTCGGCACACGGATTCGTTGCCGAAGAATTTTCCGATTCGACGATGTATGGTGTCGCAACGGAAGACATCCCACCGCTGCCGGAAGGAATCACGATCCAGAAATTGACGTACGACCAGATGGATCAGTTCGCTCAGCTCTACACGCAGGCGATGAACCAACCGCCGGCACGCGCCGCCAGTATCGCCCATAACAACCGCCTGATCGCTGCGGCCAACTCAGGCTACCATTATTACACCGCAGCTGTGGACGGAGTGCCAGCCAGTGTGGCGATGATGTTTCTGCTCGACGGGGTCGCTTCGTTTTGCACAGCGGCTACACTCTCCGACTATCGCGGGCACGGGTTGCAGCAGGCGCTGATCAATCGGCGGATTCAAGATGCCGCTCGCCTCGGCTGTGAGCTTATTGTCGCCCAAGCGGCCTTCAACAGCCCCAGCCATCGCAACATGCTGCGATCGGGAATGCAGGTCGCATTTACTGATCTTATGTTTAAGTTGCCACGCGAATAGCCGTCAGCTCGATGCTGACGGCTTTTTTTCGCGGCCTCACGGTGTCGAGTAGGTGAAAGCGGGCAAACGATGGAGTTTGGACACGACCTGACCGCCTGCGATCACAGCTTCGAGGCGGAGCGGTGCATCGGTCGAATTGACAAACCGAAAATCAAGCTCTGGGTAGGAGACGGTGGCATCATGCCCAGGGGCGACATAACCGACCGGCAAGCTGTGCGTATAGCGCTCGGTGATCTGCAGACCCGCATTCAACACCGTATTGTACAGCGTCGAGGACACTTGGCAGATCCCACCGCCATACCCTTGTTCAAATTTTTTGCCGACGATCACCGTTGCCAACTGCCACCCGCCACTCGGGTCGTTCGAATCGCCCAACGTGTCGTTAAAGGACAGCTCTTCACCCGGTAGCAAAATAAGGCCGTTCAACTTGGCGTTGGCCAGTTCTATGTTCTTCACCCGCCCTTCGGCGTTGTGCCCGGCGAGTGACGTTTGAAACGAAGCGACTGCGACTCCTGCGCTGCTGGGAAGCTGTTGTAGATACGCTTGGTATTGTTCGTTTAGGTCACGTTGGACCCGGTTGTCCTGCTGCCTCGGCATCACGTTCTCGACCGGGACAAATTTTGCATATTCTGCTTGGATCGGCTGCGGTCGTACCGGATCGGACGCGTTCGGCAACACAGGTGCCGCCGCTTCGACCGGCTGTAGAATCGGATTGGTGCTCCCCGCTGTATACCAATACGCCGCTGCCACAACCCCGACTGTCAACAGGCTGCAGCAAGTGGCGGTGAGCAGCCATCCTTGCTTTTGTCTCTGTTTGTTCTTGTTCACCCTACACCCCTCCGTCTTCATCACTATATGGAAAGACGTGGAAGATCATGTCCAGGTTACAAGGCGTTCGCCACTTTTTAAAAAATCAAAAACCCACGCGGGAGATCCGCATGGGTTTTGATTCATTCGCTAGTTGTGCATGTTCGAACGTCGATGATTAGTCTACCACTTTCAAAGTTGCAGCCATTGCGCTGTGGCCAGTGCCGCAAGCTACGGTGCAGACCAGTTTCAGGTCGCCCGCTTTGTCCGGTGTGAAGACGACCGTTTCCGTTTTACCCGGCGGGATGTTCTTGATCTTCGCGTCTGTGCCCATAACGGTCAGACCGTGCAGACCTTCTTTGCCGCTGACCACCAGTTTGACCGGTTGGCCTTTTTTGACTTCGGTCTTATCGAGTTCCCAGCTCCAGTTGACAGCGGTCACATTGACCACTTGCTCGTTGCCGCTCGCTTCGGTGTTCTTATTCGTATCGGTAGAACCAGAGTTCTTTTGCTCCGTGTTGTTTTTCGTGGTGTCGTCTGTCGCCTGCTTATCCGAACCGCAGCCCGTCATAATCATCCCAAATGCGACAGCCGTCGCAGCGATCAATGCAAAACGATTTTTTTTCATTTCGCTTACGCCTCCTTTTTTACAATTTCATCATACACCTTTTGATGCAAGTTCGAAATGATAATTCGCACAGTAAGCATGAACGATTTGTGAAGAAGATCACAATGTTTTGAATGAACGATGTAAAGGGACAAAAAGCGCCTTCCTGCGTGGCAGGAAAGCGCTTGATTTGCAAAATCCGTTTGAAGTTTACAGCACTTTGTTGACGTGTTCGATCACATTTTCGACGGTGAATCCGTACTCGGAGATTACACGGTCGCCAGGCGCCGATGCGCCGAACGTATCGATCCCGATCACGACACCGCCGTCGCCGACATAGCGTTCCCAACCGAACGTGGAGCCCATCTCGATGCCCACGCGCGCCTTGACGGACGGCGGGAGCACCGAGTCTTTGTATTCTTTGGACTGTTTGTTGAACAGTTCCATGCTCGGCATCGAAACGACGCGGGCAGCGATTCCTTTTTCGGCAAGCGCTTGTTGGGCGCTGACAGCGAGCGCCACTTCCGAACCGGTGGCGATCAGGATCACTTGCGGATCGCCATTCGCTGCGTCGGAGAGGACATAGGCGCCTTTGCTCAAGCCTGTGCCTGCCTTTTCTGCGGTACCAGCCAGCACGGGCAGTTTTTGACGAGTGAGCACCATCGCGACCGGGGTGTCCTGTTGCGAGAGTGCGAAGCGGTACGCTTCCATCGTTTCGTTGGCATCAGCTGGACGAAGGGTGACCAGACCCGGAATGACGCGCATCGCCGCCAGATGTTCGACCGGCTCATGCGTCGGGCCATCTTCGCCGACAGCGATCGAGTCGTGTGTCAGCACGTACAGCACGGGGAGCTTCATCAACGCAGACAGACGGACTGCCGGGCGCAGGTAATCGGAGAAGACGAAGAAGGTAGCGCCATACGGACGAACGCCGCCATGCAGAGCCAAACCGTTCAACGCCGCTGCCATCGCGAACTCACGCACGCCAAACCAGACGTTGCGACCCGCGTAGTTGGCTTGCTCGAAGACCGGGTAGTCTTTTAACGTCGTGTTGTTCGAACCTGCCAAGTCGGCAGAGCCGCCGAAGAGCGACGGGAGATTTTTCGCGATCGCATTCAACGCCAAGCCTGATGCTTCACGGGTTGCCAGTTGCGGTGCGTCCGGCTGGTAGACCGGAATGTGTTGGTCCCAGCCTTCTGGAAGCTCATGTTTCATCGCTTGCAACAGTTGCTTCGCCAGCTCCGGATACGCTTCTTCATACTCTGCGAAGCGTTCATTCCACTCCGCTTCCTTTTGGCCGCCTTGTGCGGTGATCTGTGCATAATGGTCGCGTACTTCGGACGGAACGTGGAACGGCTCGTGCGGCCAGCCATAGAACTCTTTGGTCAGGCGGACTTCTTCGTCGCCGAGCGGAGCGCCGTGTACTTTGTTGGTGCCCGCTTTGTTCGGAGAGCCGTGGCCGATGATCGTGCGGATTTCGATCAGGGTCGGGCGGTTCTTGTCCGCTTGTGCTTCGCGAATGGCATTGCCGATCGCCTGAATGTCGGTGCCCTCTTCGACGCGCAGGTACTGCCAGCCACAGGATTCGAAGCGTTGCTGCACATTTTCGGTGAACGACATGGAGAGTTGGCCATCGAGCGAGATGTCGTTCGAATCGTAGAGCACGACCAATTTACCAAGCCCCATGTGCCCAGCCATCGAAATCGCTTCTGCTGCTACGCCTTCCATCAGGTCGCCGTCGCCGCAGATCGCGTAGGTGTAGTGGTTGATGATCTCATGGCCCTCGCGGTTGTAAGTCGCGGCCAGATGCGCTTCAGCCATCGCCATCCCGACCGACATCGCGATACCTTGTCCAAGCGGACCGGTGGTCGCTTCTACGCCCGCCGTGTGGCCGTACTCTGGGTGCCCTGGCGTTTTGCTGCCCCACTGGCGGAAATTTTTCAACTCCTCAAGTTCGAGGCCGTAGCCAGTCAGGTGCAACATGCTGTAAAGCATTGCGGAGCCGTGCCCTGCCGACAGAACGAAGCGGTCGCGATCGACCCATTGCGGGTTGGCCGGGTTGTGCTTCAAATGGTTGGTCCACAGTTCGTAGGTCATCGGCGCAGCGCCCATCGGCAAACCTGGATGGCCGGATTTTGCCTTTTCGATCATATCGATGGAAAGCGTGCGGATCGCATTGATTGCAAGTTGTTCGATGTTTGCAGTCATTTCAGAAACCCCTTCCTTGAACCTGTTATGTAATGCACAGACTGTACAGGCAAGTACACGTAGTATGTACTGCGTGGCGTACAGACTAGCTTGGTGATTGTTTCCTCCAAAAGCAGTGTAACATTGTGTCCATACCCTGTAAAGAAAGGGAAAAGCGAAGCGTTGACAAAAGGGCCTCCGCGATCAAACTCGGTGTGCGGGGCCCCTCTGTCATGCCATCTGTTGTCCGGTTATTCTTCTTCGCGAGCGCTCGGGTACGCCCGCATCTCACCGGTGGTGAGCACTTTTTTGATCTGTGGAGGCACTGGGACTTCCGGATAATTGATCGGCTCATCAAATTCCACCCAGCTCAAGTTGATCATCAGAAGCAGGAAACGTTTTCCCGTCTTCGGATCGCTCAAAATGATATGGTCACGGCCTGCCGTTTCGACGCGGCCGCGGAAAACAACCGAATTCCACTCTTTACTGCCTTCCACCGTATAATAGAACGTACCAACTTTGCCTCTGTTGAACCGGAGAATATTTTCAATGTAGGATTCCTCTTGAATCCCTTGGTCCGGTTGAACGACGACAGGCGTCCCGCCCGGTTGCATCATCGGTGGTTGCATCATCCCCGGTTGCGTCACTTGTGCGCCCGGTTGATACATCGGCATGGTAGCGGGTTGCATAAAAGGTATGCCTGTTTTAGGCTGGAAGCCAAATGGATTCTGAGGTTGCCGGAAATCATCATCACAGCAGTTGTAGTACAAAACCATTCATCTCCTTTTAGAAGCAATGTTCTCCCGAACGTTACACCTACATGGTATATCCGTCTATGGGTTTTTGTGACAACAAATATGAGCCCCACTGCTGGACGAGACGGCGTCTTTTTGTGTAGGCGTTGTTAGAACCCCTTTTTTAGGGGCAATCGTGTCATGCAACCTATTCTGCTTTCGCATCAAACTTTGCACTTCATTGCTTAACCTCGGACAAACAAAAAAACCCAGTTCATTGAACTGAGTCCTCGGATTTACCTAGCGACGTCCTACTCTCCCAAGACCCTGCGGTCCAAGTACCATACCTCCGCTCTCGCTCTGGTGGTTCTTCGCTCTGCTTCGAACTCGGCACTGTTTCTATTAGCCCTGGACAATGAAAAAGCGACCCTATTCATCGAAAATGAGTCCCTATTGCTCTATATTGTCCGATTTCCAGAGCAGCTGTATTTCACTTCATAACAAAAAAGACCCAGTTTATTGAACTGAGTCCTCATCTTTGCCTAGCGACGTCCTACTCTCCCAGGACCCTGCGGTCCAAGTACCATACCTCCGCTCTCGCTTCGGTGGTTCTTCGCTCCGCTTCGATCGCGGCACTGTTTCTATTTACTCGTATAATAAGAACATGAAAAAAGACCCGATCTCAGAAGATCGAGTCTTTCTCTCATTACCTAGCGACGTCCTACTCTCCCGGGACCCTGCGGTCCAAGTACCATACCTCCGCGATCGCTCCGGTGGTTCTTCGCTCCGCTTCGATCGCGGCACTTCTTCTATTGACCTGGGACAACAAAAGACAACCCTATTCAATGAACAGAGTCTCCTATCGTTCAGTGGTGTCCGCTTCCACATCTACAGAGGCAGTATTTCACTACATAA
>NZ_CP022657.1:4315000-4322500 GCF_002243515.1 Tumebacillus algifaecis
CTTCAGACGCGCTTTCGCTGCGGCTCCGGCTTCTCACCTTAACCTCGCCCGCGATCGTAACTCGCCGGTTCATTCTACAAAAGGCACGCCGTCAGGCATTAACGCCCTCCGACTGATTGTAGGCACACGGTTTCAGGTTCTTTTTCACTCCGCTCCCGCGGTGCTTTTCACCTTTCCCTCACGGTACTGGTTCACTATCGGTCGCCAGGAAGTATTTAGCCTTAGGAGGTGGTCCTCCTTGATTCCCACGGGATTTCTCGTGTCCCGCGGTACTTGGGGTTCCGTCTCGGAGTCTGCACAGTTTCGGGTACGAGACTTTCACTCTCTTCGGTCAGCCTTTCCAGACTGTTCGCCTACTGTGCAGATTTGTAACTCCATGTGAGACGCCCCGCAACCCCGCATGGCCGAAGCCACACGGTTTGGGCTGTTCCCCGTTCGCTCGCCGCTACTCAGGGAATCACTGTTGTTTTCTCTTCCTCAGGGTACTTAGATGTTTCAGTTCCCCTGGTCTACCTCTCAACACCTATGGATTCAGTGCTGAGTGACACTCCATTACGAGTGCCGGGTTTCCCCATTCGGATACCCTCGGATCAATGCCTGCTTACGGCTCCCCGAGGCATTTCGGTGTTTGCCCCGTCCTTCATCGGCTCCTGGCGCCAAGGCATCCTCCGTGCGCCCTTCGTAGCTTAACCTAAGTTATTGCATACGAAATGCTGCATTTCTTCATGTCTTGACTCACAATTTCGCTATCCAGTTTTCAAGGAACGCGTTTGGGAAAGAAAAACCCTTACGGGCTTGATCCCCCAAAACTAAACGAGTTGTCAGAGATGATGCGAGTTTGATAAAGCTTGTTTTATGGTCGTTAGACCGTAAATCCTTAGAAAGGAGGTGATCCAGCCGCACCTTCCGATACGGCTACCTTGTTACGACTTCACCCCAGTCATCGACCCCACCTTAGACGGCTGGCTCCTTGCGGTTACCTCACCGGCTTCGGGTGTTGCCAACTCCCATGGTGTGACGGGCGGTGTGTACAAGGCCCGGGAACGAATTCACCGCGGCATGCTGATCCGCGATTACTAGCAATTCCAGCTTCATGCAGGCGAGTTGCAGCCTGCAATCCGAACTGTGAGCGGCTTTTTGGGATTGGCTCCGCCTCGCGGCCTCGCAACCCTTTGTACCGCCCATTGTAGCACGTGTGTAGCCCAAGACATAAGGGGCATGATGATTTGACGTCATCCCCGCCTTCCTCCGGTTTGTCACCGGCAGTCAATTGTGAGTGCCCAACTGAATGATGGCAACACAATTTAGGGGTTGCGCTCGTTGCGGGACTTAACCCAACATCTCACGACACGAGCTGACGACAACCATGCACCACCTGTCACCGCTGCCCCGAAGGGAAGGTCTATCTCTAAACCGGTCAGCGGGATGTCAAGTCTTGGTAAGGTTCTTCGCGTTGCTTCGAATTAAACCACATGCTCCACTGCTTGTGCGGGCCCCCGTCAATTCCTTTGAGTTTCAGTCTTGCGACCGTACTCCCCAGGCGGAGTGCTTAATGCGTTAGCTTCGGCACTGAGGGTGGTACCCCCCAACACCTAGCACTCATCGTTTACGGCGTGGACTACCAGGGTATCTAATCCTGTTTGCTCCCCACGCTTTCGCGCCTCAGCGTCAGAAATCGGCCAGCAAGGCGCCTTCGCCACAGGTGTTCCTCCACATCTCTACGCATTTCACCGCTACACGTGGAATTCCCCTTGCCTCTCCGATCCTCAAGCCATCCCGTATCCAAGGCAGTCCCAAGGTTGAGCCTTGGGCTTTCACCCCGGACGCAGATGGCCGCCTGCGCGCGCTTTACGCCCAGTGATTCCGGACAACGCTTGCCCCCTACGTATTACCGCGGCTGCTGGCACGTAGTTAGCCGGGGCTTCCTCCTCTGTTACCGTCAGGGTGTGAGCATTCTCTTCTCACACTTGTTCTTCACAGAAGACAGAATTTTACAACCCGAAGGCCTTCATCATTCACGCGGCGTTGCTCCATCAGGCTTGCGCCCATTGTGGAAGATTCCCTACTGCTGCCTCCCGTAGGAGTCTGGGCCGTGTCTCAGTCCCAGTGTGGCCGATCACCCTCTCAGGTCGGCTACGCATCGTCGCCTTGGTGAGCCGTTACCTCACCAACTAGCTAATGCGCCGCGGGCTCATCCGACAGTGAAGCGAAAGCTTCTTTCTCGATCTCCCCATGCGAGGGGATCGCTTATCCGGTATTAGCACTCGTTTCCAAGCGTTATCCCAGTCTGTCGGGCAGATTGCCCACGTGTTACTCACCCGTCCGCCGCTAACCTTTGGGAGCAAGCTCCCTCCGGTCCGCTCGACTTGCATGTATTAGGCACGCCGCCAGCGTTCGTCCTGAGCCAGGATCAAACTCTCAATAAAAGTTGAAAAAGTTTGTATCTTGACTCGCATCAGATCTCTGTAACACTCGTTTAGTTTTCAAGGATCAATCTGTTCAATATCCAACGTTGCGACAGGAAGTCGCGTTCTTCGTTGGGCTACCACCGCGTGTCTCTCGCGGCGACAAGAGTTATCTTATCACGGCTGGACAGCCTGTCACAACTCAACTTTTGGTCATATTTGCCGCCTAGCGAACAAAATTCGCTGAATGACCTAACCGTCATGATTGAACTTCATTTTTTGTTATCATTCTTTGTTATCCTACCCAATGATGTAAAAGTTCATCATCAGAGTGCTCACGAGCGAAGGAGTAACAGATCCACGTTCAAGAATCGACATGCCACCAGCTTGCCCTGCTTGCAGTGGCGGATGACTAAGCGAAAAAACTCGCTCCCAATTAGGAGATCAAGCCTTTCATTCCTCCTTCAGCGAGCACACTTTCCAAACACCCAACCGCGTCCCTTCCTAGAAACTCTTCATTTCATGTTCCAAACCTTTGATCTGGTTGCGAACTCAAACCCCTTCACTATTCTTAGTCAAAAACTAACTCTCTTTTTTTGTACTGCGTCTCTCCTGCAGTTCATTACTCTTCCATATCCCGGAGAATACTATAGTACCGAACACGTGCTACTACTATATGTACTTATACAAGCAAAAACTCAGCCCATCAAATTGAGTTTCACTTTGACTAGTAGCAGCGTTTTTCTCTCCCAAGAACTGACGAGCCAACTCCCATCTCTCCACTTTCGATCAATAGTTCTTCACTCCACTTCTGTCTCGGGCATTTCCTCCACTACCCTTGGATATTAAATATGACCTAGTTCATTGAACTGAGTCTCAATTTTTCGTTGCGGTGTCCTACACTCCCAGAACCCCTCGGCCCAATCACCATCCCACCGCATTCGTTTCAATAGTTCTTCACTTCACTTCGGACTCAGGCATTTCCTCTGCTGACCTTGGATATTTATTAAGACCCAGTTCATCAGAACTGAGTCTCCCTTTGCCTAGTGGTCCTACTCTCCTAGAATCCTGCGCTCCAAGTACCATTCCTCCGCTTCCGTCTCAGGGCTACTTCACTCCGCTTCGAACCCGGCGCTGTTTCTATTGGCCTTGGTCAACAAGAGAAGACCTATTCAATGAACAAAGCCTCCTCTTGCTCTATTCTGTCCGAATTCCACAGAAGCACCATTTCATTACACAAAAAGACCCAGTTCAATGAACTGGGTCTTTTTTTACCTAGCGACGTCCTACTCTCCCAGGACCCTGCGGTCCAAGTACCATTGGCTCTGTGGAGCTTAACTTCTGTGTTCGGGATGGGAACAGGTGTGACCTCCACGACATCATCACTAGATATTTAAATGGTGGGCCCAAGAAGATTCGAACTTCCGACCTCACGATTATCAGTCGTGCGCTCTAGCCAACTGAGCTATGGGCCCGCAATACATTTGAAAAGTGGCGGAGCTGACGGGATTCGAACCCGCGGTCTCCCGCGTGACAGGCGGGCATGTTAGGCCACTACACCACAGCTCCATTGTGGTTGCGGGGACAGGACTTGAACCTGCGACCTTCGGGTTATGAGCCCGACGAGCTGCCAACTGCTCCACCCCGCGATATTTGTGGAATTCCGTAATCATACGATCCGGCTTCCTTTGTGAAATTGGTGGAGGTTGACGGGATCGAACCGCCGACCCTCTGCTTGTAAGGCAGATGCTCTCCCAGCTGAGCTAAACCTCCACGTACAGGACGTACCGTGTACAGCGTTGCGACAGGACGTTACGAACAGGATGTTCCGTATCCAACGTTGCGACAGGATGTCGCGTACTTAGTTGGACAACCTGTAAAGATAAAATGGTGACTCGTACGGGATTCGAACCCGTGAATGCCGCCTTGAAAGGGCGGTGAGTTAAGCCGCTTCTCCAACGAGCCTTTACTGGCTCCCCGAACAGGACTCGAACCTGTGACCATCCGATTAACAGTCGGGCGCTCTACCAACTGAGCTATCGAGGAACATTGGTGGAGATAAGCGGATTCGAACCGCTGACCCCCTGCTTGCAAGGCAGGTGCTCTACCAACTGAGCTATACCCCCAAGATAAATGGCGTGCCCAGAGAGATTCGAACTCCCGGCCTTTTGATTCGTAGTCAAACGCTCTATCCAGCTGAGCTATGGGCACATCTATTTTTTTGTGAAAGTGGTGAGCCATGAAGGACTCGAACCTTCGACCCACTGATTAAAAGTCAGTTGCTCTACCAACTGAGCTAATGGCTCACTATGGTGGAGAGAGAAGGATTCGAACCTTCGAAGCTTTCGCAACGGATTTACAGTCCGCCCCAGTTGGCCACTTTGGTATCTCTCCATAATGGGTGATTCTCGTTTTGCAACCGCATCTCTCGCGGCGACAGGATTTATAATATCACGTACACGCTTTCTACACAATCACTTTTTCAAAACGAAATTGCACAAACAGGCTGCTCACCACATCTGAACCTGCTCATATCGCTCCAAGCTCCAATTTCCTCGCCAAATCAATGTTTTCAGTTCCCACCTATCTCACACACTGCGAGCTAACCGATCAGTGCCAACCCGGCTTTATTAGCTCTTTCTCCGCTACCCTGTTATTCACTTGGAATGTCATCAGTCTACCAGGAATGAGCAGACTCCTTTTAACCTGACCTTACTGCATAATCCATTCTTTCTAGGTTTCTGCCAATGCTACTTTGAGTGCTTCCGTTGCATCATTACCAGCAGGTTTCTTAGGGCAATGAGATGCGGCCTTTCCATCCTGAACGTTTGCGATACACTCCAAGCAGCTCCTCCAAGCGAAACACTCCCATATAGCCTCCAATTTGCTTAACATGCGTTCCAAAGTAACGAAGCCGCCCCTGGCCGCCCCATTACACCTAGCACCCTGATGAACAGAGCCTTACCTGAAACAGCCCGCTTCGAACACCTGAAACCGCATGCCATCTGAGCATACCCTTGCTTAGACCTACCAGCGATACTCCGGATGTCAGCATCCACTCGGCCTTGTCCTCTTCGCGCTGAAACGCTAGCAAACACTCTACGCGAATGTCATCATCGATGTGATAATTCCATCATAAAGTGCTACTTAGGATACCTGTAGCTTCAAACCATACAACCTATCAAAAAACCAATTTGACAAAGGGCGATCTGCTTTAGAGCCGCTTGAATTTTCCGCATACCTTGCACTCTTGCCTCTATCTTCTTAAACCGCAGGTACCTTCCGCGACCCAACGCTCCGTTCACACGTCAGGACCGGTAACCATGAACTCTTGTTCCATCCCGTAACAAGATGTGCCCTTCTCCAAGTAGGTGTTACAATTCTCTATTTCCGTACCTCATATCGACTCAAATGCTCCATAAAAACTTAGTACCACGTTCTGATTATGTCATCAGCGTTACGGCTTGAACCGATCTGCGCTTACAACACCTGATGTACCTCCACCGATAAGGTATTACAGGCAACCCCTTTCTCAAATCAAATCCATATAGAAATCATTGCTCAATAAGGGTATGCTCCACTCCGGCTGCTTCAGCGTTCTGCCGCTGATTAGACAAATGTTGATCTCCCCTTTCCTCTGCTGTAATGGATCTCACCCGCACGACATCCCGAAGTTTTCAAAGAAAGCAGGTAGACCCGAAGTGAACGTGATACCAAGGCAATTGATTGTATACATCAAAAAAGACATACTCCAGCAACCCGGAGCTCATTTCATGTTGTGTGGACTATACCGTTGTCGTAGATCCTAGCGCATCGGTACATTGCTCCGCAACGTGGCGGCACATTAGACTTTATACAGGAGAAAACCTCATCCCTGAGCTTCAATATTCTTTTGATTTCTATCTCGTTGCTCTGTGTTCCGCTTCAAACGAGGCACTTCTACTAATTAACCTTGGACAACGAAAAACAACCCCATTTATTGAACGATGTCTCTTAATGCTCAATGTTGTCCGCTTCTACAGCAGCAGTATTTTACATTAGACAACAAAAAGACCCAAGCCAGCGAACCCGGTCTCACATTTGACTAACGCTCTCCTACTCACCCAAGAGCCTGCGGTCCATTTACCACACTTCCGCTTCTAACGCGGCACAGTTGCTTTTTACTCGTCAGACAACATGAAAAAAGACCCGATCTTAGAAGATCGAGTCTTTCTCTCATTACCTAATGACATCCCACTATCTCAGGACCCTGCAGTCCAAGTACCATACCTCCGCGATCGCTCCGGTGGTTCTTCGCTCCGCTTCGAACGCGGCACTGTTTCTATTGGCCTTGGACATCAAAAGTAACACCCTATTCAATGAACAAAGTTCTCCTATCGCTCTATTCAGTCCATTTTCCACTGCAGTAGCATTTCAGTACATAACAAAAAGGCCCAGTTCAATGAACTGGGCCTTCATCTTTGCCTAGCGACGTCCTACTCTCCCAGGACCCTGCGGTCCAAGTACCATACCTTCGCTATCGCTTCGGTGGTTCTTCGCTCCGCTTCGAACGTGGCACTGTTTCTATTAGCCTTGAACAACAAATGAAACACCCTATTCAATGAACAAAGTCCCCTATTGCTCTATGCTGTCCGATTTCCACATATGCAGTATTTCATAACACAACGAAAAAGACCCAGTTCTGTGAACTGAGTCCTCATCATCGCCTAGCGACGTCCTACTCTCCCAGGACCCTGCGGTCCAAGTACCATCGGCTCTGCAGAGCTTAACTTCTGTGTTCGGGATGGGAACAGGTGTGACCTCTGCGACATTATCACTAGATATGGGGTGTTCCCTGAAAACTGGATGCGAAATAATTGTGAGTGATGGACTTACTTAGGATAAGCCCTCGACCGATTAGTACTGGTCAGCTACACGCCTCACGGCGCTTCCACCTCCAGCCTATCAACCTTGTCTTCTACAAGGGGTCTTACCACGTTGACCGTGTGGGAAGTCTTATCTTGAGGTGGGCTTCGCGCTTAGATGCTTTCAGCGCTTATCCCTTCCCGACATAGCTACCCAGCGATGCGGTTGGCACCACAACTGGGACACCAGC
>NZ_CP022657.1:4327500-4330000 GCF_002243515.1 Tumebacillus algifaecis
CCTCTACTTTCCCTGCAGAGATTCCTTCTTCGCACCGCGTCATCTTTCAGTTGACCTTGGGCAACAACAAAAAGACCTAGGTCACCGAACTGAGTCTCACGTTGCCCACTGCATTCTATTCCCTTAGTACCTCGCGGATCAATCACTATACTTCCACTCTCCCCGAGGCGCATCTCCAGCTTTTCCGCTTCGACTTCGATACCTCTACCATTGTCAATTGACCTTGGACGACGAAAAACGATCCTACTTCATTGAAATAGTACTCCTATTGATCAGTGTTGTCCGCTTCCCCAATAGCAATATTTACAACAAAAAAGACCCAGTTCAATGAACTGGGTATTACTTCTACCTAGCGACGTCCTACTCTCCCAGGACCCTGCGGTCCAAGTACCATACCTCCGCTCTCGCTCCGGTGGTTCTTCGCTCCGCTTCGAACGCGGCACTGTTTCTATTGGCCTTGGACAGCAAAAGAAAAACCTATTCAATGAACAAAGTTCTCCTATCGCTCTATTCTGTCCGATTTCCACAGCAACAGCATTTCACTACATAACAAAAAGGCCCAGTTCATTGAACTGAGCCCTCATCTTTACCTAGCGACGTCCTACTCTCCCAGGACCCTGCGGTCCAAGTACCATCGGCTCTGTGGAGCTTAACTTCTGTGTTCGGGATGGGAACAGGTGTGACCTCCACGACATCATCACTAGATATTTAAATGGTGGGCCCAAGAAGATTCGAACTTCCGACCTCACGATTATCAGTCGTGCGCTCTAGCCAACTGAGCTATGGGCCCCTATATGATGGAGCGGGTGATGGGAATCGAACCCACGCGACCAGCTTGGAAGGCTGGAGTTCTACCATTGAACTACACCCGCGTATTTAAGAAAAGTGGCGGAGCTGACGGGATTCGAACCCGCGGTCTCCCGCGTGACAGGCGGGCATGTTAGGCCACTACACCACAGCTCCATTGTGGTTGCGGGGACAGGACTTGAACCTGCGACCTTCGGGTTATGAGCCCGACGAGCTGCCAACTGCTCCACCCCGCGATATTTGTGGAATTCCGTAGTCGTACGTTACGGCTTCCTTTTTGAAAATGGTGGAGGTTGACGGGATCGAACCGCCGACCCTCTGCTTGTAAGGCAGATGCTCTCCCAGCTGAGCTAAACCTCCACGTACAGGACGTACCGTGTACAGCGTTGCGACAGGACGTCGCGTTCTTAGCTGTGCTACCTAAGAAAATGGTGACTCGTACGGGATTCGAACCCGTGAATGCCGCCTTGAAAGGGCGGTGAGTTAAGCCGCTTCTCCAACGAGCCTTTACTGGCTCCCCGAACAGGACTCGAACCTGTGACCATCCGATTAACAGTCGGGCGCTCTACCAACTGAGCTATCGAGGAACATTGGTGGAGATAAGCGGATTCGAACCGCTGACCCCCTGCTTGCAAGGCAGGTGCTCTACCAACTGAGCTATACCCCCAAGATTTTAAAAACAGTGGTGAGCCATGAAGGACTCGAACCTTCGACCCACTGATTAAAAGTCAGTTGCTCTACCAACTGAGCTAATGGCTCACATGGCTGGGGAGGAAGGGATCGAACCTTCGCATGACGGAGTCAAAGTCCGTTGCCTTACCGCTTGGCGACTCCCCAACGTTGATGTAGATCATAAGTTGTAATGATGGGGCGATCGAGGGGAATCGAACCCCCGAATGCCAGAGCCACAATCTGGTGCGTTAACCACTTCGCCACGACCGCCATCATTGGCAGGGGCAGTAGGACTTGAACCCACGACATCCGGTTTTGGAGACCGACGTTCTACCAACTGAACTATACCCCTAGAATACTAAATTTGAAATTGGTGGAGAGAGAAGGATTCGAACCTTCGAAGCTTTCGCAACGGATTTACAGTCCGCCCCAGTTGGCCACTTTGGTATCTCTCCATGAAATTGGTAGCGGCGGAGGGACTCGAACCCCCGACCCCCCGGGTATGAACCGAATGCTCTAGCCAACTGAGCTACACCGCCACAACTGATGGCGGAGAGAGGGGGATTCGAACCCCCGAGACGTTTTAGGCGCCTACACGATTTCCAATCGTGCTCCTTCGACCAAACTCGGACATCTCTCCGTATTTCTTATCGCCCAACAGCGGCGACAGGAGCTATAATATCATGCTACACAACCAATAGCAATTCGCCAATGAATCAAAAATGGTGATTAGATAGAGTTATATCCCTCGTATGTCTTCCAGCCACTCAGGACACCACTTTTTCTACCACATACATGATTGAATCTCAGGCATCCAGTATACTCACAAGCATCGGCTTTCAAGCACCTCACCAACGCCTTCCTACCCCCACACACGAACATGTTTCTCAGCACTTAATATCGATTATGACGATACTCTCACCCGAATCTTACATACCCGTTCATCCGATCTACTACCTGCTCCGAACAGTTCGCCTACCGATCCAACGCGCCCTCTTTTATTATACTTAGCCTCGAGACT
>NZ_CP022657.1:4335000-4407500 GCF_002243515.1 Tumebacillus algifaecis
TAGACGGCTGGCTCCTTGCGGTTACCTCACCGGCTTCGGGTGTTGCCAACTCCCATGGTGTGACGGGCGGTGTGTACAAGGCCCGGGAACGAATTCACCGCGGCATGCTGATCCGCGATTACTAGCAATTCCAGCTTCATGCAGGCGAGTTGCAGCCTGCAATCCGAACTGTGAGCGGCTTTTTGGGATTGGCTCCGCCTCGCGGCCTCGCAACCCTTTGTACCGCCCATTGTAGCACGTGTGTAGCCCAAGACATAAGGGGCATGATGATTTGACGTCATCCCCGCCTTCCTCCGGTTTGTCACCGGCAGTCAATTGTGAGTGCCCAACTGAATGATGGCAACACAATTTAGGGGTTGCGCTCGTTGCGGGACTTAACCCAACATCTCACGACACGAGCTGACGACAACCATGCACCACCTGTCACCGCTGCCCCGAAGGGAAGGTCTATCTCTAAACCGGTCAGCGGGATGTCAAGTCTTGGTAAGGTTCTTCGCGTTGCTTCGAATTAAACCACATGCTCCACTGCTTGTGCGGGCCCCCGTCAATTCCTTTGAGTTTCAGTCTTGCGACCGTACTCCCCAGGCGGAGTGCTTAATGCGTTAGCTTCGGCACTGAGGGTGGTACCCCCCAACACCTAGCACTCATCGTTTACGGCGTGGACTACCAGGGTATCTAATCCTGTTTGCTCCCCACGCTTTCGCGCCTCAGCGTCAGAAATCGGCCAGCAAGGCGCCTTCGCCACAGGTGTTCCTCCACATCTCTACGCATTTCACCGCTACACGTGGAATTCCCCTTGCCTCTCCGATCCTCAAGCCATCCCGTATCCAAGGCAGTCCCAAGGTTGAGCCTTGGGCTTTCACCCCGGACGCAGATGGCCGCCTGCGCGCGCTTTACGCCCAGTGATTCCGGACAACGCTTGCCCCCTACGTATTACCGCGGCTGCTGGCACGTAGTTAGCCGGGGCTTCCTCCTCTGTTACCGTCAGGGTGTGAGCATTCCCTTCTCACACTTGTTCTTCACAGAAGACAGAATTTTACAACCCGAAGGCCTTCATCATTCACGCGGCGTTGCTCCATCAGGCTTGCGCCCATTGTGGAAGATTCCCTACTGCTGCCTCCCGTAGGAGTCTGGGCCGTGTCTCAGTCCCAGTGTGGCCGATCACCCTCTCAGGTCGGCTACGCATCGTCGCCTTGGTGAGCCGTTACCTCACCAACTAGCTAATGCGCCGCGGGCTCATCCGACAGTGAAGCGAAAGCTTCTTTCTCGATCTCCTCATGCGAGGAAATCGCTTATCCGGTATTAGCACTCGTTTCCAAGCGTTATCCCAGTCTGTCGGGCAGATTGCCCACGTGTTACTCACCCGTCCGCCGCTAACCTTTGGGAGCAAGCTCCCTCCAGTCCGCTCGACTTGCATGTATTAGGCACGCCGCCAGCGTTCGTCCTGAGCCAGGATCAAACTCTCAATAAAAGTTGAAAAAGTTTGTATCTTGACTCGCATCAGATCTCTGTAACACTCGTTTAGTTTTCAAGGATCAATCGTGATACCAGCTCGTACCGAGCGGCAACGTTATCTAACTTAACACATGCAAACTCAAATGTCAACCACTACATCTCAATTTTCTTCAACCGCGTCTCTCGCGGCGACAAGAAACATCTTACCACGCCGGGCGCCACCCGACAATTTTCTCTGTCAAACAAACTGAAACAAAACAAGAGTACCGAACAAAAAAAAGCGCCGGGCATCTGCCCAGCGCTTTCTTTTCCTCACGAAATCATCTTACCCGCGCTTTTCGATCTGCCAACGCAGGAACCCGTCGATAAACGGGTCGAGTTCCCCGTCCATGACCGCGTTTACGTTGCCGATCTCCACGCTTGTGCGATGATCCTTCACCAGCGAATACGGATGGAACACATACGAACGAATCTGGCTGCCCCAAGCGATCTGACTTTGCTCACCGCGCAGTTCGGCCAACTCTTCCAGCTGCTTTTGACGCTCCAACTCGTACAGCTTGGCTGCCAGATACTTCATCGCAGAAGCACGGTTCTTTATCTGCGAGCGTTCCGACTGACAGGTCACGACCACACCCGTCGGGATGTGCGTGATCCGTACGGCCGAATCGGTAGTGTTGATGTGCTGACCGCCTGCGCCAGATGCCCGATACGTATCGATCTTCAGATCGACTTCCTTGATATCGACATCCACATCATCATCCAACTCCGGAATCACATCGACCGAAGAGAAAGAAGTATGTCGGCGCCCAGACGCATCGAACGGCGAGATGCGCACCAACCGATGCACACCCCGTTCCGCTTTTAGATACCCGTATGCGTTAAAGCCTTTGATCAAAAGTGTCACACTCTTGATCCCAGCTTCATCGCCTGGCAGATAGTCCAACGTTTCCACCTTAAACCCTTTGTCCTCTGCCCAACGTGTATACATCCGCATCATCATCAAAGCCCAGTCCTGCGACTCCGTGCCACCAGCTCCCGGATGCAATTCCAAAATGGCGTTGTTCTTGTCGTACGGCTCGCTGAGCAGAAGTTCGAGCTCGAACTTCTCCAGCTCGCCCTTCATCTTGCGGGCGCCCTTGTCACATTCGAGAAAGAGATCCTCATCCTTCTCTTCCTGTGCAAGATCCAACATGACTTCGAGGTCATCATACTCGCCCTGAAACTTCTCCATGCGATCAACGCTGCTTTTCAGCACATTATTCTCGCTGATCACCTTTTGCGCCGCCTCTTGATCGTCCCAAAAAGCGGGGGCCGACATCATCTCTTCCAGCTCACCGATGCGCTGTTTCTTCGCAGGGAGGTCAAAGAGACCTCCCGATGTCCGCCAAACGCTTGGCTGTATTTTGTAATTCTTGACGCAGTTCACCAAAAGTTTGAGCTGCCACTGCAACCACCCCTACTTACAACTATTTGTTGCGTTTTCCTTGCCCGTCTTCGCTCGTACCGATCTCCACCATTTGCAGACCCATCTTCGGATCGGCCGGAGCCGCTTGGTACGAACCGCCAACGTTCGATTTGAACAGATAGGTCACAACTTCCTCGCGAATATTGTGGATCATCTGTTCGAACATATCAAACCCTTCGAACTTATAATCCATCAACGGGTCGCGCTGACCGTATGCGCGCAGATGTATCCCTTGGCGCAACTGGTCCATCGCATCGATGTGGTCGATCCACTTCGTATCGACGGCGCGCAGCAAAATCACCTTTTCATACTCGCGCATGCCGTCGCCAAGCAACTGCTCACGCACCGCATATTCCTTATCGGACAGCTCGTGAAGCAGTTCGGAGATCTCCTCTTGCGTCGCGAACTTCTGCAGATCTTCCATGGTGATCACACCTTCGCGAACGATGCGACCCTCCAAATACTCATGCAGACCTTGCAGATCCCAATCCTCCGGCACGATGTCCTTCGCGCAGTACGTATCGACGATCGAATCGATCAACTGATTCAGCATGTCCTGCACCACATGCGAGCAGTCCGCGCTGTCCAAAATCTCACGGCGCTGTTTGTACATCACCACGCGCTGTTGGTTCATGACATCGTCATATTTCAACACGTGCTTCCGAATGTCAAAGTTGTTCCCTTCGACCTTCTTCTGCGCCGACTCGATCGCCTTGGAGACGATGCCCGCTTGGATCGGTTGATCCTCCTCCAGACCGAGTTTCTCCATGATGTTCATGATGTTCTCAGAACCAAACAGACGCATCAGGTCATCTTCCAGCGACAAGAAGAACTGCGTCGAGCCCGGGTCGCCTTGACGACCTGCGCGGCCGCGCAACTGGTTGTCGATCCGACGGCTCTCATGGCGTTCCGTGCCGATGATATGCAGACCGCCGAGCCCTTCCACACCTTCGCCGAGCACGATGTCCGTACCGCGGCCAGCCATGTTGGTCGCGATCGTCACCGCACCGCGCTGACCTGCAAGCGAAACGATTTCCGCCTCACGCTCATGCTGTTTTGCATTGAGCACCTGATGCGAAATGCCGCTTTGCTTCAGCAGATTGGAGAGATACTCGGATTTCTCAATCGACGTCGTGCCGACGAGCACCGGCTGCCCCTTTTCATGGCGTTCCACAATCTCAGCCACGACCGCGTTAAACTTCCCGCGGATATTTTTATAAATCACGTCCGACTTATCATCGCGCAGGTTCGGGCGGTTGGTCGGAATTGTAGTTACATCCATCCCGTAGATCGAGCGGAATTCCTCTTCCTCGGTCTTCGCCGTCCCGGTCATCCCCGACAGTTTGTTGTAGCCGCGGAAGTAGTTTTGCAGCGTGATCGTCGCGAGCGTTTTCGATTCATTCTGAATGCGCACGCCTTCCTTCGCTTCGATCGCCTGATGCAGACCTTCCGAATAGCGACGCCCTTGCATCAAACGGCCAGTGAATTCGTCAACGATGATGATCTCATCGCCCTGCACCACGTAATCCTTGTCGCGATGCATCGTCACATGCGCCTTCATCGCCTGCGTGATGTGATGGTTGACGAGCACGTTTTCCGGATCGAACAGGTTCGTGATGCGGAAATATTTCTCCGCCTTCTTCGAGCCCGTCTCCGTCAAAATAACCGACTTCGCCTTTTCATCATGTGTATAGTCCACCTCATTGCGCAGACCGGCCACAAAAATGTTCGCACGGAAATAAAGCTCCGTCGATTTCTCCGCCTGACCGGAAATGATCAGCGGGGTACGGGCTTCATCGATCAAAATCGAGTCAACTTCGTCGATGATGCAATAGTTCAGCGGACGCTGCACCATCTGATCGGCAGACAGGGCCATATTATCGCGCAGGAAGTCAAACCCGAACTCGTTGTTCGTCCCATACGTGATATCGGCCGCATAAGCACCTTGCTTTTGCCCATGCGAAAGCCCATTGATATTCAGACCGACCTCCAAGCCGAGGAAACGGTGCAACTGCCCCATCTCTTCTGCGTCACGGCGAGCCAGATAGTCGTTGACCGTAATGACATGGACACCTTGTCCTGACAGTGCGTTCAGATACGAAGGAAGTGTCGCCACCAGCGTCTTACCTTCCCCGGTGCGCATCTCTGCGATGCGTCCTTGGTGCAGCACGATCCCGCCCATCAACTGAACATCGTAATGACGTTTACCAAGCACGCGCTTTCCTGCTTCGCGAACGACAGCAAACGCCTCGGGCAACATATCATCAAGCGATTCCCCGCGGGTGAACCGCTCCTTAAACTCAAACGTCTTTCCGCGCAACTGATCGTCGCTCAGCTTTTCCAAATCCGGCTCAAGCAAGTTGATGCGCTGTACCAGTTTAGAGAGCTTCTTAATCTCTCTCTCATTGCTGTCCCCAACAATCTTTTTCAGGAGGCCCAACATACAAGGTTTCACTCCTCTCCAAATTAAGACACGATGTCTTAGTATAAAATTGTATCACTTTTTCGCCCACACCCACAACTATTAAATCCACTCACAAACATTATATGTATTGCAGGTGACCTTAAAATAGGCCACCCGTCCACCCTGATTCCACTTACGAAAGCTGCCTTCTTGACCTCGAGTCATCCTCCTGATCCCCGCGAATGACTCCAAACAAGAGCCCAAACAGCGCGACCGCCCACCAACCGTCGCCAACCCAACCGACCAAAATTACTGCCAGCACAGCAACGAGAAGTTCCAACACCCACGGATGGATATAATAAGCCTTCCGCACATTCCAGACCAGAACCTGCCCGACTTTCAAAGCCACAAAAAACACCAACACTTTCAGTACCCACAACACGACGCCCATCTGCTGTCACCTCCGTACCACATCCTATGCGAAGGTGCTTGGGCAGGTACCCATTCCGTTCATAAAATGACCATCGTTTTCGCTACTCCACCCACAAGCGCAACCCACCGCCGACGAGCGACTGCCCTCCCATCAGCACGGGAACCTTACAAGCAGCAACTGCAGACGTCAACTCCCTCAAAAAAGGGTCCCGCACTTCCTCCAGCAGGCCCAAATCCACAGCAAACCGCTCTTCCTCACCAACCCGCACGCCAAAATGCTCCAGCACCACCCGCGTATCAAACAGCACGCATTCAACTTGCTCAGCAAGCACAGCAAAAAACTGCTGCCAGCCTACAGCTTCCACCATCGCCCCCAGCAAGCTTCGCACCTCACCGCGCTCCACTCTGCCCAGCGCCTTCATACCTCGTTCCTCCGAAAACACCCGTAGTCGCACGCCAGCCCCTTGTCCAAACCGTTCCGCCTCGACCGGATGCACACGGCCGATCAAAGCGACATCCGGATATGGGCGAGCCAATACGGTCCGCACCGCCTGCACACGCCCCCACAAATTCCAATCGCTGACAACCTCACGCAAACGCGGACCGCATTCGGCCCGTGAAGCGGCAAGCACCGCATCGACAGGCGTATCCAAATCAAATCCAAACCCTAGCGAGCGCTGTAAATACTTCACGACCAGCCCGGCCTGCGATTCCAACGCAAAGCCAAACTGATTATCTGTGTGACAATCCCGTACCAAAAAAGCGGCCTGAGCCGGTTTCCACAAAATCAAATCTGGTGACAGCCGATTATTCTGCCAGACCTCGCCATCCGTGACCGAGTGTGCGGCCGCTTCCAACTCCTGTACCTGAAGCAGAGGTGCGGCGCATCCACCCATCACGGCCACGCCCTCCTCCGGTCGTGCATAAGTGCGTACTACATCCTGTACAACCTGCAGCCACACAAACTCCTCACAAGACGAGTCCCACTCGATGCACCCCAAACTCCTTGCCGAGTCCAAGACAACCGGATCATCCGAGACCAACACAACCCGAAAGTCCTTCCCCCAAACCACCTTCTCCACCAAATCCACCGCCGCCGCTCTCCGTGCCTCTCGCATCGCCCGTAGTATCCCCGATGCCCCACTTCCATATCCCCCAGCCAACACCACCACCAACATACAACCATCCCACCTTCGCCTTTTACTTCTACCACTCCATCTCACAGCACTGATCTACGAGGTATTCCAAAGGTTTTTCAACCCAGCCTGTCCATCCGATCAGAGTGAATTCAACCCTAGATAGGAGGACGCCTGCCGAGGAGCAAGTTTCACGCAACCCTCTCCGTAATCTGAACGGGAGAACGGTCTTGAACCCAACCTGTCCATCCGATCAGAGTAATTTCAGCCCTAAAGGGGAGGGCACCTGCCAAGGAGCGAGTTTCACGCTAGCCTCTCCTTGATCTATACGGGATAAAGGGTTTGCACCCAACCTGTCCATCCGATCAGAGTAATTTCAGCCCCAGAGGGGAGGACACCTTCCGAGGAGCGAGTTTGCGCGGTGGTCTTCCGCGCGATGTTTGAGCGAGTGGGAGATGTCCTCCGGCGGGCAGAGCGTGAGGGCAGATGGTGTATTGTGATAGATTAAGATAGGAGAGAGGAGGGCAGATACCCATCCAAGGAGCGAATTTCACACAAGCCTCTCCGTAATCTGCAAGGAAGAAAGGTTTTGAACCCAACCTGTTCATCCGATCAGAGTGATTTCAGCCCCAGAGGGGAGGACACCTCTCGAGGAGCGAGTTTGCGCGGTGGTCTTCCGCGCGATGTTTGAGCGAGCGGGAGGTGTCCCCCCGGTGGGCAGGGCAGAGGGCCAAAAGGGTAGTGCTGGGATGGAGATGAGATAGGAGGGGGGAGGGGATATCCTTTCAAGGAGCGAGTTTCACGCAAGCATTTCGCGTGACCCGAGCGGGAGAAAGGATGTCCGCTTCCCCCGGGGCACCCACCCAAACACACATCCCACTGACCCGTTTACTCTCACACATCCTCATGCACTCAACCACTTTCGCACTTCCCCAAACCGCCTACCACTCCTACACTCCTACACTCCCCCGCGCACCCCACCACTAACGCACTTCTCCAAACCGCCTACCACTCCTACACCTCCCCATGCACTCAACCCCAATCTCCCCCTAACTCCATCAAAAAAGCCAGCCCCCACCGGAGCTGGCTTATCACTCTATGCAAAAGTCGGTTCAATCAACCCGTACTGCCCATCTTTCCGCTTATACACCACATTCACTTCATCCGTCTCCGCGTTACTAAAGACAAAGAAGTCATGTCCGAGCAGATCCATCTGCATCACCGCTTCATCGACCGGCATGGGTTTTACCGCAAACTTCTTCACTCGAACCACGTCACCCAGGTCCGTCTCATCCTCTGTCAAAACGTGCACAGCGCTTTCGCCATGCTCCTTAAACAGAGAACTGACCCCTTCCTGCCGCAGTCGTTTATTCAACTTCGCCTTATGCTTCTCGATCTGCTTTTCCAGCTTGTCGGAAACTGTATCGATCGAAGCATACATATCGCCCGACTTCTCTTCGGCGCGAAGTACAAAACCATTGATCGGCATAGTCACTTCCACCGTATGGTAGTCTCTCACCACAGACAGCGTGACATGCACGGAAAATTCGGTTGGAGCATGAAAGTACTTTTCCAGACGCCCGATCTTCTTATCTACATATTGACGCAGCGCCTCAGTTACCTCTAGATGGTTCCCTCGTACTTGGATCTTCATGTTGAACTCCTCCCTTCGATACATAATAGTATTCCACCCCTCCCCACAGTACTCCTGCCAAATCACACAAGAATTACACCAAAACCCCACCAAATTCACAATTTTTACACAAAAAAGAAACCCCCGGACAGGTTGTCCGAGGGCTCTATGCGATTACAGTCTGACAACGTTAGCGGCCTGTTGCCCGCGGTTTCCTTCGACAATGTCAAACTCGACTAATTCGCCTTCGTTGAGGGACTTGAACCCTTCGCCGGTAATCGCGGAGAAGTGAACAAACACATCTTCTCCACCTTCGTATTCGATGAAGCCGTACCCCTTTTCACTGTTGAACCACTTTACTCTACCTTGCATGACTTTCCATTCCTCCTACGTTGAGACCCTGGTTAACCTCACGAAAAAGGGTCAATAAAGTAACGGTCTGCGCTGTGTGAGGTTGCATCTTATCATGGGCTCAAAACGGTACCAATATACACATCCGATCAATTCGGACAAAACTTTACAAAAAACGCCTTCAAAACTCTCGACAGATTCTATTGTATCTGATGGTTTCCCATCTCGTATACAAGTAATAAAAACACAAACAATACGTATTTTTGTGCATTAAAAATCTCCTGAATCATTTCCTCACTACTTCGCGTCTAACCAAGCAGATAGACACAAGCAGGAGGTGGAACGCGTGAACTGCTCACAAGTCCAAGAGGCGATCTGGTGCGGCGATCTCCAGCCGGACGCCCATTTGCATCTTGCGACCTGCGCAGCCTGTCGCGAGGAGCTCCAGCGCGTGCATCAGCTCAATGAAGAGATCGAACATGTCACGATTCCGCCACCCACGCGCTCCTTGATTCCGGCGCGTGAAGAGATCGAACATGTGGTGAAGCAAAACAAAAAAAACCGCTTTTCCAACTGGTTGACGATCGGCACCATCGCGGCCGCCATCTTGCTCGCCATCAAGACGGGCGATGTGCGCCAGACCCCGGTAGCCGACCTCAGCATGACCAGCACCGACAGTCATCTGAGCGATCGACATATCCCGGCCTCGCGATCACTTGCCGTCAGCCATCGACCCTTCCAAGCAGAAGGCACTGCCATCATCGACCCTGACAGCAATCCGTCCTTCCGAGAAGAAGCGGAGAGCATTCGTACCTACCTCAACCAACACTTCGATCAGAGCAGTCTGCGCACGCTCACCATCGAAACATACACTCGCGACACCATCGAAGGCGACACCCAGACGGGGCGCCTCACACTTTGGGTGCAGAACCAACCGGGCCAGGTTTCTGTCTACGGCAAGGGAGACCGTCCCTTCCGCACCCAGCAATACATCGAACTGCAAAAGATTCAGGGGTTGTGGACGGTGACTGCCACCTCGGACATCCCGTTCGATTACACCCTACACCGACAAAAAAACTATCGCGTCGCCTTCCCCTCCACTTGGCAGGCGGTGCCAAATCTGTCGGTCGAGGGTGCCCTCAGCTTTGAACAGGACGGTAAAATCCTCGGCGGCATTACGCCAACCCCGCTCCGCCCAGGCGAAGAAAACCCGGTCAAAGCGGTGCAGCTCCCCGCCCTGACCAACGTCATTCAATCGGGTCTTGAATCCTACCGCACCGAAGACACCGTCAAATACCTGCTCAAGCGGGCGGCGACGGCAGCCGATTCGATCCAGACACCGCTCGAAGTCCACACCTACTTTCTGCGTGGCACGATCGCCTACGATGTCTGGCTCTACAATGACCAAGAGCTCATTTCCCCCGAGACCGCCCTCGCCATCACCCACTCCTTCCAAACCTCGCCATAAAAAACGCCTTCTGCCACAACTAAGTGGCAGAAGGCGTTTCCTTTTACGACACTTCAAACATCACATTTCCGCGCAGCAATTCCTCGTACTGATCTGCCGGAATCGGGCGAGAAAACAGAAAACCTTGCATCTCATCGCACCTGTGGTCGCGAAGATAGACAAACTGCTCTTCCGTCTCCACCCCTTCGGCGATCACTTTCATCTGCAAGCTTTGCGCCAGATGGATCACCGTCGTCACGATCGCCGCATTGTACGGATCGCCGATCAACTCCCGCACAAACGATTGATCGATCTTAAGCGTCGAGACCGGAAAATGTTTGAGATAATTGAGCGACGAATAGCCTGTACCAAAATCATCGATCGAAATCTGCACACCCATCTTGCTCAATTCATCCAAAGTCCTGATCGTATATTCAACATCGTGCATCGTCAAGCTCTCTGTGATCTCCAACTCCAAGAAACTCGGATGCAGACCCGTTTCGCGCAGTTCCTTGGCGATGCTCTCCACCAATCCCTGACGCAAAAACTGACGCGGGGAGAGGTTGACCGCGACCGTCATCATCGGATAGCCCGCATCCTGCCATGCCTTATTTTGGTGCAGCGCGGTCCGCAGTACCCAATCCCCGATCGGCACGATCAGCCCCGTCTCCTCAGCAATCGGAATAAACGCGCCCGGTGGCACCAATCCCAACTCCGGATGATTCCAACGCAAAAGCGCCTCCATCCCGATGATCTGCCCGGACTGCATGTTGATTCGCGGCTGGTAATACAGCACGAACTCCTCACGCTCCAACGCGTGACGCAGCCCGTTTTCCAATTGTAGCCGCTCGATGCCTTTCATGTTCATCGCTGGAGCGTAGAGCGAATAATGGTTGCTCCCCTTATCCTTGACTCGGAACAAGGCGGTCTCCGCATTTTTGATCAACACTTGCGAATCGTCCCCGTCCTGCGGGAACAAAGCAATTCCGATCGAAGCGGTCGCATGGAGCTCATAATCATGAATTTTATACGGCTTTTCCAATCGCGCCAGCACCTGCTCCGCGATCGCCTCAATCTCTGCTGGCTCCTCAAAGTTCGGAATCAGCATCACAAACTCATCCCCACTCATCCGCGCGACAACACCCGTCTCACCTGCACAACGCGACAAACGGGTCGCCACCGCTTTCAACAGCTTATCTCCACGCGCATGACCGAGCGTGTCGTTAAGGATCTTGAAGCGGTCCAGATCGAGGAAAAACACGGCTAGCTTCTGCCCGGACTCTCGCGCCTGCTCCAACACCTCGTGCAAATGTTGCGAGAACAGCGCCCGGTTCGGCAAGCCGGTCAGTGTATCATGAAGCGCCATGTGGTGAATGATTTCCTGCGTGCGCTTGCGCTCCGAAATATCGCGAATCGCCGTCACCCGCACTTCACGCCCCTGATACATACAGCTCGTCCCGACCAACTCAGCCGAAAATTTCGTCCCGTCCTTGCGCTGGGCAACGATTTCCAGCATCGAGTTGCTCATCGAATATAAATTTTCAATCAAGTGATCCCGCGATTCGGATGCTGCCAGCAAGAAAGCGGACATCCCTGTCATTTCCGCTTCAGATTCATAACCAAACATCGAACACAGCGTCTGGTTGATCTCCAAAATCTTGCCCTGATCGGACAGCACAATCCCTTCAAATGTCGCATTGGACAGTTTGCGGAACCGATCTTCGCTCTCGGAGATCTCCTCTTGATGCAACATCATCCGAAACCGCTCGACCCGTTGGTGAAAAATTACCCAATAGGTCGTATTAAACGGAATGAAGACGATCAGCAAAAACGCCATCATACTCCAGCGCGCTTTTGCCACTTTCTTCTCCCACATCGTCGCATCAAAATCGACACCGAGCACCGCATCCTGCCGTCCCGTGCTGTCAAAGATCGGCACAAATGCCGAAATCGTCGAGCCCCAGTCTTGCAGAATCAATCCCTCGCGAAACGTCGATTTCATCTCTGTAGTCTCATTCAAATCGGGCAGCTCGTATGGATACAACGTCCCCAGCGGATATCCAACCTCCTGCTCGCCCTCAATCTTCCCGTCGTGATTTACATCGCTCGGCGGTGAAATCACGTATACATGCCGTCCCTGACTGATCTCCCGCAGCGTGTAGATCGCCGAGATGTCCGGATTGATGTCCAGCCATTTTTCCAGCGTCTGCTTGGCAGTCAAGTATTTCTCATCTGACATCGACGTAGATAGCTGAATGTTTTCATGCCCCAATTTCCCCAGCTCATACGCAAACGTCGGCGCGATGCCATCGACCAGCATCTTATTCCTGTCCAGTTCTTTCTTCCCCGCATCATCCACAACAAACCAGCCGATGATCAGCAGTGTGCAGATGACGGTCCCTGCGAGGTAGGGCATAAAGCCCATCGAAAACTTTTTCCCCGCCACTACCTTGCCGCGCAGTTTCTCCGAAACTAAATATCGGTGCATGACAAATTCAAGTCCCGATACGAAGCAGAGAATGACTGCGGCAAAGCAGATATAGTCAAGATTTTGACGCAACACGTCATTCATCGTGGTATCCATCGTTCCCCCCGTTGGAATAAACCGACTCTACTACCACTTTAACATAGTCCGACCGAATTTGACAAAGAATTTAACCATTCTGAACCACACTTTTTAGCCCACTTGGAGCACATACTTCTCCAACAGCATCGGCGTCACCGCACCTTCCACCGCTGCGGCGACCAAAAGCAGCGCCAGCACCACCCATGCCGACTTCACAACTTCCAGCCAGACAAAGCCGAAGCTCTCCAGCCGCTTCTTCCCCTTCAGCGGCACGAGCAACACAGTACCGAGCTTGATCCCCAATGCGGCCGCGAACACGATGGCCGGCAGTTCAAAGATTCCGTGCGGCAACAGCCCATAGACGAGCAGATCCCACGCGCTCGCCGTCCCTTGCCCGTCAAGCTGGGCGAACAGCACCCCAATCACCATGCCGTTTGTAAACAACGCCAGCACCGTCGGGATGGCTAGCAGACAGCCGAACAACACCATCATGGCGCTCGCCGTCAAATTATTGAAAAAAATCACCTGGGACGTATACCAGACACTGTCTGCCGCCTGCGTCTTTTCGGCAATCGTGGCCAACTTTTCCAGCGTCGGCTTGACGACAGCCATCAGCTGTTCACTGTACAAGGCACCAATCACCCCGCCGAACACAAACACTGCCGCAGCCGCTGCGATATAGCCAAGGTTGCGCTTGATCACCGTGCCGCTTCCGCCTACCGTGCTCCACATGAGCATCACTCCTCCTTCTTTGCCTCGTGTATAATCGGACGGGCTTTGCCATAGAGTAAACAAGACATAATCGCACAAGCTTTGCTGATCCATGGAGGTGCATACACATTGCGTAAACGTCAAGATCGGACATTCCGCCAGTTGAAGAAAATGGGCATCTTGCTCATGACCGTACTTTTATTCATGTTCTGTCTGTACAGTCAAGCGGACCTCGGCACGCAAGCAGTTTTCCGCGGTGAGAGCATCCAGCCTGTCACCAAAACAGACAAGCCTGCTCCGACACCGCAAGGCGCGATCTACAAGGTCCAAACGGAAAAAAAAGTGGTCGCCCTGACCTTCGACATCTCGTGGGGCGAAAAAGCGCCGGGCCCGATCCTCGACATCTTGGAGAAAAAAGGGGTCAAAAAAGCGACCTTCTTCCTCTCCGGGCCGTGGACGACCACTCATGCGGACATCGCCAAGCGCATCAAGACGATGGGCTTTGAAATCGGCAACCATGGTCACCGTCACGACGACTTCCCGAAATATAACAACCAATGGATCACCGAACAAGTCGGCAAATCGGAACAGGCGATCTTTGAAACGACAGGCGTCAAAACCAAGCTGATCCGCACGCCCAACGGGGCTTTTGACAAACGGGTCGTCCAACATCTCAACTCGATGGGCTACACCGTCGTGCAATGGCACACCGATTCGCTCGATTGGATGCGTCCCGGACCGGACAAAATCGTCGAGCGCGTCGTGAGCAGAGCGGTACCCGGTGACATCATTCTGATGCATGCGAGCGACTCCGCCTTGCAGACGATCGATGCTCTGCCCCGCATCATCGACAACCTGCGCAAAAAAGGGTTCGAGTTCATGACCGTCTCCGAACTGATCGCAGGTGCCGGCGTCAACTCGAAACAGGAATAATAGCTAAAAAACAGGCCCTCACCGAGTCGGTGAGGGCTGTTTCAACAGCCGGGTATACATGAGTAATAGATACACATTACAACCGAGTAAGATGATGCCGATCTGCGTCATCTGTAGCACCTCGCCCGATTTCAGCGCCAGGAACCATTCCAATGCCGTGAAGCAATACAGAAAGAACATGGACGGGATAAAGGAGCGCATGCCAGAGATCCGGCCTTTGAAATAGGACACGACGGCTGCTACAAGGAGCGGCCATACCGCATACCCGATAAACGGCAGAAGGCTACCTTCGCCTTGGCCCGTCCACAGATAGCGGAAATAGACCAAGTCAAACAGGACAAGCGCGATTAGCAACACCTGAATCGTCACCCAAAAACGGAACGAGATAAAATTGCGCATCGTAAAATTCAGCGTCAGATACGCCCAAAACCCCATCAGCGTCGTTGCGGAAAGAAAACCTCCCGTGATCATCCCCCAGACCAATCGAATCTCGCCAAACCATCCGGTCAGCGTCGTGATCAGACCAAGGAGTACGCCGATCAGGGCAGTCGAAAGGAACAGAGTAAAAAACTTGCGTAAGTTCATAAAGCCCCTCCTGCCTGTGAACAACTTCCCCTATCATAACATAACGCTTGCAAGGTGGAAATTGGCGAACCTTCCCTTCGTATACGTTTGTCACACAGACAACAAACTAAGCACATCAACCACAACGAAAGGATGTGACACGAGGTGAAAATGCCTTGGAAAATCGGCGCTGTCTCGGTCGCAATCATACTTGCATTTGTCATCAGCGGCGGCTGCGGTTTACAACAAAAAGCGGGTGGGGGTGGTGGCGCGCAGGAGACGGATGCCAAGGCCCAATACAACGAAACTAAGCAGATGGTGCTCGACATCTTGCACACCAAAGAGGGCATGGACACCCTAAAAGACATCGTGCGCGACCCGCAGTTCAAGCGATCGCTGGCCATCAATGAAACGGACGTGCAAGTGGCGATGTTAAAAGCGCTGACCGACGGTACGGCACACGCCACGTTGGAAGAGCAGATGCGCAATCCTAAATTTGCAACCGCACTGGCCAAGTCTTTTAAGAAGGACAACGAAAAAGTGCTGAAAGACCTGTTAAAAGACCCCGAGTATCAGGAGATGATGCTCAGCCTGCTCAAATCTCCTGATTTCTCACAGAGTTTATATGACCTGATGAAAACGCCCGAGTACCGCAAGCAAACGATGGCGATCATGACCCAATCTTTGCAAAATCCGGAGTTTAAGCTCCTCTACCTCGATCTTTTGAAACAGGCGATTCGCGAAGGCACGACCGAACTCACCCCAAATGAAAAACAAAAGGCTGGCGTGCAAAGCGAGGGCGGTGAGAAGAAGAAGAAAGAAAAGAAAGAGTCGAAGAAAAAAGAGAAAAGCGAAGGGGATAGCGGGAACGAAGAGGACAGCGGCGGCGGTGAAGGCGGCTCCGAAAAAGAACAAGGGGGCGGCGGCGAAAGCGGAGGAAGCTAATCAACCTGTCCCGCAACGAATCACGCTCTCCATAAAGCAGCCAGACTTCTGGTCACTAAACAGCAAAGACCACCGGGCGCTCAGCAGCCCAGTGGTCATTTTTATGCTTGGGTATACGGTTCTGTCATCGCTTGATCGAGCACTTTGCGACCGATCGTCTTCGCAAGTTTCGCATATGCCTCGCCTTGCGGAGTATCGGCATCATAGATTCCGTCGCCCGTTTCATTGGCAGCCCCGATCGGAATCTGCACGAGCACATCGGTCTTCAACTCCAGCGCCAGTCGCTCGCCGCCGCCTTTGCCAAAGATGTAGTGCTTCTGACCGCCCGCTTCGAAGAAGGACATGTTCTCGATGACGCCGAGGATCTCATGGTTGGTCTGAAGCGCCATCGTGCCGACGCGTGCCGCCACTTCGGTCGCATTAAACTGCGGCGTAGTGACGATGAGCTCCTTGCTCTTCGGCAGCATCTGATGGACATCAAGCGCCATGTCACCAGTTCCTGGCGGCATGTCCAACAGCATGATGTCCAGATCGCCCCAATGCACTTCGGCAAAGAAGTTGCGCATCATCTTGCCAAGCATCGGACCGCGCCAGATCACAGGACGGTTGTCCGGCACAAAGAAGTGCATCGAGATCACCTTGACGCCTTCTGCTACAACGGGCAGCAACAAGTTGTCGATCAGCGTCGGCTTTTGATCGCGAATCCCGAAGATACCCGGGATCGAAAATCCATAGATATCCGCATCGATGATCCCAACACGGTACCCCATGCGCACCAGTGCCACAGCCAAGTTCGCGGTGACGGTCGATTTGCCGACACCGCCCTTACCGGAAGCGACGGCGATGAACTGCGTCTTCGTGTTCGGGTCGAGCAACGGCGGTGTAGCCTGTTCTGGCTGACCTCCGCGCAGTACCTCGCGGAACTTCGCACGCTCCTCGTCTGTCATCGTGCCCAAGGTGAGATCGAACGATTTCAATCCTTCGACCGTGCCCAGTGCGGCCCGAACATCCGCATCGATTTTGTTGCGCAGCGGGCAGCCTGCGATGGTCAGCACCACTTCGATTTTGGCATGATCGCCGTCGATCTCCACGTTGCGAACCATGCCCAGCTCGACAATACTTTTATGTACTTCAGGGTCTTGCACCGGACGCAACGCGTCCAGAATCGCCTGTTTTGTCAGCATCCTTGCCACCTCCATCATATCCACAGAACCTAGTATACCATATCAGGCATTAGTGGGTTTCAATACGACCGGGTTCTTTGAGCAACATCTTGACCTGATGTTCCTGCCCGTCTTCTTTCCATTTTACCGTATAGTTGCGAAGTTCCTTGGTCAAAAGTTGATAATGCACACCCGTCCCTGGGCTGAGCGTGATCGGCTTATGTGCGGGCGTGATCTTGTCGCCTGCGGTCAGCCCCAGCGCAGTCAGCTCCTGTCCGCTCTTCTCCTCGTACACGCGCACTTCTTCGGCATCGGCCTGACCCTCATTGGCGAAAACGAGGTACGGGTAGACCGACTTTTCGCTCTCCAGCACCAGTTCAGCTTTGGCTGCGGTCGTTTCCTTGCTCGGCTCTGCTTGTGGAGCACATCCATACAGCATCATACACACACATACGACGGTGATCCATTTCTTCCACACAGTTTGCGCCTCCTGCTGCGACTTGTTCGCGATCATTTCTCCGAGTAGTACGCCAGCAGACCCTTGTAGATACTAAGGGCCAACTTTTTCTGATAGTTCTTCTCCTGCATCAACAGCGCTTCATCCGGATTGGACAAAAAACCGAGTTCAACAAGGGCTCCCGGTTTGCCCGCATGCTTGAGCAGGAAGAGGTCCTCGCGCTTTTTTACGCCGCGGTCTGCATCAATCGTCTCCCGGAGCGCCTCCTGAACCTTTTCGGCGAGCACTTTGCTGTCTTCAAACTCCGTATCGAAGAGCGTCTGGGCACCGGTCCATTTGTCGGACGGGATCGAATTGCAGTGCAGTGAGATAAAGACGGTCGCATCCGATTCGCGGATGATGCGAGCCCGCTCCTTTAAGTCTTGACTTTTTCGGCGGCTATATCCCTTCGTATTCGGATCGGCCAGATCCAAATCCTCCTCGCGGATCATGAGGACATGTGCACCTGCCTGCTGCAAATAGTCCCGTAAAAACATCGCCACCTGCAGTGCAATCTCCTTCTCCAGCACGCCAGATTCGCTGACAGCGCCTGGGTCCACTCCCCCATGCCCCGCATCGAGCACGATCACCTGCCCATTGAGCGGCAGGTTCCATGACAAAGAAGAAGGCTCGGTCAGCCACTGTAAGGTTCCTGTATACAGCCCAAACGAAGCGATCAAAAACAAAGCCACGTAGACGCCAAATCGCCATACTGGCATCTTACCTCGTTTCCACATCCGCAACTCCTCCTTCCAGAAGAAGAATATGCGGACAGGCACAAAAAAAGAAGGACACCCAAATAGGTATCCTTCTTTTGCAAGCTGTTTCGGTCCAACAATTAACGTTTGGAGAATTGCGGAGCGCGACGAGCAGCTTTAAGGCCGTATTTCTTACGCTCTTTCATACGCGGGTCACGAGTCAGGAAGCCTGCTTTTTTCAGAGAACCACGCAGTTCCGGATCAGCTTTGAGCAGCGCACGGGAGATCCCGTGACGGATTGCGCCAGCTTGGCCGGAGAAGCCGCCACCCTTAACGTTGCAGATCACATCATACTTGCCGATGGTCTCAGTCAGGTTGCCCGGCTGTTTCACGATCAGCTTCAGGGTTTCCAAACCGCCGAAGAATTCGTCCATGGTACGTTTGTTGATGATCACGTTGCCTTCACCCGGTACGAGACGTACGCGAGCTACGGAATGTTTACGACGACCAGTGCCCCAGTATTGAACTTGTGCCATAGTGTGCTAACCTCCCTCTTACTTCGATTCCCACGGAATCGGGTTTTGTGCAGCATGCCCATGCTCAGTACCTGCGTATACGCGCAGCTTGGTCAGCTGTTTCGCGCCCAGAGAGTTATGCGGCAGCATACCCTTGATTGCGTAGGTCAGCACGCGCTCCGGTTTGGTAGCCAGCATTTGACCTGCAGTGGTTTGCTTGAGGCCACCCGGATACAGGGAGTGACGATAGTAGATTTTGTTTTGCAGTTTCTTGCCAGTGAAGACAACCTTCTCAGCGTTGATGATGATCACGAAATCACCAGTGTCGATATGCGGGGTGAATTCCGGTTTATGTTTACCGCGAAGGATAGAAGCAACTTCTGTTGCCAGACGGCCTACGGTTTTACCTTCAGCGTCGATGATGTACCATTTGCGTTCCACGGCGCCAGGTTTCGCCATGTATGTTGTACGCATAGTTATTCCCTCCTGAAACTTGTTGTATTTTAAAAGCCGGGGCTAGTGGGATTAGCAAGGGCTGTAAAATACCAATGTCAATTCTACTTTGGACGGGCCAAAATGTCAAGACTAATCAGTCGTACAGAACTTGCCACATCGTTAAGCCGTGTGCCGGAGCGGTCACTCCAGCTCTTTTTCGGTCGCGCGCAAGCAGAATGTCCGGGAGTTCACCCGGTTCGATCTTGCCGCGGCCAACGTCGAGTAACGTGCCGACGATGATCCGCACCATGTTGTAAAGAAAACCTTCGCCGCGACAGGTCACCGTCAGCAGGTGCCCCTCCTCTCGAAGGTCAACCGCGTACAACGTGCGCACTTTGTCTTCAACCGGCGTGTTGGCAGCACAGAAACTGGTGAAATCATGACGACCCACGAGATGAGTTGCCGCTTCGATCATCCGCTCGACGCAAATCGGGTAGGGATAGTGATAGGCGTATTTGCGCGTAAACACGTCGGAGAAAGCGCTTCTGTCCATCTGGTAGCGATACACCTTCCCCTGTGCCGAAAAACGCGCATGCCAGTCCTCAGACACCTCTTCGGCGTCCTGAACGACTAAGTCGCCTGGTAGCTTCACGTTGCACACGATCGGCCACTTCTCCACCGGAACGCGCGAAGATGTGTGGAAATTGACCACTTGCGCGCGCGCATGCACTCCAGCATCGGTTCGCCCCGAGCCGATGATCGAAACCGGGTGTCCGACCACCTCTTCCAGACGCGCCTGCAGCGCCCCCTGCACCGTGCGCAGGTTCGGCTGGATCTGAAAGCCGTGAAAATCGGTCCCGTCATACGAGATCGTCAGTTTGATATTCCGCATAGTCCCTCCGCTCACACCGTTCGTTAATCAAAAACGAGGTTTGCAGTTGTAGCAAACCTCGCAGAGAACATTATACGAGTTCGAGGTACACCATCGGTGCCCCGTCGCCGCGGCGCGGTCCGATCTTCATGATGCGGGTGTAGCCGCCTTGACGCTCAGCAAAACGCGGAGCGATCTCGGAGAACAGCTTTTGTACCACGTCTTGGTTGGTGGTAGCATCTGCGATTTCCGGAAGAACGAACGATGCGACTTGACGGCGAGCGTGCAGGTCGCCACGCTTAGCCAGCGTGATCAGCTTTTCAGCCACCGAGCGGAGTTCTTTCGCTTTCGCTTCGGTCGTTTGGATGCGCTCGTAGATAAACAGGTCAGTTACCTGGCTCCGGAACAATGCTTTACGGTTACCGGAACGACGGTTCAGCTTTCTGTATGCCACGTTGTTTCCCTCCTCCTCAACAATTTCACATGTTGCTTTGAGATGCGATTAGTCTTCGTTACGAAGGCCAAGGCCGAGTTCAGCCAGCTTTTCCTGGACTTCCTCCAGCGACTTGCGACCGAGGTTACGGACTTTCATCATCTCTTCTTCTGTTTTCGAACAAAGTTCTTGAACCGTGTTGATACCAGCACGCTTCAAGCAATTGTAGGAGCGAACGGAAAGTTCCAGTTCTTCGATCGTCATCTCAAGAACTTTCTCTTTCTTATCGTCTTCCTTCTCGATCATGATCTCCGTATCGCGAACTTTATCGGTCAGGCCTACAAACAACATCAGGTGCTCCGTTAAGATCTTTGCACCCAGACTCACCGCTTCGTCAGGTCGAATGCTTCCGTCCGTCCAGACCTCGAGGGTCAGCTTGTCGTAGTTGGTTACCTGTCCGACGCGAGTATTCTCTACGGAGTAGTTCACGCGTTCAATCGGCGTATAGATGGAGTCGATCGGGATGACGCCAATCTCCATGTCTTCTTTCTTGTTACGGTCGGCCGGAACATAGCCGCGTCCACGGTTCGCCGTAATCTCCATGAAGAGTTTTCCGCCATCGGCCAAAGTGGCAATATGCAGGTCCGGGTTGAGCACGTCAACGTCGGAATCCACACGAATATCGCCGGCGGTGACCGCACCCGGTCCCTCCGCGTCGATCGTCAGCGTTTTTTCCTCGTCGGAATGGATTTTGAGCGAAAGCCGTTTGAGATTCAAGATGATCTCTGTTGTATCTTCGACGACGCCAGGAATGGTGGAGAACTCATGAAGCACCCCTTCAATCTTCACGCTGGTCGCAGCAGCGCCAGGTAACGAAGAGAGGAGGATACGACGCAGAGAGTTCCCCAGTGTGGTGCCATAACCGCGTTCCAGCGGTTCCACCACAAACTTCCCGTACGTGCCACTTTCGTTGATCTCAACAGTCTCGATTCTCGGCTTTTCAATTTCAATCATTCACGTAACCCTCCTTCTCGACAACTCGAACATTCCGGTGAGACTTGCGCAGCTGAGGGTGATAGTCTGCCGAGTACACTCAAATCTTAGCGAGAGTAAAGTTCGACGATCATTTGCTCTGCAACTGGAACGTCGATTTCGTCACGAGACGGAACGCGAACGATGCGCGCAGACTTGGTGTTCAGGTCTCTCTCGAGCCACGCGATCACCGATTTGGATTCAGCAGCTTCCAAGAGTTCCTTCACGCGCGGAACTTCTTGAGCTTTATCGGAAAACGCAATCACATCGCCCGGCTTGGTCAGGTAAGACGGGATATCGACACGTTTGCCATTCACAAGGATATGGCCGTGCTTCACGATTTGGCGAGCTTCCGGACGGGAAGCTGCGAAACCGGAACGAAACACAACGTTATCCAAGCGGCTTTCCAGAATTTGCAACAGGGTCTCACCTGTGATCCCCTTGCGGCGGCTAGCTTCTTCGTAGTAACCACGGAATTGCTTTTCAAGGACGCCGTAAACGCGACGAGCTTTTTGCTTCTCGCGCAGCTGGGTACCGTATTCGGATACCTTCTTACGAGCCTGGCCGTGTTGGCCCGGAGCGTAAGCGCGGCGGTCGATCGCACACTTGTCGGTGTAGCAGCGTTCGCCTTTCAGATACAGTTTAACGCCTTCGCGGCGGCACAGACGGCAAACAGAACCGGTGTATCTTGCCATTCTAGTATTGACACCTCCTGTTAGAATCATACTCTTCTTGCTATATATTCCCCTGTGTCCACTTAGACACAGAAGAGAAGCGCCACTGTTATACGCGGCGGCGCTTCGGCGGACGGCAACCGTTGTGCGGGATCGGAGTGACGTCTTTGATCATCGAAACTTCGAGACCAGCAGCTTGCAGGGAGCGAATCGCAGCTTCGCGACCAGCGCCTGGGCCTTTTACGAATACTTCGCAAGACTTCATGCCGTGTTCCATCGCGACTTTCGCAGCAGACTCAGCAGCCAATTGAGCTGCGAACGGGGTGGACTTACGGGAGCCTTTGAAGCCTTGGCCGCCGGCAGTAGCCCAGGAGATCGCGTTGCCTTGCAGGTCGGTGATGGTAACGATCGTGTTGTTGAAAGTCGACTTGATGTGAGCTACGCCGACTTCAATGTTTTTACGGTCACGACGTTTGGTACGGGTGGTAGCACCTTTACCGCGTCCTTTAACTTTTGCCATGTGTCAGTTTCCCCCCTTACTATTTTTTCTTGCCTGCTACAGTGCGGCGAGGACCTTTACGGGTACGAGCGTTGGTCTTCGTGCGTTGACCGCGAACCGGAAGGCCGCGGCGGTGACGGATACCACGGTAGGAACCGATCTCGATCAGGCGCTTAATGTTCAAAGCGATGTCGCGACGGAGGTCACCTTCAACCTTGATGTTCTTGTCGATAAATTCACGGATACGGTTGATCTCATCTTCAGTCAGATCCTTAACGCGAGCGTCTTTGTTGACGTCGGTTGCTTCGAGGACCTTGTTCGAAGTTTTACGGCCGATCCCAAAGATGTAGGTCAAGCTGATTTCCACGCGCTTGTCGCGCGGGATATCGATACCAGCAATACGTGCCATGTGCGTGTACACCTCCCAAGTGATTCATTGAACTGCTTCGTTTATAGGAAACAACAGCGCGCAGTTCCCAACGTTCCTGCAGAGCGGAACGGGGCAGCCGCTCTACGCTCTGTTGAAACTTAACCTTGTTTTTGCTTGTGCTTCGGGTTTTCGCAAATGACCATAACAGCGCCTTTGCGACGAATGATCTTGCACTTTTCGCAAATCGGCTTAACAGAAGGACGTACCTTCATTGCGATTACCTCCAATCGTCAGTCCTTATTTGTAGCGGTAGGTAATCCGGCCACGCGTCAAATCGTACGGAGACAATTCAACGGTTACACGGTCCCCCGGTAGAATCCGGATATAGTGCATTCGAATCTTTCCAGATACATGTGCGAGCACTTTGTGTCCGTTTTCCAATTCCACTCGAAACATTGCGTTCGGGAGAGGTTCAATAACTCTACCTTCCACTTCGATTACATCATCTTTCGCCACTGAGGTCACTTCCTCTCTTCGCTTCTTCATAAATGTGCTCTAACGACCGTTTGAATCGATTCAGGCTACAACGCAACAAAGCATTTTGCACCTGACCCTGTTGTTCGAGTTTCATCGCCACCGCTTCATCGATATGAGCGAGGAGCTGTACATGTGCGATGTTTTTGTGCTTAGGAGCGTCGCTTTTGCGCTTCGCACCATCGGCCAGCAAAACGAACTTGGGGCCATGAATCCCTACGATTACGCAATAGTTTCCTGCTTCTTTGCCCTGGGTCACCAAGACGATCTGCCCGAGATGGGGACGCGTCGGATGAGGCATCCTATTCACCTTACGCTTTCGTCAAGATGTCCGGTCCGTCAGGAGTAACTGCCACTGTATGCTCAAAGTGAGCGGCCAGCGAGCCGTCAGCCGTCACGACTGTCCAGTCATCCTGGAGTGTCTTTGTGTGAAAGCTGCCAACGTTGACCATCGGCTCGATCGCCAGCGTCATGCCGGTTTTAAGTCGTGGTCCACGTCCGGGCGGGCCGTAGTTAGGGATAGACGGGTCTTCATGCATTTGTCGCCCAATGCCGTGGCCAACGAATTCACGTACGACCGAGAACCCGTGCGATTCCACATACGTTTGCACCGCGTGACCGATATCGGAAAGACGGTTCCCATCCTTGGCTTGTTCCAAGCCTTTAAACAGAGCTGCTTCCGTTACCTCGAGCAACTTTTGAGCCGTCTCACTGATAGGGCCGACCGCGTACGTCCAGGCGGAGTCGCCGTGGAAGCCGTGGATGTTCGCACCGATGTCAATGGAGATGATGTCGCCCTCTTGGAGCTCCTGGTCACCCGGGATTCCGTGGACGATCACTTCATTGACTGATGCACAGATAGAAGCTGGATACCCGTGGTACCCCTTGAAGGAAGGAAGCGCACCTTGCTTGCGGATAAAATCATCAGCAATCTGGTCAAGTTCCTTCGTGGTGATCCCCGGATGAACTGCTTTTTGCAGCTCTTTGTGTGTCAACGCAACGATCCGTCCTGCCTCACGCATCAAATCCAGCTCTACATTGGACTTACTGACGATCATTCCACACCTCGTAGAATGGAAGAGATTTGCTTGTAGACCTCATCGATTGCTCGTTCGCCATCGATAGTTTTCAGCAGACCCTTGGCTTCGTAGTAAGCCAAAATTGGTTCGGATTGCTTGATGTTTACATCCAAGCGGGTTGCTACCGTTTCCTCAGTATCATCCGAGCGCTGGTAGAGTTCGCCATCGCACTTGTCGCATTTGCCTTCCGTTGCCGGAGGGTTAAAGATGACATGGTACGTAGCGCCGCAGGATTTGCAAATCCGACGACCGGTTAAACGCGCTAAGAGGTTTTCACGAGCAACGGTCAAGTTAATGACTGAGTCGATCTCGCGACCAAGGTCCACAAGCATTGCGTCAAGCGCTTCTGCTTGGGCCAGTGTCCGCGGAAAACCATCGAGGAGAAATCCTTTTTCGCAGTCCGGCTTTTGGAATCGTTCACGCACAATCCCGATGGTGACTTCGTCTGGTACGAGGAGCCCCTGATCCATGAAAGACTTCGCCTGAAGCCCAAGGGGAGTCTCTTCTGCTATCGCCGCCCGGAACATGTCACCGGTAGAGATGTGCGGAATCCCGAACTCGGAGACGATGCGTTCTGCCTGCGTGCCTTTACCTGCACCGGGCAATCCCATAAAGATGACTTGCATCCATCATCCCTCCAATGTCTAAGACTTCTGGTTTCGGGTCATGCCGTCTCTTCCACTATTTGCGGATAAATCCTTTATAGTGGCGTTGCAGGAGCTGGCTTTCCACTTGTTTCATGGTTTCAAGAGCAACCCCGACGACGATGAGAAGACCAGTGCCGCCGAAATACAGATTCAGACCCGTTGCACCCATAAACACGACTGGCATCGAGGCGATGGCAGCGAGGAAGAGTGCGCCGGAAAGAGTGATGCGATTCATGACCCGGGTGATAAACAACTCGGTCGGTTTGCCTGGGCGAATGCCCGGGATGAAGCCGCCATTTTTCTTCATGCCATCGGACAGTTGTACAGGGTTGATCTGTACAAACGTATAGAAGTACGTGAAGAAAATGATCAGAATCACTTCAAAAGAAACATACAGCGGTTGCCCGAAAGCAAGCCGCGCTTGAATCCAATCCGTCACCGTATTGGACGGAAGGAATTGAGCCACTGTGACAGGGAACATCAGCAGGGACGATGCGAAAATGACCGGAATAACCCCTGCAGCGTTAACCTTGAGCGGAATGTGGGTGGATTGCCCACCATACATTTTACGCCCAACAACACGCTTCGCATACTGTACCGGAATCCGACGAACACCTTGTTGTACGAATACGATCGCAGCGATCAACAACACAACGCCAATCAGCAAGATGCCGAGTTTGACATAGCTCATGCCGAGTTGCTCTTGGTTATAGAACCAAGTCTCGTAAATCGTGCGAGCCCCGCGTTCCACACCTGCGATAATACCCGCAAAGATGAGGATCGAGATCCCGTTGCCAATGCCCTTCTCAGTGATTTGCTCACCGAGCCACATCAGAAATGCCGTACCAGCTGTCAGCGTCAGCGTGATGAGTGCGTAACCCGTCCAGGTCGTGTCGGTAATCAGTCCCGGGATCTGGTTGTTAAAGGTTACGGACAGGCCGAAAGCCTGGATCATACCCAGTACGATTGTACCGTATCGCGTAATCTGCGCTAACTTTTTGCGTCCGGCTTCTCCTTCTTTTTGCCATTCCTCGAACTTCTTGAGCACGCCCATGCCGAGGAGCTGGACAATGATCGACGCCGTGATGTACGGGGTGATCGACATTGCGAAGATGGAGAAGTTCTGGAGCGCACCGCCCGAGAACGTGTTAAGCATCCCGAAGATCGGGTTTTCCCCGATCTCAGCGAGTGCTTTAGCGTTGACATTCGGGACCGGGATGAAACTCCCGATCCTGAATACCAGAATCATGAGCAGGGTGAACAAAATACGATTACGCAGATCGGACACTTTCCAAATGTTCGCGATCGTCGTAAACATTAGATCACCTCAGCCTTACCGCCAGCAGCTTCGATTTTCTCGATAGCAGACTTGGAGAAAGCCTTTGCTTGCACAGTAAGAGCTACGGTAATCTCGCCGTTACCCAGGATCTTAACGCCGTCGTGCAGGTTTTTAACAACACCCACTTCTTTCAGCAGTTCCTGAGTTACAACAGTGCCAGCTTCGAAACTGTTCAGCTTCGCAACGTTCACTTCAGCATACACGGTAGCGAATACCGAGTTGTTGAAGCCGCGCTTCGGCAGACGACGGAACAGAGGAGTCTGACCGCCCTCGAAGCCCAGACGAACGCCACCGCCGGAGCGAGAGTTTTGACCTTTGTGACCACGTCCAGCAGTCTTGCCGTTGCCAGTACCGATCCCGCGGCCAACACGCTTGCGAGTGAACTTCGAACCTTCAGCCGGTTTGAGCTCATGCAATTTCATCCCGATGCACCTCCTCTTTGATTTGATGCTTGATTAGTCGATAACTTTGTATTCAACGAGGTGCGAAACCTTGTTGACCATACCGCGGATTTGCGGAGTGTCGTTGTGAACAACAGTCTGGTTCAGCTTGCGCAGACCCAGAGTTGTCACGGTAACCTTCTGGTCTTCAGGACGGCCGATCGGGCTCTTCTTGAGGGTGATTTCCAACTTTGCCATTGTGATATCCCCTCCTTAACCCTGAATTTCTTCCAAGGACTTACCACGCAGTTTCGCAACGTCTTCCGGGCGCTTGAGGCGCTTCAGACCATCAAGAGTTGCGTTAACCATGTTCATGGAGTTGGAAGAACCAAGAGATTTGGTAACGATATCTTTTACACCAGCAAGTTCGAGCACAGCGCGAGCAGGACCGCCCGCGATAACGCCGGTACCTTCTTTAGCCGGCTTGATCAGAACTTTACCAGCGCCAAAACGTCCGAGAATATCGTGCGGCACGGTGGTGCCAACGAGCGGAACGAAGACGAGGTTTTTCTTCGCATCGTCGATGCCTTTACGGATAGCTTCCGGCACCTCAGCAGCTTTGCCGAGACCTGCGCCGACGTGTCCGTTGCCATCGCCTACGATAACGAGTGCGGAAAAGCTGAAACGACGACCGCCTTTAACGACCTTCGCAACACGGTTGATTGCGACGACTTTTTCAGACAGTTCGAGTTGGTTCGGATCGATACGCATTAAGGTTTCCCTCCTTTTTGACAAGATGATTAGAATTCGAGGCCAGCTTCGCGAGCTGCTGCAGCCAGAGCTGCAATGCGGCCATGATAGAGGTAACCGCCACGGTCAAATACGACGTTGGTGATACCTTTTTCGATCGCGCGCTTCGCAACGAGTTCGCCTACTTTAGTAGCAGCGTCAATGTTGCCGCCGTGACCAACTTCGCCTTTAAGAGCCGGATCAACGGTCGAAGCAGAAGCGAGAGTTGTACCGGTCGCATCGTCGATTACTTGAGCGTAGATATGCTTCGAAGAACGGAAAACGTTCAGACGCGGGCGCAGAGCCGTACCTGTAACCTTACGACGTACGCGGAAGTGACGGCGCTTACGAGCTTTATTCTTATCGCCTTTTGTGATCATCGAGTTTCACTCCCTTCATGCAATGTTTGCATGTCTCAAGCTATTATTTCTTACCAGTCTTACCAACTTTGCGTCGGACGACTTCATTTTCGTACTTAACACCTTTGCCTTTATACGGCTCCGGTTCACGCAGGGAACGGATTTGCGCAGCCACTTGACCAACGCGCTCCTTGTTAATCCCTTTAACGGTCAGCTTCGTAGCTGCCGGAACATCGATTTCGATGCCTTCTTCCGGAACGATTTCAACCGGGTGGGAGAAACCGAGGGAAAGAGTTACTTTGTTGCCCGCTTTCGCAGCACGGTAACCAACGCCAACGAGTTCGAGGTTTTTCTCGAAGCCTTTGGACACACCCTCTACCATGTTGTTGAGGACAGAGCGAGTGGTGCCGTGCAGAGAGCGGTGCAGCTTGTTGTCGGACGGACGTTCGACGACGACTTGGTTGCCTTCAACCTTGATGACCATGTCCTTATGGAACTCACGGGTCAGGGTGCCTTTCGGACCAGTTACGGTCACGACAAAGCCGTTTTGAGTTAACTCAACACCAGCCGGCAACTCAATTACTTTTCTACCGATACGAGACACAAGTTACACCTCCAATCGTAAGAAGCTTCTATTACCAAACGTAGCAGAGAACTTCGCCACCAACTTGAGTGCGGCGAGCCTCTTTATCAGTCATCAGACCGTTCGAAGTGGAGAGGATTGCAATACCCAGACCACCAAGAACACGCGGGATTTCAGTCGATTTTGCGTAAACGCGCAGGCCCGGTTTGGAGATACGCTTCAAACCAGTGATTACACGTTCATTGTTTGCACCGTACTTGAGGAATACGCGGATGATCCCCTGCTTGTTGTCCGGAATGAATTCAGCGTCACGGATGAAACCTTCGCTCTTGAGGATTTCAGCGACTGCTTTCTTCAGGTTGGAGCCCGGGATTTCAACTTTCTCGTGACCAACCATGTTCGCGTTCCGGATACGAGTCAGCATATCTGCGATCGGATCAGTCATCACCATGTGTAAAAACCTCCTTCCCTAATCGCTATCTCTATTACCAGCTGGCTTTCTTCACGCCAGGGAGTTGACCTTTGTACGCCAGTTCACGGAAGCAAATACGGCAAATGCCGAACTTCCGCAAAACCGAGTGCGGACGTCCGCACACACGGCAACGAGTGTATGCGCGGGTGCTGAACTTCGGCGTACGTTGCTGTTTCACGATCATAGCCTTACGAGCCACTGTCCATACCTCCTATAATTTGCGGAATGTTTATGCTTGACGGAACGGCGCGCCCATCAGGCGCAGGAATTCACGGCCTTCTTCGTCGGTCGTAGCGGTGGTTACGAACACGATGTCCATACCCAGCATTTTATCGACCTTTTCGTACTCGATTTCCGGGAAGAGAAGTTGTTCTTTCAGACCGAGCGTGTAGTTACCACGGCCGTCGAACGCCTTCGGGGAAATACCGCGGAAGTCGCGTACACGCGGAAGTGCCACGTTGAACAGCTTGTCGAGGAAATGGTACATACGCTCACCGCGCAGGGTGACTTTTGCACCGATCGGCATGCCTTCGCGAATTTTGAAGCCTGCGATCGACTTCTTCGCTTTGGTGATAACCGGTTTTTGACCGGAGATCAGCTCGAGATCAGCAACAGCTGCGTCCAGTACCTTAGCGTTAGCAACCGCTTCGCCAAGACCCATGTTGATGACGATCTTATCGAGTTTCGGAGCTTGCATCACGGACTGGTATTCAAACTTGCTCATCAGAGCAGGAAGAACTTCTGTTTTGTAATACTCTTGCAAACGAGCCACGATAGTTACCTCCTTTCTTGACCTGACTACTTGTCGAGAGTTTCGCCAGATTTTTTTGCGTAACGAACCTTGGTGCCGTCGTTCAGAATCTTTTTACCGATTCGAGTAGCACCGCCGGTTTTCGGGTCAACGATCGCTACGTTCGAAACGTGGATCGGCGCTTCTTTCTCGATGATACCGCCTTGCTGGTTGGTCGCGTTCGGCTTGGTGTGACGCTTAACGATGTTCACGCCTTCGATCAAAACGCGCTGCTCAGTCGGGTATGCTTCCAAGATGCGACCCTTCTTGCCTTTATCCTTACCAGTGAGAACGACGACTTGGTCGCCTTTCTTCACGTGAAGTTTAGCTTTTGCCACTGTGTTACACCTCCTCAGGTGTTACTACCTGAAACTTAATTCGCGATTACAGCACTTCAGGTGCCAGAGAGATGATCTTCATGAAGTCTTTTTCACGCAGTTCACGAGCTACTGGCCCGAAGATACGGGTACCGCGCGGAGACTTATCTTCTTTAATGATGACAGCTGCGTTTTCGTCGAACTTGATATAAGTGCCATCCTTACGGCGGCTACCGGTCTTCGAACGAACGATTACCGCTTTAACAACGTCACCCTTCTTGACAACGCCACCTGGTGTTGCACTTTTCACGGAAGCAACGATGATATCACCGATGTTTGCGGTTCTGCGGTTCGAGCCACCAAGTACGCGGAAGCACATGATTTCTTTTGCACCAGAGTTGTCTGCTACAGTCAGACGGGATTGCTGTTGAATCATGCCTAGGACCTCCTTCCAAGTGAGTCAATTGACTCTAGGTTCCGATTAGAGGATTACTGCTTCCTCTACGACTTCAACAAGACGCCAGCGCTTATCTTTCGACAGCGGACGGGTTTCCATGATTTTCACGATGTCGCCAACTTTAGCGGTGTTGTTTTCATCGTGAGCCTTAAACTTCGTCGATACGAGAACAAGCTTGCCGTACAGCGGGTGTTTTTTCTGTTCTTCAACAGAAACAACGATCGTCTTATCCATTTTATCAGATACGACTTTACCAGTACGGACTTTGCGGGTGTTACGCTCGCTCATCCTATTTCCTCCTTCCTAGCGGAGAGATTAGCCGATACCCAGTTCGCGCTCTCTGAGGATCGTTTTGGCACGTGCGATATCCTTGCGGACTTCACGAATGCGCATCGGGTTGTCGAGCTGACCCGTTGCGAGTTGGAAACGCAGGTTGAACAGCTCGTCTTTCAAATCGTTGACTTTTGTTTCGATCTCAACGGTGGACAAGTTACGGATGTCTTTAACTTTCATCTGCCTCACCACCCACTTCTTCGCGTTTTACAAACTTGCACTTGATCGGCAGTTTGTGCATAGCAAGACGCATCGCTTCGCGTGCAATCTCTTCCGGTACGCCAGCCAACTCGAACATGATGCGGCCCGGTTTAACAACCGCTACCCATTTTTCCGGAGACCCTTTACCAGCACCCATACGAGTTTCAGCCGGTTTCGCAGTCACAGGTTTGCTTGGGAAGATTTTGATCCATACTTTACCGCCACGTTTGATGTAACGGGTCATCGCGATACGTGCAGCTTCGATTTGACGGTTGGTGATCCAAGCCGGTTCGAGAGCTTGCAGACCGTATTCACCAAAAGCTACAGACTCGCCGCCTTTGGTACGGCCAGCCATGCTGCCGCGATGTTCTTTACGGTGCTTGACGCGTTTTGGCAACAACATGTCTTACTTACCCCCTTCTTCGGCAGCTACTTTCTTCGCGCCGCGGGTAGGCAGTACTTCGCCACGATAGATCCACACTTTAACGCCGATACGGCCGTAGGTGGTGTGAGCTTCGTAGTGAGCGTAGTCGATGTCAGCACGCAGAGTGTGCAACGGCACAGTACCTTCGGAGTAGCCTTCGGTACGTGCGATCTCAGCGCCGCCGAGACGACCGGATACTTGTACTTTGATACCCTTAGCGCCGGTACGCATGGTGCGCTGGATCGATTGCTTCATTGCACGACGGAACGCGATACGGCGTTCGAGCTGTTGTGCGATGTTTACAGCAACCAAATGAGCGTTCATGTCCGGATGCTTGATTTCAGCGATGTTGATGTGAACACGCTTGCCTGTCATGTTGGACAGAGCGGTGCGCAGTGCATCAACCTCAGCGCCGCCTTTACCAATTACCATACCCGGCTTAGCGGTGTGAATGGTTACGTTGATACGGTTTGCAGCCCGTTCGATTTCTACCGTAGCAACAGATGCATCTTTCAGGCGGTTCTCGATATACTCACGAACTTTGATGTCTTCGTGAAGCAGTTCGGTGTATTCCTTCTTGTTAGCAAACCATTTCGACTCCCAGTCGCGAATGATACCAACGCGAAGGCCAATTGGGTTAACCTTTTGTCCCATCCGTTATCCCTCCTTCTTGACTACTTTTCACCCAGTACCACGGTGATGTGGCTGGTGCGCTTGTGAATACGGAATGCACGGCCTTGTGCGCGCGGACGGAAGCGCTTCAGGGTCGGGCCTTGATCCACGAAAACTTCTTTAACATAGAGGCTGTCAAGATCCAGGTTGTAGTTGTGGTCTGCGTTCGCCAGAGCGGAGTTCAGAACCTTTTCAACAACCGGAGATGCAGCTTTCGGAGTGTACTTGAGGATCGCGATCGCTTCCGAAGCTTTCTTACCACGGATCAAGTCCACAACGAGACGAACTTTGCGCGGTGCGATACGCACGGTACGAGCGACTGCCTTCGCAGTTTGCATAGTATTACCTCCTCTCTACCGATCATTAAATATTAGCGGCGAGATGTTTTCTCGTCAGCTCCGTGTCCTTTGTAGGAACGAGTCGGAGCGAATTCACCCAGCTTGTGACCTACCATGTCTTCAGTCACGTACACCGGCACGTGCTTGCGGCCATCATATACCGCAAAGGTGTGGCCGATGAAGTCCGGGAAGATCGTGGAACGGCGAGACCAGGTTTTGATAACCTTTTTGTCGCCGGCAGCGTTCATCTCTTCAACTTTCTTCATGAGATGATCGTCTACAAACGGTCCTTTTTTAAGAGAGCGACCCATTTTAGTACCTCCCTTCGTTAGGCGGTTAGATTACTTCTTGCGAGAACGAACAATATATTTGCTAGATTGCTTGTTCTTCTTGCGAGTCTTCTTGCCGAGAGTCGGTTTGCCCCACGGGGACATCGGAGACTTGCGGCCGATCGGAGCGCGACCTTCACCACCACCGTGCGGGTGATCGTTCGGGTTCATTACAACACCGCGGACAGTCGGGCGGATGCCTTTGTGACGGTTACGGCCTGCTTTACCGATGTTCACCAGCTCGTGGTCGGGGTTGCCGACTTGACCGATGGTAGCTTTGCACTCGGAACGGATCAAGCGAACTTCGCCAGAAGCCAAGCGCACGTGGCAGTAATCGCCTTCTTTTGCAAGAAGTTGAGCTTCAGCGCCTGCAGCGCGAGCGATTTGGCCGCCTTTGCCAGCTTTCAGCTCGATGTTGTGGATCACGGTACCTACCGGGATGTTAGCCAGCGGCAGTGCGTTGCCGACTTTGATATCGACATCAGTACCGGATTGGATCACATCGCCAACTTTCAGGCCTACCGGAGCGATGATGTAACGCTTCTCGCCGTCAACGTAGTTGATCAGGGCGATGAAAGAGGTACGGTTCGGATCGTATTCGATCGTAGCAACGCGGCCCGGAATGCCATCTTTGTTGCGTTTGAAGTCAATGATGCGGTATTGACGCTTCGCGCCGCCACCTTGATGACGAACGGTAGTTCTCCCTGTGTTGTTACGGCCACCTTTGTTGTGCAACGGCAGCAGAAGGGATTTTTCGGGTTTGTCGGTGGTCAGTTCTTCATAGGTCAGAACGGACATGAAACGACGACCCGGAGACGTCGGTTTATACTTCTTGATACCCATAGGTGTCCCTCCTTCTTAGTGATTAAGCACCTTCGAAGAAGTTAAGCGGTTTCGAGTCCGCGGTCAAGGTCACAATCGCCTTTTTCCACTCGGACGTTTGGCCAACGTGGCGGCCAACGCGCTTTTTCTTAGACGGAACGCGCAAGGTGTTTACCTTATCAACAGTTACGCCGAAGATTTCTTCGAGAGCTACTTTAATTTCCGTTTTGTTCGCTTTCAGATCTACTTCGAAAACGAACTTGTTTACTTCCATCAGGTCACTGGAGCGCTCGGTGATCACCGGACGCTTGATGATGTCGCGTGCGTTCTTCATTATGCGAACACCTCCTCGACTTTAGCCACTGCGTCTTTTGTAATGACCAGTGCGTCATGATGGAGAAGATCCAGTACGTTGATACCAGTTGCATCGACGAATTTCACGCCCGGGATGTTGCGAGCGGAGAGAGCGATGTTCGCATCTTGCTCACCAGCAACGATCAGAGCTTTGCCGACTTTCAGGTTGTTCAGGAGCTTCACCATATCTTTCGTCTTCGGAGCGTCAAGAGTCAACGCATCCAGAACGAAGATTTCGTTCGCGTTCACTTTCGTTGCGAGCGCAGATTTCAGCGCCAGACGACGAACTTTCTTCGGAAGCTTGTAAGCGTAGGAACGCGGGGTCGGACCAAATACGGTACCGCCGCCTACCCATTGAGGGGAGCGGATGGAACCTTGGCGCGCACGACCGGTACCCTTTTGACGCCACGGTTTGCGGCCGCCGCCACGAACTTCAGAACGGTTTTTAACATCGTGTGTACCACGGCGCAGAGATGCGAGTTGCATCACAACTGCTTCGTGCAGTACGTGCTGATTCGGGGTAATACCGAACACAGTTTCGGAGAGTTCGATCTCACCAACTTGGGAGCCACTAATGTTATATACAGGCACTTTCGGCATGTAGGGGTCTCCTCCTTTCCTATAGAAGTGATTTATTTACCCGACTTAACAGCCGATTTGACTGTTACGAAAGAGTTTTTCGGACCCGGAATAGAACCTTTAACGAGCAGCAGGTTGCGCTCGGTGTCAACTTTGATGACTTCGAGGTTCTGAACGGTTACACGCTCGCCACCCATACGACCCGGGAGAGTTTGTCCTTTAAATACGCGGCCCGGGTTGATGGAACCGAGGGAACCAGGGCGACGATGGTAACGAGAACCGTGAGCCATCGGACCGCGGGATTGGTTGTGGCGCTTGATCGCACCAGCGAAACCTTTACCCTTCGATACACCAACAACATCGATTACTTCACCAGCTGCAAATACGTCAGCATTCAAGACTTGACCTACTTCGTATGCTGCCAGATCAACTCCGCGCATTTCACGAACGTAGCGCTTGGGGGTGGTGTTTGCTTTTGCTGCATGGCCTTGCGCCGGCTTGTTAACGTTCTTCTTGTCAGCAAAACCGAGCTGGATCGCTTCGTAGCCATCGTTTGCAAGGTCTTTCTTTTGAAGAACTACGTTCGGGCCTGCTTCGATAACAGTTACCGGAACGACGTTGCCGTCTTCAGTAAACACCTGAGTCATACCGAGTTTACGTCCCAAGATACCTTTCATGTTGACACCTCCTCAAATTAGAAATAGGGTTTAGAGCTTGATCTCAATATCAACGCCAGACGGCAGATCAAGTCGCATCAAAGCATCAACAGTTTGCGGCGTCGGATTAACGATGTCAATCAGACGTTTATGCGTACGCATTTCAAACTGCTCACGCGCATCCTTGTATTTGTGCGGTGCACGCAGGATCGTGTAGATCGCCTTCTCAGTCGGAAGCGGGATCGGACCCGATACGGAAGCACCGGAACGCTTAGCGGTTTCAACAATTTTCTCAGCAGAAGTGTCGAGAATTTTGTGATCGTAAGCTTTCAAACGGATACGGATTTTCTGTTTCGCCATATGTGTTCCCTCCTTTTCGCCCATTTTGTAGTGGACATACTCCGCGAAAATTTACCTGATCCGTGCCGCATATGGCAAAAGCATTCGGCACCTCAGCAACCTTCCGCATCATCGCAGTCAAGACCAACAATTTAAAAGTATACTACCTAAACTCGTAAAAGACAAGTCATTCGTCCGGTACTTCACAAAAATATTCGATCTCCAAGCGGAGTGTATGTTTTATGAAACACACGAGCGTGTTGTCTAGGCTTCAGTAGGACACTTTTTCTATTTTAGATGAAGATGCGGAAAAAGTCAAAGGCAATCGTGATGGAAAATCGTGAAAATAAAAAAAGAGGATGAATCTCGAAAGATTCATCCTCTTTAGCAGAAAGGGCAATTACTTGATGATGGAAGCAACTACGCCTGCACCAACAGTACGGCCGCCTTCACGGATAGCGAAACGAGTACCATCTTCGAGAGCGATTCCGGAGATCAGCTCAACGTCAACGGAGATGTTGTCGCCCGGCATAACCATTTCAGTACCTTCCGGCAGCTTAACGATACCAGTTACGTCAGTTGTACGAACGTAGAACTGCGGACGGTAGCCTTGGAAGAACGGGGTGTGACGGCCACCCTCTTCTTTGGTCAGAACGTAAAGTTCTGCTTTGAAGGTGGTGTGCGACTTGATGGAGCCCGGTTTGCAGATTACTTGGCCGCGCTCGATGTTGTTGCGGTCAACACCACGCAGCAGTGCGCCGATGTTGTCACCAGCTTGAGCGGAGTCAAGCAGTTTGCGGAACATCTCGATACCGGTAGCAACGGTGGACTTGGTTTCTTCAACCAAACCAACGATTTCTACGTTGTCGCCAACTTTGAGCTCACCGCGCTCAACACGGCCAGTAGCAACGGTACCACGACCAGTGATGGTGAACACGTCCTCAACCGGCATCAGGAACGGCTTGTCAGTTTGACGAGTCGGTTCCGGGATGTAGGAGTCAACGGAAGCCATCAGCTCGTCGATGCGAGTCTCCCAATCAGCGTCGCCTTCGAGAGCTTTCAGAGCGGAACCTTTGATTACCGGGATATCGTCGCCCGGGAATTCGTACTCGGAGAGCAGGTCACGGATTTCCATTTCAACCAGCTCGAGGAGTTCTTCATCGTCAACCATGTCGCATTTGTTCATGAATACAACGATGTACGGAACGCCTACTTGGCGGGACAGCAGGATGTGTTCACGAGTTTGCGGCATCGGGCCGTCAGCTGCGGAAACAACCAGGATCGCGCCGTCCATTTGAGCAGCACCGGTGATCATGTTTTTAACATAGTCGGCATGGCCCGGGCAGTCTACGTGTGCGTAGTGACGGTTTTCCGTCTCGTACTCAACGTGGGAAGTGTTGATGGTGATACCGCGCTCACGCTCTTCCGGAGCTTTGTCGATTGCGTCGTACGCCATTGCTTGCGCGCCGCCCTTTTTCGCCAGGTAAGTGGTGATTGCTGCAGTCAGAGTGGTTTTACCATGGTCAACGTGACCGATGGTACCAATGTTAACGTGCGGCTTGTTACGCTCAAATTTAGCTTTTGCCATTTTGGTCAACTCCTCTTATTTCGTATATAAATTACTCGCCTTTGTTTTTGGCGATAATTTCTTGTGTGATCGATTTCGGGGTATCTTCGAAAGAGTTGAACTCCATCGAGTACTGACCGCGGCCTTGCGTACGGGAACGCAGAGTGGTTGCGTAACCGAACATTTCGGAGAGCGGAATGAACGCACGGATTACTTGAGCACCCGCACGAGTTTCCATACCCTCGATACGACCGCGACGAGAGTTAACGTCACCCATGATATCGCCCATGTACTCTTCCGGTACGATAACTTCAACCTTCATGATCGGCTCAAGAATAACCGGGTTTGCTTTCACAGCGCCGGCTTTCAATGCCATGGAGCCTGCGATCTTAAACGCCATCTCGGAGGAGTCAACGTCATGGTAGGAACCATCGATGATCGTAGCTTTCATGTCGATGAGCGGGTAACCTGCGAGGATACCGTTGCCCATAGCTTCTTGAATACCGTTATCGACAGCCGGGACGTATTCGCGAGGAACAACACCGCCGACGATCTTGTTTTCGAATTGGTAGCCAGCGCCACGCTCAAGCGGTTCGAGCTCAAGCCAAACGTGACCGTATTGACCTTTACCACCGGACTGACGTACGAATTTACCTTCGATCTTCACTTTGGAAGTGATGGTCTCTTTGTACGCAACCTGCGGTTTACCAACGTTGGTTTCAACTTTGAATTCACGCAGAAGACGGTCAACGATGATTTCAAGGTGCAATTCACCCATACCGGAGATGATCGTTTGACCAGTCTCTTGGTCGGTGTAGGTTTTGAAAGTCGGGTCTTCCTCAGCGAGCTTGGAAAGAGCGATACCAAGTTTGTCTTGGTCTGCTTTGGACTTCGGCTCGAGGGAGAGGGAGATAACCGGCTCCGGGAATTCCATGGACTCGAGAATAACAACGTTCTTCTCGTCGCACAGGGTATCACCGGTAGTGGTGTCTTTCAAACCAACTGCAGCAGCGATGTCGCCCGAGTAAACGGTCGTGATCTCTTCGCGGTGGTTTGCGTGCATTTGCAGGATACGGCCGATACGTTCACGCTTACCTTTGGTGGAGTTCAGGACATAGGAGCCCGAAGAAAGCACACCAGAGTAAACGCGGAAGAACGCCAGTTTACCTACGAACGGGTCAGTCATGATCTTGAACGCCAGAGCCGAGAACGGCTCGCTGTCGGAGGACGGACGCTCAGTCTCTTCACCGTCATCGGTTACACCTTTGATCGCCGGAACGTCGGTCGGAGCCGGCATGTAGTCAACAACAGCATCCAGCATCGGCTGTACGCCTTTGTTCTTGTACGAGGAACCGCACAGAACCGGGATGATCTGAACGTTGATTACGCCTTTGCGCAGAGCAGCTTTGATCTCCTCGGTGGTGATCTCTTCACCTTCGAGGTATTTCATCATCAGCTCTTCGTCAAGTTCTGCGACAGCTTCTACGAGAGCAGCACGCAGTTCTTCAGCGCGATCCTTGAGGTCAGCCGGAATTTCAGCTTGCTCAGAGGTTTTACCAAGGTCATCAGTGTAGATGATCGCTGTCATGGTGACAAGGTCAACCATGCCTTTGAAGGTGTCTTCTGCACCGATCGGCAATTGGATCGGCACAGCGTTCGCCTTCAGGCGGTCGCGCATCATGTCAACGCAACGGAAGAAGTCGGCACCGATGATGTCCATTTTGTTGACGTAGGCAATACGCGGAACGTGGTATTTGTCCGCTTGGCGCCATACGGTCTCGGACTGCGGTTCAACACCGCCCTTAGCGCAGAATACGCCAACCGAACCATCGAGGACGCGCAGGGAACGCTCAACTTCTACAGTGAAGTCCACGTGACCTGGTGTGTCGATAATGTTGATGCGGTGGTCGTTCCATTCTGCAGTGGTTGCAGCGGATGTGATCGTGATACCACGCTCTTGCTCCTGGACCATCCAGTCCATCGTCGCTCCACCTTCGTGCGTTTCACCGATCTTATGCACGCGGCCGGTGTAGAACAGGACGCGCTCGGTGGTAGTGGTTTTACCAGCGTCGATGTGAGCCATGATACCAATGTTTCTCGTTCTCTCAAGAGGGAACTTACGGGACATACGGCACATCCTCCTTTCTCAAATAAGTACACAGGTGATCGGACAGATCCAATGAGAACCTATCCGAACACGTAATTTTCTTATCCTACCAACGGTAGTGAGCAAACGCTCTGTTCGCTTCAGCCATCTTGTGCATGTCTTCACGACGCTTCACGGAACCGCCAGTGTTGTTGGCAGCATCCATCAGCTCGTTAGCCAGTTTGTCCACGATGGTTTTCTCGTTGCGTTTGCGGGAGTAATCGACGACCCAACGGATTGCGAGGGTTACTCGGCGCTCCGGACGAACCTCGATCGGAACTTGGTAGTTCGCGCCCCCTACACGGCGAGCTTTAACTTCAAGAACAGGCATGATGTTCTTCATAGCCGTTTCGAAAACTTCCAACGGATCGTTGCCTGTCTTCTCACGGATTTTGTCGAACGCTTCGTAAACTGCGCCTTGCGCAGTGCCTTTCTTGCCATCGTACATCAGTTTGTTAGCCAGACGGGTTACCAATTTGGATCCGTAAACCGGATCCGGCAGCACGTCACGGCGCGGTACTGGACCTTTACGCGGCATGCGATTCGCCTCCTTTCGGTGTTTCTGCATTAAGAGCAGTTATTATTTCTTCGCTTTCGGACGTTTCGCGCCGTACTTGGAACGAGCTTGCATGCGGTCTTTCACGCCTGCAGTGTCCAGTGCGCCACGAACGATGTGATAACGTACACCCGGAAGGTCTTTTACACGACCGCCACGAACGAGAACCACGCTGTGTTCTTGCAAGTTGTGGCCGATACCCGGGATGTATGCGGTAACCTCGATACCGTTAGTCAAACGAACACGCGCATACTTACGCAGTGCGGAGTTCGGTTTTTTCGGGGTCATGGTTCCTACACGAGTGCAAACCCCACGTTTTTGCGGGGACGGCAGATCGGTTTGCTCCTTTACGAAGCTGTTGTAACCTTTTTGCAGCGCCGGTGCAGTCGATTTTTTCTCGACAGTCTTGCGGCCTTTGCGTACCAATTGGTTAATTGTCGGCATTGATGCTGCACCTCCTTCCAAATTTTCAAGTCCACAGAGCCCGGTGGCTCATGGTTAGGCAAATGAAAAAGGTACGTGGCGAACTAGTATCAGCCAGCCAAAATACCTAATGACAAGCGATGTGCGACACAGCCACCAGCAATCATGACTGCTTGTCTAAAAACGATGACCTCAGGCACACTACGAGATTGTACCACCTAGTTCGTGGTAAGTCAACACCTTCTGGTGTGCTGCAAACATATTTTTAATATTCGACAGGACAGTCAGCGGGAAGGCGCCCGCTGTAAGGGAGCGCCTTCCTACCGCCTGCATTATTCAACGACCGTTTCAACCGTCTCCAATTCAGATCCAACGATCTCTTCTTGGTTCTCGATGTCAGTCGAAGCTGTTTCTTCGTTCGATTCGGTGCCATCTTCAATCTTGATGTTGCGATAACGCGACATACCGGTGCCGGCCGGAACCAGCTTCCCGATGATGACGTTCTCTTTGAGGCCGAGCAGACGGTCCACTTTCCCCTTGATCGCCGCTTCGGTCAGGACACGAGTGGTCTCCTGGAAGGAAGCAGCCGACAGGAAGGAGTCGGTTTCAAGCGATGCTTTGGTAATACCAAGCAGCGCCGGACGCGCGACAGCCGGCTCGCCAGTGCCGCCAATCAGCACAGGCAGGTTGGCCTTCTCAAACTCATAGATGTCAACATAGGTACCCGGCAGCAGGTTGGTGTCTCCTGCGTCGATAATGCGGACTTTGCGCAACATCTGACGGACCATGACCTCAACGTGCTTGTCATTGATCTCAACGCCTTGCAGACGGTATACGCGCTGTACTTCGCGCAGCAAGTACATCTGCACGCCATGAATCCCTTTGACTTTCAGCATGTCTTTCGGGTCAATCGAACCTTCGGTCAGCTCATCACCAGCCTCGATCACCTGACCTTTGGTCACGCGGATCCGAGAACCGTACGGAACCGGATACACTTTGACTTCAGCGTTACCGGAAATCTCGATCTCGCGCTTGTCTTTGACTTCACGAATGTCAGACACAGCGCCGTCGATCTCCGTGATGATCGCTTGACCTTTCGGGTTACGAGCTTCAAACAGCTCTTGGATACGCGGCAAACCTTGGGTGATGTCATCACCCGCAACGCCCCCGGTATGGAACGTACGCATGGTGAGCTGGGTACCCGGTTCACCGATCGACTGTGCGGCGATGATGCCGACCGCTTCACCGATCTCAACCATATTGCCTGTCGCCAGGTTGCGTCCGTAGCAATTGATGCAGACGCCATGCTGAGTGCGGCAAGCGGTGATCGAACGGATGTAGACGCGCTCGATGTCGGCCGCGATGATCGTACGGCCCATCTCCTCGTCGATCAGTTCGTTCTCCTCCACGATCACTTCGCCAGTTTCCGGGTGAACGACCGGTTGGAACGCGATGCGACCGACGATGCGGTCGATCAATTCCTCGATGACTTCCTTGCCATCGCGAATCTCTTCCGCCCATACCCCTTTGTCGGTGCCGCAATCTTGCTGACGGACGATGACGTCTTGTGCAACGTCAACGAGACGACGGGTGAGGTAACCGGAGTCGGCAGTACGCAGCGCGGTATCGGCAAGACCTTTACGCGCACCGTGCGTCGAGATGAAGTACTCGAGAACGGTCAGACCTTCGCGGAAGTTCGACTTGATCGGCAACTCGATGATCCGACCCGACGGGTTCGCCATCAGACCGCGCATCCCTGCGAGCTGGGTGATCTGCGATACGTTACCGCGCGCACCGGAGTGCGCCATCATGTAAATCGGGTTGAAGCGGTCGAGCGAGCCCATCAAAACGGTTGTGATCTCGTCTTTCGCTTTCGACCAGACGGAGATGACACGGTCATAGCGCTCATCATCGGTGATCAGACCACGGCGGAACTGCTTGGTTACCGAGGCAACCTTTTCCTCCGCTTGTGTGATCACGTCGTACTTCGCCTTCGGAACGATGATGTCCGCTACAGAGATGGTGATCCCTGCTCTGGTCGAGTATTTGAACGCCAACGCCTTGATCTTATCGAGCGTCTCCGAGGTGACAGTCGTGCCGTAGCGACGGAAGCATTCTGCGATGATCTGGCCTAAGTAGCCTTTGACGACAGCAGACTGCGCTTCAAGGTTGGCAGCCGCCTCACGGAAGTCGGACGACTTGTCAAAAATGAAGAACTGATCGGGCGTCCCCTTCAGCAGGTTCTCCTGCTTCGCCGAGTTGATGTAGGGGAAGTCGGCCGGGAAGATTTCGTTGAAGATGATCTTACCAGGCGTGGTGATCAGATACGAATTTTGCTGCGCTTCGGTAAACGAAGTTTTGCCGAGCACTTTCGCCGGAATGATGATTCGCGTATGCAGGGACATTTGACCCGTATCATACGCCATCACCGCTTCGGTCGGCGAGTGGAACACACGACCCTCACCGTGTTCACTGATGCGGTCCATGGTCAGGTAATAGGAGCCGAGAACCATGTCCTGCGTCGGCGTGACGACCGGCTTGCCGTCTTTCGGGTTGAGGATGTTGTGTGCAGCCAGCATCAACAGTCTCGCTTCCGCTTGTGCTTCTGCCGAGAGCGGAACGTGAACTGCCATCTGGTCGCCGTCGAAGTCGGCGTTGTACGCCGTACAGACGAGCGGATGGAGTTTGATCGCACGGCCTTCGACCAGTGTCGGTTCGAACGCCTGAATCCCAAGTCGGTGCAAGGTTGGTGCGCGGTTGAGGAGCACCGGATGTTCCTTGATCACCTCTTCGAGTACGTCCCAAACTTCTGCGGAGACACGCTCTACTTTGCGCTTCGCGCTCTTGATGTTGTGGGCGAGACCTTTCGCCACCAGTTCCTTCATGACGAACGGCTTGAACAGCTCAAGCGCCATCTCTTTTGGCAGACCGCACTGATACATACGCAGGTGCGGACCGACAACGATAACGGAACGGCCGGAGTAGTCAACACGCTTCCCGAGCAAGTTTTGACGGAAGCGGCCTTGTTTCCCCTTCAACATGTGGGAGAGCGATTTGAGCGGACGGTTACCAGGACCGGTGACCGGACGACCACGACGGCCGTTGTCGATCAGCGCATCGACCGCTTCTTGCAACATCCGCTTTTCATTTTGCACGATGATGTCCGGTGCACCGAGATCAAGCAGACGCTTGAGGCGGTTGTTCCGGTTGATCACGCGACGGTACAGGTCGTTCAAGTCGGAAGTCGCAAAACGGCCGCCGTCCAATTGGACCATCGGGCGCAGTTCCGGCGGAATGACCGGCAGCACGTCGAGAATCATCCAAGACGGTGCGTTGGAGGACGTGCGGAACGCTTCCATCACCTCAAGGCGCTTGATCGCACGGTTGCGACGCTGGCCTTGAGCGGTCTTCAGCTCTTCTTTCAACTGCACGACTTCTTTTTCCACTTCGACTTGAAGCAGAAGTTTCTTGATCGCTTCTGCCCCCATACCAGCATCAAAAGCGTACCCGTACTTTTCGCGATACGAACGATATTCCTTCTCGGACAGCAGCTGCTTGTATTCAAGCGGCGTATCGCCCGCAGAGGTTACCACGTAGGATGCGAAGTAGATTACTTCCTCGAGCGAGCGCGGGCTCATGTCGAGAACGAGACCCATGCGGCTCGGGATGCCTTTGAAGTACCAGATATGGGAGACCGGGGCAGCAAGTTCGATGTGCCCCATACGCTCCCGACGGACTTTTGCACGCGTGACTTCTACACCGCAGCGATCACAGACGACGCCTTTATAGCGAACGCGCTTGTATTTGCCGCAATGACATTCCCAGTCGCGAGTGGGTCCGAAGATTTTTTCGCAAAACAGACCTTCTTTTTCAGGCTTGAGGGTCCGGTAGTTGATCGTCTCAGGCTTTTTGACTTCCCCGTGCGACCACGAGCGGATCTTTTCCGGGGATGCCAACCCGATCTTCATGTACTCAAAGTTGTTGACGTCCAACAAGGGGCCTACCTCCCTTTTCGTTCTTACTCGTCAGCGACCTCACGAGCGGACAAATTCAGGTTGAGTTTTTCACCCGAATCATCGTCTTCGTCGCTTTCACGCATCACGATCTCTTGCTCATCTTCCGAGAGGATCTTCACGTCCATACCGAGAGACTGAAGTTCCTTGATCAACACTTTGAACGATTCAGGCACGCCCGGTTCCGGAACGTTTTCACCTTTGACGATCGCTTCATATGTCTTCACGCGGCCAACCACATCGTCAGACTTGACGGTGAGGATCTCTTGCAGGGTGTATGCAGCGCCGTATGCTTCGAGCGCCCAAACTTCCATCTCCCCGAAGCGCTGACCACCGAACTGCGCCTTACCGCCGAGCGGTTGTTGCGTAACGAGCGAGTACGGGCCAGTGGAACGAGCATGGATCTTATCATCGACCAAGTGGTGAAGCTTCAGCATGTAAACGCAGCCGACCGTGACGCGGTTCTCAAACGGCTCGCCAGTGCGGCCATCGTAGAGCACCTGCTTCCCGTCGCGCGGAAGACCTGCTTCTTCAAGCGTATCGAACACGTCAGTTTCACGAGCGCCGTCAAAGACCGGAGTCGCAACAGAGATACCGAGGTAGCGTGCAGCCATCCCCAAGTGGGTCTCCAACACCTGACCGATGTTCATCCGGGACGGTACGCCCAGCGGGTTGAGCACGACTTGTACCGGCGTGCCATCCGACAGGAACGGCATGTCTTCTTCAGCCATGATGCGGGCCACGACACCTTTGTTACCGTGGCGACCTGCCATCTTGTCACCTTCAGAAATTTTGCGTTTTTGTGCGATGTAAACGCGCACCAGTTGGTTGACGCCCGGCGGCAGTTCGTCGCCGTTGTCGCGCGTGAACACTTTTACATCGACGATGATCCCAGCGCCGCCATGCGGTACGCGCAGCGAGGTGTCGCGCACTTCACGCGCTTTCTCACCGAAGATCGCGTGCAGCAAGCGCTCTTCAGCCGTCAGTTCCGTGACGCCCTTCGGCGTAACTTTACCGACCAGAATGTCGCCTGCTTCGATCTCGGCACCGACGCGGATGATCCCGCGCTCGTCGAGGTTTTTCAGCGCTTCATCACCAACGTTCGGGATGTCGCGGGTGATCTCTTCCGGCCCCAGCTTGGTGTCGCGAGCTTCGGCTTCGTACTCTTCGATGTGCAGGGACGTGTACACGTCTTCCTTCACCAATTTTTCGGAGAGCAGGATCGCATCCTCGTAGTTGTAACCTTCCCAGGTCATAAATGCGACGATGACGTTCTTGCCAAGTGCGAGTTCCCCGGAGTCGGTCGCCGGACCGTCTGCCAAGATGTCACCGCGCTTGACTTGCTCACCAGCAGCGACGATCGGACGCTGGTTGATGCAAGTACCTTGGTTGGAACGGGTGAATTTAAGAAGTTTATATTTATGCAGATCGCCGTTGACAAGTCTGCCGTCAATCTCTTTTTGTTCACGAACCCACACTTCGTTGGCAGCCACGCGCTCCACAAGACCGGTGTGCTTGGAAACGACGGTGGAGCCGGAGTCTTTTGCTGCTTTGTGCTCCATACCGGTGCCGACAAACGGCGCATGCGGTTTGAGCAGCGGAACAGCCTGACGTTGCATGTTCGATCCCATCAGCGCGCGGTTCGCGTCGTCGTTCTCGAGGAACGGGATGCACGCGGTTGCGACGGAGACGACCTGTTTCGGAGAAACGTCCATGTAGTCAACACGCTCCGGAGGAAGCAGCAAGGTCTCCTCTTTGAAGCGGACGATCACTTGATCATCGTTGATTTTGCCCGTTTCATCCAAGTTGATGTTCGCCTGTGCGATGACGTAGTTATCCTCTTCATCAGCGGTCAGATAGTCGATCTGCTCGGTGACTCTCAAGGTTTCCGGGTCCACGCGGCGGTACGGAGTTTCGATAAAACCATACTCGTTGATGCGCGCATAGGTGGAAAGATAGTTGATCAGACCGATGTTCGGTCCTTCCGGGGTCTCGATCGGGCACATCCGGCCATAGTGAGAGTGATGGACGTCGCGGACTTCAAAGCCTGCGCGTTCACGAGTCAAACCGCCCGGACCGAGTGCGGACAGGCGACGCTTGTGCGTAAGTTCTGCCAGCGGGTTGGTCTGATCCATGAACTGCGACAGCTGCGAGGAGCCAAAGAACTCCTTGATCGCCGCGATCACAGGACGGATGTTGATCAGCGCTTGCGGCGTGATCGCATTCGCATCTTGAATCGACATGCGTTCGCGAACCACGCGTTCCATCCGGGAGAGACCGATGCGGAATTGGTTGGTGAGCAATTCACCGACCGAACGCAGACGGCGGTTGCCCAAGTGGTCGATGTCGTCGGTAGAGCCAACGCCATGCAGCAGGTTGATGAAATAGGAGATCGACGCCAGAATGTCGGCCGGTGTAACATGCTTGACGTTCTTGTCGATGTTCGCATTGCCGATGACTTTGATCACCTTGCCATCTTCGCGCGGGGAGAAGATGCGGATCTCTTGTACATTGATCATCTCTTCCTGCACAACGCCGGAAGTCGATTTGTACTCGACATGGTTGATGTCGCCTTCCAACCACGGCAGAACTTTGTCGAGCAGTCGACGATCTAAGACCATCCCTGCCTCGGCGATGATCTCACCTGTGCTCTGATCGATCAAAGTCTCTGCGAGACGCTGACCGAGCAAACGGTTCTTAATATGTAACTTCTTGTTGATCTTGTAGCGGCCGACATTTGCCAAGTCGTAACGCTTCGGATCGAAGAAGCGGGAAATCAGCAAGTTGCGGGCATTTTCCAAAGTCGGAGGTTCACCCGGGCGAAGACGCTCATAGATTTCAAGTAACGCCTTCTCGGAGTTCTCTGTGTTGTCCTTGTCCAGCGTGTTGCGCAGATATTCATCTTCGCCAAGCAGGTTCAGGATCTCAGCGTCAGTGGAGAAGCCAAGCGCACGCAAAAGCACCGTCACAGGGATTTTCCTTGTCCGGTCGATCCGTACGTAGATGATATCTTTCGCGTCAGTTTCTAACTCCAGCCAAGCACCGCGGTTCGGGATGACAGTGGCAGTGAACGCCTTCTTCCCGTTTTTATCAATCTTGGTATTGAAGTAGACGCTTGGGGAACGAACCAACTGAGAAACAATGACGCGCTCGGCGCCGTTGATGATGAAAGTGCCGGTCTCTGTCATCAGCGGGAAATCACCCATAAAGACTTCCTGCTCCTTGACTTCACCAGTTTCCCGGTTGATGAGACGCACCTTGACACGCAGCGGTGCAGCGTATGTTACATCGCGCTCCTTCGATTCGTCGACCGAATACTTCGGATCACCCAAGCTGTAGTCTACAAACTCCAGCAAAAGGTTACCCGTAAAGTCAGAGATCGGCGAGATGTCTTGGAACATTTCCCGCAGTCCCTCATCGAGGAAGTTCTGGTAGGACTTTTGCTGAATCTCAATCAGATTCGGCAGTTCCAATACTTCTTCCAGACGCGCATAAGTTCTACGCTGCCTTTTGCCGTATTGCACGAGTTGTCCCTTCAAATCTGTCACCCCTCATACCTTTGATCCACACACTCGCTCGCACCAAAAAAATAAAAATGCGATACGTTATGTAAACACATTTCGAAAAACCACGTAATATTTAGTCGTTACCAAAATACCTGCGAATTATTCATATGTCCACTAAACCATTGACAATCTCATGAAAAACTGCGCATGGGGGCACTTTGGCAGTATGCATTTAGTAATAATACTACAATGGGAAATCAGTGTCAACCTAAAAGCTTCTTACTTTCTACAAATCCCTTGACAGCGGAAAATGCGAAAACCAGCATCGCGCGCCATATCCTCTACATCTTCAAACAACTCTTCCAACTTCTTTTTTGCAGAAGGTGCGCCTTGCTTCTTTTGAATGACCACCCAGAGTTCGCCGTTTTCGGTGAGATGCTCAACCGACCCCTCAAAGATCGAATGCACGACCTCTTTGCCAGCGCGAATCGGTGGGTTGGTCAAAATCCGATCAAATTTTTCTCCGTTCAGTTTTTCAAAACGGTCGCTGATGATCGCTTGCGCCCCCGGTGCCACATTCTGCTCGATGTTTTTCGTCGCAAGCTCCACCGCACGTTCATTGACATCGACCATGGTCACCTGACCGCTTCCGGCAAGCAACGCTGCTGTAATCCCGATCGGTCCATAGCCACAGCCGACATCGAGAACTTTCGCTCCCTCCGGAATTTCCATGGTCTCAATCAAGAGCTGACTGCCGAAATCGACGCCTCCTTTTGAAAAAACGCCCGCGTCAGTCCAGAACGTGAGATCAAAGCCGCGCAAGGTGACGCGGATGGTGCGCAGCTCGTGTTCCACATTCGGTCGATTGGTAAAATAATGATCGCCCACGAACACACCTCCCAATGTATACTTTGCCCATTTCCAGCATGATCTAGTAAAGGGAAACTTCATAAAAAAAGCACCCTGCAACGAGGCAAGGTGCTTTTGAGCCACAAAGGGCAATTACTTCACTTCTACAGATGCGCCAGCTTCTTCAAGCTTAGCTTTGATAGCTTCTGCATCTTCTTTGGAAGTTTTTTCTTTCAGAGCTTTCGGAGCGTTGTCAACGATTTCTTTCGCTTCTTTCAGGCCCAGGCCGGTCAGTTCGCGAACAACTTTGATAACGTTGATTTTGGAAGCGCCAGCAGAGTTCAGGATTACGTCGAACTCGGATTGTTCTTCAACAGCTGCGCCAGCAGCGCCGCCAGCCATAACTACCGGAGCTGCAGCAGTTACGCCGAATTCTTCTTCGATTGCTTTTACCAGGTCGTTCAGATCAAGAACGGACATGCCTTTAATGGCTTCGATGATTTGCTCTTTAGACATTAGAGTTACCTCCTAGAATTGGTATCAGTTTGGTCGGTTGTACGTAACCGTTACGCTTGCTCTTTTTGTTCAGCAACTTGAGATAAAGCGTATGCCAAGTTGCGCATCGGAGCTTGAAGTACGCTAAGCAGCATGGAGAGCATTCCTTCGCGGTTCGGGAGTTCTGCCAGTGCCGTCACTTCTTCAAGACCGATAATCTTACCCTCAACGATCCCTGCTTTCAGTTCCAGAGCTTTGTGCTCTTTCGCGAAAGTGTTCAGGATTTTCGCCGGTGCTACAACATCGTCAGTGGAGAACGCGATTGCGTTCGGGCCGGTCAGGTATTGGTTGACTTCGCCCAGGTTGACTTGTTCAGCAGCACGACGGGTCATGGTGTTCTTCAGAACGCGGAACTCGATACCTGCTTCGCGCAGACGCTTACGCAGTTCGGTCGCTTGCCCTACGGTCAGACCGCGGTAGTCAGCGATAATCGTAGACTTGGAGTTCTGAAGCTTCTCAGCGATCTCATTTACGAGAGCTACTTTTTCCTCACGGATTCCCATCATTACACCTCCTGTGTGCTTCTAGATCAAGAAGAAAACCCCCGCAGACAGTCTACGAGGGCATAAGTTACCTGAGTAAGGTGAAACTTCTTGATCCTCGGCAGGGTATTAAGTCAAGCATGCTTGACACCTGCTGTCTGCGGTTCGTTGTTATTCACTTCGCAACAGAAGCTATATTATCATGCTTGACCACGAAAGTCAAAGCATATTGCTTACGAGAGCTGTGTTACTTATTGCAAGTTGACTTTTACGCCCGGGCCCATGGTGGAGGACACGGTTACGTTGCGCATGTACTGGCCCTTCGCGGAAGCCGGTTTCGCTTTTTGAAGAGTGTCAACAAGCGTGTTAAGGTTTTCGATCAGTTTTTCGCTGTCGAAGGAAACTTTGCCGATCGGTGCATGGATGTTACCAGCACGGTCAACGCGGTATTCGATCTTACCAGCTTTGATCTCGTTTACAGCCTTAGTTACGTCAAACGTAACAGTACCGGTCTTCGGGTTCGGCATGAGACCTTTCGGACCGAGCACGCGGCCCAGTTTACCAACCGAAGCCATCATGTCCGGAGTTGCGACGACAGCGTCGAAATCGAACCAGCCTTGGTTGATTTTGTTGATCATATCTTCATCGCCGACAAAGTCTGCGCCTGCAGCTTCAGCTTCTTTCGCCTTGTCACCTTTCGCGAACACGAGAACGCGAGATACTTTACCGGTGCCATGCGGGAGAACAACTGCGCCACGAATTGCTTGGTCAGCTTTCTTCGGGTCAACGCCCAGACGGAAAGCAACTTCAACAGTTTCGTCGAACTTCGCAGTAGCGGTCTTCTTTACCAGTTCGATCGCTTCATTCACGTCGTACTGAGTTTCACGGTCAACGAGCTTTACAGCATCAGCGTATTTCTTGCCTACTTTTGCCATTGTTCTTTCCTCCTTGTGTGGTAATGACGGTACAAAGTAACCTCCCACGAATAAGGGTTGGCAGGGGACCCACCAACCCGTCGAAGAAACGAAGCTAATACTAAAATTAGTCTTCGATTACGATGCCCATAGAGCGTGCGGTGCCTTCAACCATGCGCATTGCAGCTTCAACACTCGCTGCGTTGAGGTCAACCATTTTCGTTTCCGCGATTTCGCGAACCTTATCACGCTTAACAGTTGCAACTTTCTTCTTGTTCGGCTCGCCGGAACCGGATTCAACACCTGCTGCTTTTTTCAGCAGTACAGCTGCCGGCGGGGTCTTCGTTTCGAAAGTAAAGGAACGGTCTTCATAAACCGTGATGACAACCGGGATAATCAGGCCCGCTTGTTCAGCAGTACGAGCGTTGAACTCCTTGCAGAAGCCCATGATGTTTACCCCAGCCTGACCGAGTGCCGGACCTACCGGCGGAGCAGGGGTGGCCTTTGCTGCCGGAATTTGCAGCTTCACGATTTTGGTAACTTTTTTAGCCACTACGTCCACCTCCTTCTTCACAAAATGTGGTCAACGGGACTAGCCCTCCCACTAAAATTGGCCCATGATGGGTGAGATCACAGACCAACGCAATACCAGACAAGATTATAACTTCTCCACCTGATCGAAGTCAAGCTCAAGTGGGGTTTCGCGTCCGAACATAGAGACCAGAACTTTGAGCTTTTGCTTGTCCTCTTGGATCTCCTCGATCGAACCCACAAAGTTTGCAAACGGCCCTTCGACGATGCGAACGGCTTCTTTGAGGGTATAATCCACCTTTTTGCGAGTCTCATCCACACCCATAGATTTAAGGATGGCCTTGACTTCAGACGGCAACAGAGGAGTCGGCTTGGAACCAGCCCCAGTGGACCCGACAAAGCCTGTTACACCTGGTGTGTTGCGCACGACATACCAAGAATCGTCAGTCATGATCATCTCCACGAGCACGTAGCCCGGAAAGACTTTGCGCATGACCGATTTCTTCTTGCCGTTTTTGATCTCCGTCTCCTCTTCCACAGGGACGAGAACGCGGAAGATCTTGTCTTCCATCTCCATCGAATGCAGGCGCTTTTCAAGGTTAGTCTTTACCTTGTTTTCGTACCCAGAGTAGGTATGCACGACATACCAGCGTTTCTCCAATTGTTCCATGTACGCGAGGGCAGGGTGCCCTTCCCCCCTTAGTTTGTCGAAAAGTTACTGTGTCTTGTTTAGCGCAGCCCGATCAGCTCGAGCACGTAGCTGATCCCCAGGTCGAAACCGAAGATCAACAAGATGATGAAAATACACGTTCCCATAACCACCATCGTATAGCTCGTAAGCTCTTTGCGGTTAGGCCAGCGAACGCGCTTCAGCTCGCCCCAAGCGTCCTTGAAAAACTGAACAGAACGCTTAAAGAAGCCTGGACGGGATTGCTTTGGTTCACCTGCTACTGAAGAACTAGCCATGTGTGATCTCCCCCTTAAAAAAGGGCACCATTAGCGAGTTTCACGGTGCGCAGTATGAGTGTTGCAGAACTTGCAATACTTCTTGATCTCGATGCGATCGGGGTTGTTCTTCTTATTCTTTTTGGTGATGTAGTTGCGTTGCTTGCAATCGGTGCAAGCCAGGGTCACGTTAACTCGCATCTATGACACCTCCTAGCTGGATGCTCTAAATATCGAAACTTGTCCATTCTCATGGATACCCATACAAATTTAGCACAAAGCATAGTGACTGTCAACCGAACTGCCTTGCTACTAGGTTTGACAATATCTCACCCGGTTAAACAGGGCACAAAAATGGGTAACAAAAAGACGGGCTATCTAAGCTGCCCGCCTCTTCCCATCAATTCACGTCTCGAACTTCCAGATAGCGTTCCAATTTTCGTTTCACCCGTTGCAGCGCATTGTCGATCGATTTAACGTGACGTTTCAGATCGACGGCAATCTCCTGATAGGATCGTCCGTCGAGGTAGAGCATCAGAACTTTGCGTTCCAAGTCGCTCAATATCTCGCCCATGCGCACCTCGATGTCATCAAACTCTTCCTGGTTGATGATCAGCTCCTCCGGGTCGGTGACTCGTGAGCCGCAGATCACATCGAGCAACGTACGGTCCGAATCTTCATCATAGATCGGCTTATCCAAGGAAACGTAAGAGTTCAATGGTATGTGCTTTTGACGCGTCGCCGTCTTAATCGCCGTAATGATCTGACGTGTGATGCAAAGTTCAGCAAATGCCTTGAAGGAAGCAAGCTTGTCATCGCGGAAGTCGCGAATCGACTTATAGAGGCCGATCATGCCCTCTTGGACGATATCCTCTCGGTCCGCCCCGATCAAAAAATAAGATCGGGCTTTGGCCCGTACGAAGTTTTTGTATTTGTGGATTAAATGTTCAAGCGCTTCGTCATCGCCCTGTCGCACAAGCTCGACCAAGTCTTCATCAGACATCGCTTCCAGTTCATGCTGTACCTGACCTGTAGGAATGCTTGTCAACTCTCATCCCTCCGACTATGAGGCGTAGCGCCAAGATGAACCCATTATACTTTATGTAATCTAGCAGGGTCAATTGCTAACTTCCGTCATTTCCTTCCGTAAAATTTGAACATTTTTTGAACAAAGAAAAAAACTGCCGGTATTTTTGCAACCGACAGTTCTATCCTCTGCGCCATTTCTCGAACATCTCCCGCACCTGCGGGGAGAGATGGTCGTCGATCACATTGCGCGCATGGTTGATTTTCTCAACTTTTTCACGAATTTGGCGTTTGGCATTTTTCACATCGGTTCGCAGTTCGCGCCCCGTGATCCGAAGCGCCCCGACGCCAAAGGTGACTTGCTGCTCGACATAGTCGCCAGTCGCAACATAAATATGCATTCTGACCTTTTCGCGGAGGAATTCGTACACCAGCCGCTCGATCAGCTCGTCCGCCGTCTCTTCATGGCTGCTGTACAAGACCTTGATGCCAGCCACAACTTCCTCTGTCTGCCCGCCGGAAGCGAGATGAGCGTCAAACACGACGATCACCTCGCGCCCGGTGAACGCTTTGTATTCCTTGAGGTCGTCGATCAGCTTATCGCGAGCCATTTCGAGCCGTTCATGTTTCAAGTCGCGAAGCTCCGGCCAGTCACCGATGATGTTGTACCCGTCAACAATCAGGACTTCACGCATGAGGCTTGAACCGGCCTACTTCTTTTCGCCGCGTTGACGGAGCGTTTCGTAGAGCAAGATCCCCGTCGCCACACCTGCGTTGAGCGACTGAACTTGTCCGATCATCGGCAGGCGAACCAGATAGTCACAGCGCTTCTTCACCACTTCGCCTAGCCCTTTGCCCTCGTTGCCGATCACAAGCACCGTCGGGCCGGTCAGATCGACCTGATGGTACATGTTCTCGCCGTCCACATCGGTGCCGACCACCCAGTAGCCTTCTTTTTTCAACTGCTCGATCGTCTGCGAGATGTTGGGGACGCGCGCGACCGGCACGTGTTCGATCGCGCCTGCAGACGCTTTAGCCACCGTTGCGGTCAGCGGCACAGCGCGACGCTTCGGAATGATCACGCCATGAGCGCCAACCCCGTCTACCGAACGCAAAATCGAACCCAAGTTGTGCGGGTCTTCAATCTCATCCAGCACGATGATCAGGCCAGGACGGGGCGAATTGTTGGCCGCCGCCAAGATCACATCGAGTTCTACATACTCTTTGGCCGCGATGTAGGCGATGATCCCTTGGTGGTTGCGCCCTTCGGAGATCTGGTCGAGTTTGGCCCGGGGAACGCTTTGGATGATGATGTTCTTCGCACGCGCTTTGCCCAGCAGTTCGGTGATCGAACCTTGTGCGCCTTCTGCGACCAAAATCTTATTGATCTCGCGACCGGAGCGCAGCGCTTCCAGCACCGGATGGCGTCCTTCCACCTGCTCGTTGGAACTGTCCGATTTGGTACTCGCGATCGGCTCGCGGTCGACTCGTTCTGCGCGCACGATGCGCTCACGGTCGCGCTCCGGAGCCGGTCCGCGGCGCTCTGCACCCGTTCCTTTGCGCTCTCCGCCTTGCCCGCGACCTGCGCTCGGCCCTTTGCGCCCGCGCGGCGCTCTGTCTTTGCTGTTCTTTCTCATCGTCATTCATCCTTTTCGGTTAGTGTCTGAATTGCAGTTTTCGCCAGCTCCTGCAGGCGTTCATACGCCCCACACAAGTACAGATAGCCAATCAGGCTTTCAAACCCGGTGGCGTGGCGGTAGTCGATCAAACTGCCATTTTTCGGGCTCGAGCCCGATTTGGCATTGCGGCCGCGCTTGACGATCGTCAATTCCTCTTCGCTCAGCGTCGGCATCAGCAGGTGCAGCACGTCCGACTGCGCCTTGGCATTCACAAATTTGGTCGCAAATTTGTGCAGGCGGTCCGGCTTCATCTCCCCGCACTGCAAAAGATGTTCGCGCACAAAAATCTCCCAGACCGCATCGCCCATGTAGGCGAGGGCGAGCCCTGTCATCTCCTGCGGCTTTTTGACCGGTTTGACCTCTTGGTTGAACAGGGCCTGTACGCCTGTAACTTGCTCTGTCATGTTCTCACTTCCGTCTCCAGCGTACACCCTGCGGCGTGTCTTCAAGCACGATGCCCATCGCCGTCAGTTCGTCGCGAATCTCATCGGCACGCGCCCAGTTTTTCGACTTGCGGGCGTCATTGCGCTCTTGAATCAGCGCTTCCACCTGCGCCTCCAACCCAGCGTCATCTGATGCCGGCGCCAATGCCAGCACGTCGAGGAACTCCTCGATCAGTTGCAGGTAAGCGGTCAGCGCTGCTTGTTCCACCTGTTCGTTTCGCAAATAAACATTCGCGTCCGACACGAGGTCAAAGATGGCCGTGATCGCGTCGGCCGAGTTAAAGTCATCGTTCATCGCCGCTTCAAATGCACTGCGGTATTTGTCTGCCTCTACCTTATCAGCATGACCTTCCGATGCGCTCTCTACTCGGTGCTGCAAATTGAGCAAAGCGGTGGTGATCCGCTCATAGCCCGCTTTCGCATTTTCGGCCAACTCTTCAGAGAAGTTGACCGGATTGCGATAGTGCGCCGACAAGAGCAGAAAGCGCAGTACGGATCCGTCATATTTTTGCAAAAGGTCTCTTGTCGTCAGGAAGTTGCCGGTCGACTTGGACATCTTCTCATCGCCGAGATTGACAAACGCATTGTGCAGCCAGTACGTCGCGAACGGTTTGTGCGTACACGCTTCGGTCTGCGCCATTTCGTTTTCATGATGCGGGAACGTCAGATCGACGCCCCCACCATGAATGTCGATCTGCTCGCCCAAATATTTCAGGTTCATCGCCGAGCATTCGATGTGCCAACCTGGACGGCCTGCGCCCCACGGTGACTCCCAAGCGATCTCGCCCTCTTTTGCCGATTTCCAAAGCGCAAAGTCGGTCTGATGACGTTTGAGCTCGCTTTTTTCCACGCGTGCCCCGGCAATCAGGTTATCTAGCGTCTGACCAGACAATTTACCATAACCTGCAAACGTCGTCGTGTCAAAATAAACATCGCCTTGCGACTCATACGCATGGCCGCGCTCGATCAGATCAGCGATAAAAGCGATGATCTCCGGCATCTCTTCGGTCACCCGAGGATGAGCGGTCGCTCGGCGGACATGCAAGGCGTCTGCATCGGCAAAATAACTCTCGATGTATTTATCTGCCACTTCCTGCGGGGTCAGATTTTCTTCATGGCCGCGCTTGATAATCTTATCATCAACGTCGGTAAAATTTTGCACATAGTTTACTTCATATCCTTTATATTCGAAATAACGACGGATCATATCGAAGACGACGAACGGACGCGCATTGCCGATATGAAAATAGTTATAGACGGTCGGACCGCAGACGTACATTTTTACTTTGCCTGGCTCCAAGCTTTGAAACGGTTCTTTTTGGCGTGTCAACGAATTATACAGGTGTATCGACATCACGTGCTCTCCCCTCTTGATTTCGCAGTGTTTCCAACTCGCTCCTCAAGTCATCAATCTGCTGCTGCAACTGTTTGATCTGCTCCGCCACCGGGTCGGGCAGGTTGCACTGTTCCATATCGTCTACGCGGCGGCCATCTTGAATGACCACCTTGCCTGGAATCCCGACCACCGTCGAGTTCGGCGGAACTTCGCGCAGCACGACCGAACCGGCTCCTACTTTTGAGCCGGAGCCGATCGTAAACGACCCGAGCACCTTGGCCCCCGAGGCGACCAACACATTGTCGCCAAGCGTCGGGTGGCGCTTGCCTTTCTCTTTGCCCGTACCGCCCAGCGTGACGCCTTGGTACAGCGTACAGTCATTCCCGATCTCAGCAGTCTCTCCGATCACCACGCCCATCCCGTGGTCGATAAACAGACGGCGGCCGATCGTCGCGCCCGGATGGATCTCAATGCCCGTTATCCAACGTGCCAGTTGCGAGATCAAGCGCGCGAACGTGCGCATCTTCATGTTCCAAAACCAATGTGAAACACGGTACGCCCACAATGCGTGCAAACCTGAATAGGTCAGCACCACCTCCAGCGTAGAACGTGCCGCCGGGTCGCGGTTAAAAATGACTTGAATATCTTCCCGCATCCGTTCAAACATCTGAACGCACTCCTTCCCGAAAATAAAAAACCGCCTCTGCCGAATCGACAGAGACGGTTGATACACCGTGGTTCCACTCTGCTTGGCGCTATGTACAAGGAAGCCCTTGGCGTAAGCACCCGCTTGAACACCGGATAACGGCGGTGAACCGTCGGGCATTTCCTCCCGCGTACGGCAAGGTGCATTCAAAAAGCCGTCTCCTCGCACCGCTCTCACCCATGAGCGATACGTTCACTCAAGGCGGCACTCTCTGTCAGGTCGTACTTTTCTACTTCTTCCTTGCCTCTAACTTTCCCTGTTTACTGACTGTGACTATATGGTAACAAATTCCTATTCTTGGAGCAACTTACCAAGGCGCGCTGCCACTTTTTCTTTGCCAAACAGGGCCAAAGACAAGTTGAGGTCAGGGCCGTGCAACTGTCCGGTGAGGGCGACGCGCGTCGGCATGAACAACTGTTTGCCTTTCAAGCCTGTCTCTTTTTGTACCTCTTTTAGTGCCGCTTTGATCGTATCGACGTTGAACGTATCCATTGCCTGTACTTTGTCGAGGAACGCTTGCAGCACGACTTTCGCCGATTCCTCCGCCAAAACAGCTTTTGCATCCTCATCATATGCAACATCGTCGCTGAAGAACAGTACGGACAGCGGTACAATTTCGGAGACGGCGAGCATTGCGTCTTTGAACAGCGTGACCAACAGGGTGACCCATTCCCGGTCAAAATCTTCCCCGATCCGGCCTGCCGCCTGCAGGAACGGAATGGCCAAGTCTACGATGCGGTCGAGGTCGGCCGCTTTGATGTACTGCCCGTTCATCCAAGCCAGCTTGTCTTTGTCAAAAATGGCACCCGACTTGGAGATGCGGTCAAAGGAGAAGTGTTCAACCAACTCGTCAAGCGAGAAGATCTCCTGTTCGATCGACGGTGACCAACCGAGCAGAACGAGGAAGTTGTTGATCGCTTCTGGCAGATAGCCGAGCTCCGCATACTGTTCGATAAATTGGATGATCGACTCATCGCGCTTGGACAGCTTTTTGCCCGTCTCGTTGAGGATCAACGGCAGGTGAGCAAATTGCGGCTTGGTCCAGCCGAACGCTTCGTAGAGCATCAGTTGGCGCGGCGTGTTGGAGATGTGCTCTTCCCCGCGTGCGACATGGGTGATCTTCATCAGCGCATCGTCGATCGTGACCGCAAAGTTGTACGTCGGGATGCCGTCCGATTTGACGATGACAAAATCACCGATCCCGTTCGATTCGAACTCGACAAGGCCGCGAATCAGATCGTCAAACGCGAATACCTGATCGTCCGGCACACGGTAGCGAATCGTTTTCTTACGACCTTCGCTCTCGTGCTTGGCGCGCTCTTCTGCCGTCAGATGGCGGCATTTGCCGAGGTAGCGCGGCAATTCGCCTTTCGCGCTCAGCTCTTCGCGCTCAGCTTCCAACTCTTCGGCGGTACAGTAGCAATAGTAGGCTTGCCCGCTTTCCAGCAGTTGATCGGTATACTTTTGGTAGATGTCGAGGCGCTCCATGCAGGAATACGGGCCGTATTCGCCGCCGATCTCTGGGCCTTCATCCCAATTCAGGCCCAGCCAGCGGAACCCCTCCATGAAACCTTGCTCTGCATTTTCCTTGTTGCGCGCTTGGTCGGTGTCCTCGATGCGCAAGATGTAAGTGCCGCCATGTTTCTTGGCAAACAGATAGTTGAACAGCGCGGTGCGCGCGCCGCCGATATGTAAATGTCCGGTCGGACTCGGTGCATAACGTAAACGTACCGTCATCGGTATGACCTCCATAAAATAGTTTCCGCTTCATTGTAACAGGTTTAAGGTTTTTTGACGAGAAGCACCACCGCTTGGGCGGCCATTCCTTCTTCCCGCCCGACAAAGCCGAGCTTTTCGGTCGTCGTCGCTTTCACATTGACCTGCCCGAGCTCCGCTTCCAGCTCCCGAGCGATCACGCCGCGGATTTCGTCGATGTACGGACGCAATTTCGGGCGTTCCGCCATGACGACACAGTCGAGGTTACCCAGAACATAGCCGCGCTCTTTGACCAGCGCAAAGACGTGCTGGAGCAGTTTGACCGAGTCGGCTCCTTTGTAACGCGGATCGGTGTCCGGAAAATGCTTGCCGATGTCGCCTTCTGCAATCGCGCCGAGCAGCGCATCTTTGATCGCATGCAGCAAAACATCAGCATCGGAGTGCCCGAGCAGTCCCTTCTCATGCGGAATCAGCACTCCGCCCAAGATCAGGTCGCGGCCTGCGACCAGTTGGTGCACGTCATAACCCATGCCCACTCGAATCATCGTACATGTTCCCCTTTCAGCTTCCATAACGCCTCGGCGATGATCAGATCGTCAGGCGTGGTAATTTTGATGTTCGTATAGTTACCCTCTATCAGCAACACTGGATAGCCAGCCCACTCGACGAGCGAGGCATCATCGGTGCCGAGCCCGCCCGCCAGAACGGAACGCGCATGCGCCGCTTCCAAGATCGAACGGTGGAACGCTTGCGGCGTATGGACCGCGAACAGTTGGTTGCGAGGCAACGTTTCGCTGACCAGTTGCTGCTCGACCCGCTTGATCGTGTCTTTTACCGCCACGCCAAGCGTCGCCGCCCCTCTCACTCTAGCCGCCTCCAGCACCGCTTCCACTTCGTCTGTTGTGACGAGCGGTCTCGCCGCATCGTGAACGGCGACCAACTCTGTCGTCGCTAACAGCGCATCCAGCCCGTGGCGCACCGAATCTTGGCGCTCCTGACCACCTTCGACGATCGCGCCGACTTTTTCTACGCCGTGGTCGGCAATCAAGGTCTGAACATATTCCCTATCATCGGCAGAGACGACCAATATCATCCGATCGATCGACGGGCAGGCGGACAGCGCCTGCAACGTGCGCACCAAGATCGGAGCGCCGTCAAGCGGCAGGTATTGCTTTTTGATCTGACTGCCCATGCGCGATCCGCTTCCTGCTGCCACGATTATCACTTCGGTTTGCATCGATCGTTCCCCTCTCTTCGTCTTATCTATACACCAACCAGATAGTCGTTGCAAGTAAAAAGCGCCGCACCTCAAGGTGCGGCGCTACGCTGTTACAAGGCGCGCTCTAACATTTTCGGCTTGGCAAAGATCATCCGACCCGCAGAGGTTTGTAACACCGATGTGACCAGCACTTCCAATCGGGTGCCGATAAAATCACGTCCGCCTTCGACGACGATCATCGTGCCATCATCGAGGTAACCGACCCCTTGGTTATGCTCTTTTCCGTCTTTGATCACTTGCACAAAAATCTCTTCCCCTGGCAACACGACCGGCTTGACCGCGTTGGCGAGGTCGTTGATGTTGAGCACCCCGACGCCTTGCAGCTCACAGACTTTATTCAGGTTGAAGTCATTGGTGACCACTTTCCCGTTGATCTGCTTGGCGAGGCGCACCAGCTTGGAATCGACTTCCTGAATCTCCTCAAAATCGATCTCCATCACTTGGACTTTGATCTTCAGTTCCTTTTGAATCTTGTTCAGGATGTCAAGGCCCCGTCTTCCCCGGTTGCGCTTGAGCACATCGGACGAGTCGGCGATATGTTGCAGTTCTTCGAGCACGAACGACGGGATGACGAGCACACCGTCGAGAAATTCCGTCTTCACAATATCGGCGATGCGTCCGTCGATGATGACGCTCGTATCCAAAATCTTCGCTTCGCCTGGACGGTGCTTCTCCTCCGCCTTGCTCTTCTCCTTGCCCCCGAGGCGACCCGGGAAGAAGTTCATCAGATCTTCGCGCTTGGTGAAGAAAAAGCGGTAGCCCATATAGGCGAGCAGCACGCTGGCAAAGAATTGCACAACCCGGCCCACGACCGGAATCAGCGCGATGGCCGGTGCCATCAGATACGCAATGATAAGACCGAGTACCATCCCGAACGCTCCGGCGATCACGTCGGGGAACGGAGTTTTGATCATTTTCTCTTCGAACCACTTGATCAAACTCACCGTATAATCAACGATCCAGCTCGTCGCGAGGATGAAGAGCGAACCGCCTAACACTGCTCCGAAAATCGGATGTACAAACGGATTGATGTCCAAGCTGACCAAGCTGAACAAACCCGGTGCAAATTGGTAACCCAGCACAAACCCGATGACGGCGAAAAACAGATGCACAATGCGTTTTAACACAGGAATGTCACCTCCATATCAAGCATTATAGACAATGAAACACACATCAAAACGTAGGGAAGTGCTTTGTCATTAACTTTTAAGAAAAGAAGACGTCAAATGACGTCTCATGAGTTCATACACTAGCATACCACATTTGAAAGGCTCAGTCAATTGCAAATGATCTATATTACCATAGCGATGCACATTTCGTCAACAAAATTCATTGTTTGTCGAACGAACACGCTCAACAGGCAGTGTTCCTACCCGATACATACGCAAAAAAACCGCCGGGGTTGCTTCCCCTAGCGGTTTTTCTTGTGGAAATTTCTACTTGGCGATCCTTTCGTACGGATCTTCCACAGCGTCCGTTTTTCGCTTTTTCTTATTTCCGTTTTTTTTTAACACGCCATACAGCGCATAAAAAGCGAGCGGCAAGAAGATCAAACGATTCACGTATTCAGGCCAGAACATAAAGGTGCCGAGCACGATCGCAAGAATCAGCGGCACGATGTAGTAGGTTGCTTTCGGAATTCCAACTTTTTTGAAGTTGGGATACTTGATGTTCGAGATCATCAGATAGGCCAGAAAGACCATAAACAGCGGCAAGGTGATATTTGGTGCCGGCAACATGCCGTGATACAGCGCCAGCGTTGCCAACACGCCCCCAGCAGCGGTGATCGGCAAGCCGATAAAATAGTTGGGCGAACCGGCCGACACGTTAAAACGTGCCAAGCGAAGTGCACCACAGATCGGGAAGACCGCGGTGATCACCATACCGACCCAGCCCATGTCTTTGAGCACGACCCCATACATGATAAAAGCGGGGGCCACCCCAAACGAGATCACGTCCGACAGCGAGTCGAGCTCTTTGCCGAATTCGCTTTGCGCATTCAGCATCCGTGCGACACGACCGTCCAGACCGTCGAGCAGCATCCCGATGATGACGAGCAGTGCTGCCCAGTCAAAATTTCCTTGAAATGCAACGATGATCGATATAATACCTAAGAATAAGTTCCCAACGGTAAACATGCTCGGTAAAGCGCGACGTACTATCATGGGTCCCTACCTACCTCCCTCTCCGACAGGTTAGATGTGCCGATCGATAAACACCTGTTCGGAAATACGTTTGAGCCCTTCTTTGATGGCGCGGGCTCGGACTTCACCGATGCCTTCAACATCATCCAGCTCTTCAATGCTCGCAGTTAAAATACGTGGCAGCGCGCAAAAGGTTTCCACCAAATTTTCAATGACCGGCTGCGGGAGGCGCGGAATTTTGTTCAAAATCCGGTATCCGCGCGAGGAGACGGGCTCTTCGGTAATATTAATGTTCCCCGAGTATCCCAAAACTCTCACCATCATGTTGCTTTCCAGTAAGTCATCCGAATTGAGCGCATGCAGTTCTTGCAAAATGTGATGCGGTGTGACATCTTGATCGCGGCAATAGTCTTTCACCAAGAGATACGCTTCTTCATCCACTTTTGAGACCAACTCTTCGAGCTGCATGGAGATGAGGCGCCCTTCGGTGCCAAGCTCGGTGATGTAGCGGCGAATCTCCGCTTTGATGCGCAACACCATCTCGATGCGCTGAATGACGAGTGCCACTTCATGCAACGTGACCAACTCTTCAAATTCGAGCGCAGACAGGTTGGTCATCGCTTGGTCGAGCACCGACTTGTATTTTTCCAGCGTGTTGATAGCCTGATTGGCTTTGGCCAGGATCACGCCGATGTCTTTGAGCGTGTAGCGAAAATTCGATTGGTACAAGGTGATCACATCGCGGCGCTGGGAGATACAGACCACCAATTGCCCGGTCTGTTTTGCCACGCGCTCCGCCGTGCGATGCCGCGTCCCCGTCTCGAACGACGGGATCGTCGGGTCGGGGTTGAGCTGGGTGTTCGCATACAAAATCCGCTTGCCATCATCCGAGAGGATGATCCCTCCATCCATTTTGGCCAGTTCATACATGCCTGCCGAGGTAAACTCGCAGTTGATCGAAAATCCGCCATCGACGAGCTCCATCACCTGTGGCGAATTGCCGATGACGATCAAAGCCCCCGTCTTCGCCCGCAGCACGTTTTCCAAGCCGTCCCGAAGCGGGGTGCCAGGTGCGATGAAGCGGAGGATTTTGTTGATCAGGTTCTCTTTTTTGATTTCTTCTCTCATCCTGTCATCCCCCTAAAGCTACTTGGAACGCCTCCTGTACCGTCTCTACACCGATCACTTGAATATCGGCTGGGGGCTGCCATCCGCGCAGGTTCTTGGTCGGCACGATCACGCGGGTGAAACCGAGCTTCATCGCTTCCCGAACGCGCTGTTCGATGCGCGATACGCCGCGCACTTCGCCAGTCAGTCCAACTTCGCCGATAAAACAGTCGGTCGGTTGGATCTCACGCTCCCGAAACGAGGAGCCGAGCGCCAGCGCAATGCCGAGATCGACCGCCGGTTCATCGAGGCGAACACCGCCTGCTACGTTGACATATGCATCCTGTGACTGCAAATATAACCCCATCCGCTTCTCCAGCACCGCCATGATCAAACTGACGCGGTGGTGGTCAAGCCCGGTCGCCATCCGGCGCGGGTTGCCATAGCTGGATGGCGTGACCAGCGCCTGAATCTCGACCAGCACTGGGCGCGTGCCCTCCATGCTGGCGATAACACAGGAACCTGCGACGCCGTGCGGTCGTTCAGATAGAAACAGTTCGGACGGGTTGTGCACTTCTGCCAACCCTTTTTCTCGCATCTCAAAGATACCGATTTCGTTGGTCGAACCGAAGCGGTTCTTCACCGCCCGCAAGATGCGGTAGGTGTGGTGTCGCTCCCCTTCAAAATAAAGCACGGCATCGACCATGTGCTCGAGCATTCTCGGGCCTGCGATCGCGCCTTCTTTGGTGACGTGGCCAACGATGAACGTGGCAATATCGAGCGATTTGGCGATGCGCAGCAAAAAGGCGGTGCACTCGCGAACCTGCCCCACGCTGCCAGGGGCCGATTGCAACCCTGGCCGATATACGGTCTGAATCGAATCGACGATCAGAAAATCGGGGCTGACCTGTTTGATGTGCTGCTCGACCCGCTCTAGATCGGTCTCCGGCAAGATGTACAGGTTGTCTGACAGCGCATCCAGACGATCGGCGCGCAGTTTGATCTGCTTTGCCGACTCCTCGCCCGAGACGTACAACACCTTGTTGCCCATCGCGGCGATCGAGTTTGACGCCTGCAAAAGCAAAGTCGATTTCCCGATGCCCGGATCACCGCCGACCAACACGAGCGATCCTTTGACCACGCCGCCGCCCAACACCCGGTCAAATTCGACCAAACCGCTGTGCGTGCGCGCTTCCGCAACCGTATCGATCTCTGTGATCTTATGTGCAATCGCAGGCTCTGACTGCTGCAAAATTTGTGAGTTTACCTGTGGTGACGGCTTGCTCACCACTTCTTCGGCCATCGTATTCCATTGGCCGCACCCTGGACATTTACCCATCCATTTGGGACTTTCATATCCACAGTCTTGGCACACGAATTTTGATTTATACTTTGCCATAATTGTCCCCATTCTGAGATGTCCTACAAAAAGGTTCCAAACTTCATCATAAACGAATCAGTTTGAATCAACAAGGGCAAATCGGTCCTTTCAGGTTGACAATTTTCACTTTATGCAGTATTAGAGTAGGCGGTCGAACGGCCAAAGTGGTGGGGATCGACCGAAAGAACCCGGCACCAAGTACCGGGTTCAAAATTCGATCAACATTTAGTGTGTGGGAGTCGGTGCACCCGCGTTGCGCACCGTCAGTTTTCCGTCTTCTTCATCGATCAGCACTTGATCGCCTTTTTTGACCGCGCCGGAAAGCAACGCTTCTGACAACTGGTCTTCGATGTGGCGCTGAATCGCCCGCTTGAGCGGACGCGCACCGTATTGCGGGTCGTAGCCCTCCTTCGCGAGGAAGGATTTGGCCTCCTCGGTGAGGTCGAAGTGGATGTCGTTCTCGCGCAGACGGCGAGCCAGTTCGGCGCTCATCAAGGTGACGATCTCTTTGATGTGTTTCTCTTCGAGTTGGTGGAAGACGATCGTGTCGTCAATCCGGTTGAGGAACTCGGGACGGAATTGCTTTTTCAACTCTTCCATCACACGATCCTTCATGTCGATATAGTTCGCTTCTTTGTTGGCGGTGAAACCAAGCGCGCCGCCTTTTTTGATCGCGTTAGCACCGACGTTCGATGTCATGATGATCACCGTGTTGCGGAAATCGACCGTGCGGCCTTTCGAATCGGTCAGACGACCGTCGTCGAGCACCTGCAGAAGCACGTTGAACACTTCCGGATGCGCTTTTTCAATCTCATCGAACAGGACGACCGAATATGGCTTACGGCGAATCTTCTCGGTGAGTTGACCGCCTTCCTCATACCCGACATAGCCCGGAGGTGCTCCGACCAGACGAGCGGTGGAATGGCGCTCGCCATATTCGGACATGTCGATGCGCACGATCGCATTTTCGTCGCCAAACATCACATCGGCCAGCGATTTGGCCAGCTCCGTTTTCCCGACCCCGGTCGGACCGAGGAAGATGAACGAGCCGATCGGGCGTTTCGGGTCTTTCAAGCCCGCACGCGCACGGCGGATCGAGCGGGAGATCGATTTGACCGCTTCATCCTGGCCGATCACGCGCTCATGCAGGATTTCCTCCATCTTGAGCAGGCGTTCCGACTCTTCGGCCTCCAATTTTTTCACAGGGATGCCGGTCCAGGAAGTGACGATGTCGGCGATATCGTCTGCGGTGACTTCCGAGTCCTTTTTGACTTGGTTGGACTGCCATTCTTGCTTGCGGTTTTCCAACTCTTCGCGAATCTTTTGCTCCGTGTCACGCAGCGAAGCCGCTTTTTCAAACTCCTGCGATTGAACGGCAGACTCTTTTTCGGAGCGGATCTCTTCCAGTCGTTCTTCCAGCTCTTTGAGATTTGGCGGCTGGGTGTAGGTGCGCAGGCGCACGCGGGATGCTGCTTCATCGATCAGGTCGATCGCTTTGTCCGGTAAGAAGCGGTCGGTGATGTAGCGGTCGGACAGTTTGACCGCCGCTTCGATCGACTCGTCGAGGATTTTGACGCGGTGATGCGCTTCGTAGCGATCGCGCAGGCCCATCAGGATCAGCACCGCTTCTTCTTTGTTCGGCTGGTCAACGGTGATCGGCTGGAAGCGACGTTCGAGCGCCGCATCTTTTTCGATGTGCTTGCGGTACTCATCCAGCGTGGTCGCGCCGATGCACTGCAGTTCGCCGCGCGCGAGGGCCGGCTTGAGGATGTTCGACGCGTCGATCGCACCTTCTGCGCCACCTGCACCGATCAACGTGTGCAGCTCGTCGATGAACAGGATGATATTGCCCGCTGCGCGGATTTCATCCATGATCTTTTTCAAGCGGTCTTCAAACTCACCGCGGTATTTGGTACCTGCGACCACAGTGCCCATGTCGAGCACCATCACTCGCTTGTTGCGCAATGTTTCCGGAATTTCATTTTCAACGATGCGCTGGGCCAAACCTTCTGCGATCGCCGTTTTCCCCACGCCAGGCTCACCGATCAAGACCGGATTGTTCTTGGTGCGGCGGGACAGGACTTGGATGACGCGTTCGATCTCATTAGCGCGGCCGATGACCGGATCTAATTTTTGATCGCGTGCCATTTGGGTCAGGTCGCGGGCCAGCGAGTCGAGGGTCGGAGTGTTCGCCGACTGCGTATTTTCCTGATGGCTTTCGTGCGTGTCACCACCGAGCAGTTGCAGCACTTGCTGACGTGCTTTGTTCAGCGAGACGCCGAGGTTAGCCAGCACGCGAGCTGCCACGCCTTCGCCTTCACGGATCAGACCGAGCAAGATATGCTCGGTGCCCACGTAGTTGTGACCGAGTTTACGCGCTTCGTCGATCGAGAGTTCGATCACTTTTTTCGCACGCGGCGTGTAGGCCATACCATTCGATTGACCAGGTCCGCGGCCGATGATTTTCTCTACTTCTTTTTGAATCTTATCGCTGGAGAGGCCAAGCGACACCAGCGCTTTTGCCGCGATCCCTTCGCCTTCGCGAACGAGACCGAGCAGAATGTGCTCCGTGCCTACTCCTGAGTGACCGAGACGGCTTGCTTCTTCCTGTGCCAAGGCGAGCACTTTTTGCGCTCGCTCTGTAAAACGTCCAAACATCATTGGAATCCACCTCCAAGCGGTATTTGAGTGTATTCAAAAGCTGGGATCAGATATGACCCGCTTCGCTTTGTAGCTTGTCGCGAACCAGTTCGGCCCTGCGCCAATCCCGCTCGTTTGGTGCGAGCGACACACCCGATTTTTTTTGTAAAAAGGCGGGCTGGCTCATGACCATCAGCTCTTTGAGAATGTTTTTGGAAATGCCCTTGATCACGCCAAGGTCGATGCCCAAGCGAAGGTCGGACAGGCGCTGCATCGTCTCTTTTGCAGACAGGCGTCTCGCATAGGCGAGGATGCCAAAGGAGCGGGCCACGCGGTCTTCGATGTCCTCGCGGCTTTCCTGCAACAGGTAGTTGCGGGCCTGAATTTCATGCTCGATCATCTTCTGTGCGACCGATTCGAGGCTCTGAATCACTTCCTCTTCCGGCTGGCCGAGCGTGATCTGGTTCGACAGTTGAAAAAGATTGCCGACCGCCTCCGTCCCTTCGCCGTGAATGCCGCGGACGACAAGACCGACTTGGCCGAGCGCAGAGAGCACGCGGTTGATCTGTCCGGTGGCGACAAGAGCTGGCAAATGCAACATGATCGAAGCGCGGATGCCAGTGCCGACATTGGTCGGGCAGGCGGTGAGGTAGCCGTAACGTTCATCGAAAGCATAGTTCAAGCGCGCTTCGAGCAGATCGTCGATGCGGTTGGCCGTCGCCCATGCTTCTCCAAGTTGGAGACCTGGCATCAACACTTGCAACCGGAGATGATCTTCCTCATTGATCATGATCGAGACCAACTCATCCTCCCGAATCGCCACCGCCCCGCGCGTGGCATGATCGACGAGCGTGCTGGAGATCAAATATTTTTCCTCCAAAGTGTGCAAGTCGAGTTCGGAGATGTCATCAAGATGGATCATTTCGAAACGTCCACCACCCGCTTCGGCAAACGATTCGGTTTCGATCGCATCCCGCACGCGCTCGATGATGTCATCCGCTTGGTGCTCGCTGGCTAGCATCGGGAACGGATGTTCGATCAGGTTGCGGGCCAAGCGGATGCGCGTTGAGATGACGATGTCCGAGTGCGGCCCCTCATCACACATCCAGCCGCTGGTTTCATGCACAAAATCTTGAATCGACATCCTCAATACCCTCCCGCTGCGCTTTGTTGTTCCAGTTCGCGAATGCGGTCGCGCAAAAGTGCAGCCTCTTCGAACTGTTCCATCTGAATCTTCTGCTGGAGTTCACGGCGGAGCAATTCAATCTGTTTGCGCATCTTGATCATCCCGCCCGTGCGCTGTGGCACTTTCCCGGTGTGGGTAGTTGCCCCACCATGAATGCGGCGCAGCAGCGGCTCTAAACGAGGACCGAAGCTCTGGTAGCAGTCGGCACAGCCGAAGCGACCCAGTTCGGCAAACTTCTGGTAGGTGAGACCGCACGTGTTACAACGGGTGTTTTGCCTCGTCTGCGCGCCCGACATTTGACCAAAGGAGCCTTGATTTTCAAATCCCAACAAACCGCTGATCAGATTGTGAAAGGAAAAATTTTCGCCGGGCTTCATCATGAACTCGCTGTTTTCACGAGCACACGTTTCGCAAAGATGGATTTCGCTCTTTTCCCCGTTGAGAATCTTCGAAAAATGAACGGTAGCATCCCGTTGCTGACAACGCTGACAGAGCATCGGTATTCCTCCTTCTGCGGTTATCCTTTGAGCAAAGCGACCAGCATCGCCGATACGTAATTGGCGCGAATCTGATCGCGGATGGCGGGAGAGAGCGCCAAAATGTCGGTGCAGACCACCGAAAGCATCACACGTGCTTCACGGGTGGTCAGCACTTTTTCATCGTGCAGGCGCTGGATCAGGCCCTCCGCTTCTTTCGCGGTGACGGCGCTGCCCATCAAATCGAGAATGGCGTGGTGCAACATCTGATTGAGTTCAAGACCGACCTTGGTGATGCGAATGAAACCGCCGCCGCCTCGTTTCGATTCGACAACGTACCCCTTTTCTATGGTGAAGCGTGTTGAAATCACGTAGTTAATTTGGGAGGGCACACAATTGAACATGTCGGCCAACTCGCTGCGCTTGATCTCAGCAGTTCCGCTGCCAGCACCAGACAATATTTTCTTGATATGCTGTTCAATGATGTCAGAAATGTTGCGCATGGTGCCTAATTTCCCCCCTCCTCTGATTCGAAGGTTTGACTTTGACTAATCTTGACCTTTCTCCTTTATTATATGCAGTCGCTCGTAAAACCCCAAGTTCGTTTTTAACCATTATCGGTGCGCTTGCGGGAACGAAAGGTGATTAGAGCGATGTTTGGTTAGACTTTCTTCGATTTTCTTGACCTTATTTGACCTTTTGGGTTAATAGTTGTCGCAATTTTTGCAGACTAGGTAATACGTCAGAAAAGCTGTGAATGATCACCGTTGCCTCCACTAATTCATTTTGCCCGGCAAAACCAAAATCACACCCGATCGTCAAAAGATTATTCGCTCGACCCGCGATGATGTCCGACTTTCTGTCACCGACCATGACGGCGTTCCGGTTGGTGATGCCCGCATGATCGAGAACGAGTTGGACCAGGTCTTCCTTTTTCTTCGTTTTATATTCGCCAGCGGTGAACAGTTTCGTAAAGTATGATGCGATGCCTGTCGTTTCGACCACCGATTCCACGTAGCGTTTTTCACCGTTGGAAGCGGTGTAGAGACGGATGCCTTGCTCCGATAGCGACTGCAACGTCTCCTTCACACCTTTGTAAAGTTCGCCTTGGCCTTGCTCCATCAGTGAGATTTCGAGCTGCGCAACTCGTTCATTGGCCTGATCACGGATGTCCATCGAGGCGTCGGGGAGCAGCGTTTCCCAAACTTCGGGGATCGTCATGCCAAAACAGGAGATGATTATGTCTTCGCTAGGGATCGGACCGCGATAATGACCTGCTTCCTGCATGTATTGAAAGGCGGAACGGAACGCGGGAACGGCTACTTTCTCCGTTTGGTAAAGCGTGCCGTCAACATCGAAGATCACCGCTTGGATCGGGGATGCGTTCATCGTAGTGTCCTCCATCCTTTTTCGTTGGATTGGTCTATTTATTGACTTGGCAAGGCTCGACCTGTATGATTTTGCTTAGTATACCCTGAAAGGAATGAAAAGTGCCTCTATGGCTTCGAATAAATATGAGGAAATCGTCCTTGCGGCGGTCAAACTATTTGATAAGAAAGGGTACCATGCTACGTCGGTGCAAGACATCGCCGATGCTGTCGGGTTGCAAAAGGGGTCTTTGTACCACTATATCTCAGGCAAGGCCGATCTGCTGCTCGGGGTCGCACAGCGCGCGATCACAGAGTTCAATCTGCGGATGGAGCGGATTCTCGCTTCAAAAGAGTCTGCGCAAAGCAAGATGAAAAAGGCGCTGGAAATGCATTTGCAATTGGTCACTCATGATGTGCAGCTCTCCACCGTGCTGTTGCGTGAGTCTGTGGCGTTGGGAGAGAATCCGCAACAGGTGATCCAAGACGCGACCGACCAGTATCTGGACTTGTGGACACGACTGATCGAGGAGGGAATGGCCGGCGGTGAATTTCGACCCGGGAATGCGCGCATGAAGGCGCTGGCGGTCTTGGGTGCCTGCAACTGGGTATACCGTTGGTATCAGGAGGACGGGGCGCTGACCTCCGAGATGGTGGCCGATATCTATGCAGATTTGTTTTTGGATGGAATCGCAAATTCTAAATAAAATAGAAAAACCCGATCCATAACGGATCGGGTTTTTCTATTTGGTGTGGTGCCGGCGAAAGGAATCGAACCCTCGACCCACTGATTACAAGTCAGTTGCTCTACCATCTGAGCTACACCGGCATGATATTAATTTCCGCCTAGCGACGTCCTACTCTCCCAGGACCCTGCGGTCCAAGTACCATACCTCCGCTTTCGCTTCGGTGGTTCTTCGCTTTGCTTCGAACGTGGCACTTTTTCGAGAAGACTTGGACAGTAGGTGAAAGCAGTTGGATCGGCGTTGCGACAGGACGTCACAGCTTCTAGCCAATCTACCGCTGTGTGTTCCCTGAAAACTGGATGCGAAATGATTGTGAGTTTTGAACTTACTTAGGATAAGCCCTCGACCGATTAGTACTGGTCAGCTACACGCCTCACGGCGCTTCCACCTCCAGCCTATCAACCTTGTCTTCTACAAGGGGTCTTACCACGTTGACCGTGTGGGAAGTCTTATCTTGAGGTGGGCTTCGCGCTTAGATGCTTTCAGCGCTTATCCCTTCCCGACATAGCTACCCAGCGATGCGGTTGGCACCACAACTGGGACACCAGCGGTCGGTTCATCCCGGTCCTCTCGTACTAAGGACAACTCCTCTCAAACTTCCTGCGCCCACGGCAGATAGGGACCGAACTGTCTCACGACGTTCTGAACCCAGCTCGCGTACCGCTTTAATGGGCGAACAGCCCAACCCTTGGGACCGACTACAGCCCCAGGATGCGATGAGCCGACATCGAGGTGCCAAACCTCCCCGTCGATGTGGACT
>NZ_CP022657.1:4410000-4412500 GCF_002243515.1 Tumebacillus algifaecis
AAGTTATTGCATACGAAATGCTGCATTTCTTCATGTCTTGACTCACAATTTCGCTATCCAGTTTTCAAGGAACACGTTTGGGAAAGAAAAACCCTTACGGGCTTGATCCCCCAAAACTAAACGAGTTGTCAGAGATGATGCGAGTTTGATAAAGCTTGTTTTATGGTCGTTAGACCGTAAATCCTTAGAAAGGAGGTGATCCAGCCGCACCTTCCGATACGGCTACCTTGTTACGACTTCACCCCAGTCATCGACCCCACCTTAGACGGCTGGCTCCTTACGGTTACCTCACCGGCTTCGGGTGTTGCCAACTCCCATGGTGTGACGGGCGGTGTGTACAAGGCCCGGGAACGAATTCACCGCGGCATGCTGATCCGCGATTACTAGCAATTCCAGCTTCATGCAGGCGAGTTGCAGCCTGCAATCCGAACTGTGAGCGGCTTTTTGGGATTGGCTCCGCCTCGCGGCCTCGCAACCCTTTGTACCGCCCATTGTAGCACGTGTGTAGCCCAAGACATAAGGGGCATGATGATTTGACGTCATCCCCGCCTTCCTCCGGTTTGTCACCGGCAGTCAATTGTGAGTGCCCAACTGAATGATGGCAACACAATTTAGGGGTTGCGCTCGTTGCGGGACTTAACCCAACATCTCACGACACGAGCTGACGACAACCATGCACCACCTGTCACCGCTGCCCCGAAGGGAAGGTCTATCTCTAAACCGGTCAGCGGGATGTCAAGTCTTGGTAAGGTTCTTCGCGTTGCTTCGAATTAAACCACATGCTCCACTGCTTGTGCGGGCCCCCGTCAATTCCTTTGAGTTTCAGTCTTGCGACCGTACTCCCCAGGCGGAGTGCTTAATGCGTTAGCTTCGGCACTGAGGGTGGTACCCCCCAACACCTAGCACTCATCGTTTACGGCGTGGACTACCAGGGTATCTAATCCTGTTTGCTCCCCACGCTTTCGCGCCTCAGCGTCAGAAATCGGCCAGCAAGGCGCCTTCGCCACAGGTGTTCCTCCACATCTCTACGCATTTCACCGCTACACGTGGAATTCCCCTTGCCTCTCCGATCCTCAAGCCATCCCGTATCCAAGGCAGTCCCAAGGTTGAGCCTTGGGCTTTCACCCCGGACGCAGATGGCCGCCTGCGCGCGCTTTACGCCCAGTGATTCCGGACAACGCTTGCCCCCTACGTATTACCGCGGCTGCTGGCACGTAGTTAGCCGGGGCTTCCTCCTCTGTTACCGTCAGGGTGTGAGCATTCTCTTCTCACACTTGTTCTTCACAGAAGACAGAATTTTACAACCCGAAGGCCTTCATCATTCACGCGGCGTTGCTCCATCAGGCTTGCGCCCATTGTGGAAGATTCCCTACTGCTGCCTCCCGTAGGAGTCTGGGCCGTGTCTCAGTCCCAGTGTGGCCGATCACCCTCTCAGGTCGGCTACGCATCGTCGCCTTGGTGAGCCGTTACCTCACCAACTAGCTAATGCGCCGCGGGCTCATCCGACAGTGAAGCGAAAGCTTCTTTCTCGATCCCCTCATGCGAGGGGATCGCTTATCCGGTATTAGCACTCGTTTCCAAGCGTTATCCCAGTCTGTCGGGCAGATTGCCCACGTGTTACTCACCCGTCCGCCGCTAACCTTTGGGAGCAAGCTCCCTCCAGTCCGCTCGACTTGCATGTATTAGGCACGCCGCCAGCGTTCGTCCTGAGCCAGGATCAAACTCTCAATAAAAGTTGAAAAAGTTTGTATCTTGACTCGCATCAGATCTCTGTAACACTCGTTTAGTTTTCAAGGATCAATCGGTTTGTTTCTCGCGTCAACCGCTTGCCTCTCGCGGCGACAAGAGCTATCTTATCATGGCTGGATGGCATGTCTCAACTCGACTTTTCATCATTTTGGAAGAATACTAAACAAATTTCATCGATTTCTCAATTCAGCACGGACAATCTACATTTTTTGTTTTCTTGCTTGATTATCCTACCCAACGTTGTCGATTCATATCGGTTCCCTCGTCTAAGAGCCTCTTCCCTGTCCAGCAAACATCAAGTTACTGCTCTGCACTTCCGCACTGCTATCCAGTTTTCAATCCACGCCATTTGAACAGTTACTCGCCAAAAACTCTTACCGCCCACTCGATATTTGCTAACACTCCGATTTTTCTACACAGATCTTGGCGATACTACTTCTATCAACACCACTTAGGAGGTTCTACTTATGACACGCCCACGCCTCAGCAAACTGATCATTAAAAACTTCCGCAGTATCGGGCAGACACCCGTCGAAATCGAACTGGATGATATCGTCGTGCTCGTCGGTCCCAACAACGCTGGAAAAAGTTCGATCCTTCGCGCCTATGAAGTCGTCATGTCGGAGGGCTCCCAAGCGGGCAAATTGAGCCGAGATGATTTTCCAAATGGGGAGATCCATTCGGATTCCCTGCCTGAGATCGAGTTGCATACTATCGTTTACAACGACTTGCCTGGGGAACGCTGGATTCA
>NZ_CP022657.1:4417500-4422500 GCF_002243515.1 Tumebacillus algifaecis
TGTTACGACTTCACCCCAGTCATCGACCCCACCTTAGACGGCTGGCTCCTTACGGTTACCTCACCGGCTTCGGGTGTTGCCAACTCCCATGGTGTGACGGGCGGTGTGTACAAGGCCCGGGAACGAATTCACCGCGGCATGCTGATCCGCGATTACTAGCAATTCCAGCTTCATGCAGGCGAGTTGCAGCCTGCAATCCGAACTGTGAGCGGCTTTTTGGGATTGGCTCCGCCTCGCGGCCTCGCAACCCTTTGTACCGCCCATTGTAGCACGTGTGTAGCCCAAGACATAAGGGGCATGATGATTTGACGTCATCCCCGCCTTCCTCCGGTTTGTCACCGGCAGTCAATTGTGAGTGCCCAACTGAATGATGGCAACACAATTTAGGGGTTGCGCTCGTTGCGGGACTTAACCCAACATCTCACGACACGAGCTGACGACAACCATGCACCACCTGTCACCGCTGCCCCGAAGGGAAGGTCTATCTCTAAACCGGTCAGCGGGATGTCAAGTCTTGGTAAGGTTCTTCGCGTTGCTTCGAATTAAACCACATGCTCCACTGCTTGTGCGGGCCCCCGTCAATTCCTTTGAGTTTCAGTCTTGCGACCGTACTCCCCAGGCGGAGTGCTTAATGCGTTAGCTTCGGCACTGAGGGTGGTACCCCCCAACACCTAGCACTCATCGTTTACGGCGTGGACTACCAGGGTATCTAATCCTGTTTGCTCCCCACGCTTTCGCGCCTCAGCGTCAGAAATCGGCCAGCAAGGCGCCTTCGCCACAGGTGTTCCTCCACATCTCTACGCATTTCACCGCTACACGTGGAATTCCCCTTGCCTCTCCGATCCTCAAGCCATCCCGTATCCAAGGCAGTCCCAAGGTTGAGCCTTGGGCTTTCACCCCGGACGCAGATGGCCGCCTGCGCGCGCTTTACGCCCAGTGATTCCGGACAACGCTTGCCCCCTACGTATTACCGCGGCTGCTGGCACGTAGTTAGCCGGGGCTTCCTCCTCTGTTACCGTCAGGGTGTGAGCATTCTCTTCTCACACTTGTTCTTCACAGAAGACAGAATTTTACAACCCGAAGGCCTTCATCATTCACGCGGCGTTGCTCCATCAGGCTTGCGCCCATTGTGGAAGATTCCCTACTGCTGCCTCCCGTAGGAGTCTGGGCCGTGTCTCAGTCCCAGTGTGGCCGATCACCCTCTCAGGTCGGCTACGCATCGTCGCCTTGGTGAGCCGTTACCTCACCAACTAGCTAATGCGCCGCGGGCTCATCCGACAGTGAAGCGAAAGCTTCTTTCTCGATCTCCTCATGCGAGGGAATCGCTTATCCGGTATTAGCACTCGTTTCCAAGCGTTACCCCAGTCTGTCGGGCAGATTGCCCACGTGTTACTCACCCGTCCGCCGCTAACCTTTGGGAGCAAGCTCCCTCCAGTCCGCTCGACTTGCATGTATTAGGCACGCCGCCAGCGTTCGTCCTGAGCCAGGATCAAACTCTCAATAAAAGTTGAAAAAGTTTGTATCTTGACTCGCATCAGATCTCTGTAACACTCGTTTAGTTTTCAAGGATCAATCTGTTCAATGTCCAACGTTACGACTAGAAGTCACGTTCTTCGTTGGGCTATCAATATTTGTCGCTCGAGGCGACGCATATTAACTTACCACATCGGAAACCATAAAGTCAACTGGTAAGTTTTCTTTTTTTATCATCGCGCTGTCTTGCGGCGACAAGAACTATCTTATCACGCCCGCAGACAACAACACAAACAAACATCCGAAACAAACGAAAACAAATTCGAACTCCTATTACCAGTATGGGACACAATAACGCTTCAGCTTCGATTCCTGATCGTATTCAACGAGCCTCTACGCAAAAAGACTCGGTCTCACAAACGCGAGACCGAGTCTTCATTCATAACGATTCGAAACGGAACACTACCCTTTTACGATCAATCCTTCTCTGCGGAAGAGCTTCGAGGCTACGCCAACAGCAATTGCTGCATAGAGCAACGTACTGCCGAGCACGTAGGTAATGTGCGTGAAATCGACAGTCCCATACAACAGCTCCTTGACCATCATGGTCGCATTTACCACCGGCAGGAAGTAATAAGACAAAGGCGCATCCTGCGGGGAGGTGAACATCGTTGCATAGACCGGTACCATCGCCACGATCATGAACGGCGCCAGGTACGTTTGTGCTTCCTTAAATGACTTAGCCAGCGATGAAACACACAACATCAGGGAAGCAAACATCACCGCGAGACCGAGCAGCATGACCAGCATCAGCGCCACGTTGCCAGCTGACAAGAACGACAGAGACAGCCCAAATCCGTCAGCCTCCCCGCCGAGCACGCTCGGCAAGATTTTCGCTGCGATCACCATCGCGATCGTTGACGCAATCGCCGAAACGAAGCCCATCAGCGATGTCGTGATCAATTTCCCCGTCAAAATTGCCATCCCATTGACCGGAGTGGTCAGCAAAGCCTCAAGCGTCCCGCGCTCCTTTTCACCAGCCATCAGATCGGTCGCCGCCGGCAGGGCGCCCGTCACACAGGATACGATCAACAACAGCGGTACGATAAAGCCGAGGAATGATCCGGCCTTCTGATCATCGGTCGAGACATCCACCGTCTGCACATCCAACGGCTTGATCGCTTCGGCGGAAATGTTCAACTCAGCCAGCCGCTGTGCCATCAATTGTTGCTCCAACCCATCGAGCAGACCTTTTAATACACCTTGTGCAATCGATGACTTCTGTTCCGCTGGATTGTACAAAATGTTCACCGTCGCAGGCTGTTTCGCTTGCACTTTTTGCGCAAACTGCTCATCGATCTCCACAACAGCCCGCACTTCACCATCAGCCAGCGCCTGCTTGGGATCGTCCGTTTTCACCACTTCAATCCCTTCATAGGACGTAATCGCCTTTTCCACTTCCGCCTGCTGTCCGATCACTGCAATCGGAATGTGATTGCGCGCCGCTTCTTCCGTCCCGGCCTGCATTTTGGCGATCAAGATCATCAAACCCGGAATCAACAGCAACGGCAGCAAGACGGAAGTCACCCACGTCTTCCGATCCCGCAACAGATCGGTGATTTCCTTTTGTAAAACGATCCACACTTGCGAAAATTTCATCGACCTTCACCTACCATTTCCATAAAAATGCGGTCGAGATCTTTCGTCCCGCTTTGTTCGTACAGCGCATCCAACGTCCCGTTATATTGCAACGTCCCGCGATGCAAAATCACCACTCGATCGCACAGTCGCTCTACTTCGCTCATGATGTGCGAGGAGAAGATCACCGTGCGTCCTTCCTGCTTAAACTCGCCCAGCAACTGCCGAATCACATTCGCAGAGGTGATATCGAGCCCAGACGTCGGCTCATCGAATAGCACCACACTCGGGTCGTGAATCAGCGACCGCGCAATTGCCACTTTTTGCTTCATCCCTTTCGAGAAGCCGCCCACACGCTTATCCAAATATCTCTCCATATCAAAACGCTTCGCCAAGTTTGCTGTGCGCTGCTCGATCATCGGCTTCTCCAAGCCGTACAGCTTGCCGAAATATGCGATGTTCTCCCGCGCCGTCAACCGATCGTACAATCCGGTCTCCCCGCCAAACAGAATGCCGACCTTCTTGCGCACTTCCTCCGCGTTGCGGATCGTGTCCATCCCGTCCACCGCGATGCTGCCTTGCACAGGTTTGAGCACGGTGGAGATCATACGCAGCGTCGTCGTCTTACCAGCCCCGTTTTCCCCAAGCAATCCGACCACTTCACCTCGCTGCGCAGTAAATGAAAGATCCTTCACCGCCGTAAAATCACCAAACGTCTTGGTCACACCTTTTACTTCGATCATGCGCTTTCCCTCCCAGCTAATTTTTAGAACAACGGCCTCTTTTCCAAATTCGATTTGGCCAGTTTCCACCAATACACAGTAACGAGCCCGCCAAGCACAAGGGAACCGAGTCCGGCCACCCAGCCAAACGACCGCGCCAACTCGATGACCGACGACAACACCAGCACGTCGAACACCAGCCACCACAGCAGACACATACCGACCCACAGCACCACATACCATGACGAGTACAGCCAAAACTTCAGTTGGCTACCTGAGTTCATCTCCCAATATGTATACCACAATGATAAGGCCAGCCCATATCCAAACCAGATCAACGCAAACCATAGAAATTCCAGCGGAGTCAGCATTGCACGCAGTTCAGGAGAAAATGCGTACAACGCTCCGAACATGACAAGCGCATTTGACACCGCCCGCAACACCACCGTCAAAATTCGGCTCAACACCACGCCGCTTACCGAAATCGGCAGTGATCGATAAAACCGCAACTGCTTTTGTGTGCGCTCCGAATACTTTCCGGTGTACCACGGACACCCGATGATCGGCACGACTGCTAAGAAGTAAAAATCGAGCAAATAGCGATCGGGCGAATAACCGGTTGTCAAGCCACGAAGCATCAGCGTTGTCCAAGCCCCAAAGAACAGTGACAGAACCATGACCAGCAAATAGTTCCACCAAGCACGCTGCAAATCATGCCTGATCAGTCTCCATGCCTCTTGCCACATGCTTATCTCCTCCCCGCGTCGTGCTGCTTCATCAATTCTGAGAAAATTTCATCCAGTTCTAGGTTATGCACTTTCAGCACGGTAACTCCTTGCGCTCGGAACGCTTTTTCGGTCGTCGCCCGCGCCGAGGTGATCACTCGCACTGGCCCCCGTCCTTCGGCCGAAACCACACCAGGGATCAGCCGAGCCGCTTCGGCCGTGCACTCGACCCAGAGTTCCTTCCAACTGTCTAGAATTTCGTCTTTCTCAAAATACCCGAGTAGCTTGCCTCGATCGAGAAACGCCACATAGTCGGCAAACTTTCTTACTTCCTCCATCACGTGCGTCGCGAACACGACCGTCTTCTCCCCGTCATCCAGCACCGCCGATATTTCTTCCATCATCACGCGGGCTACGAACGGATCGAGATTGGCTGTCGGCT
>NZ_CP022657.1:4427500-4432500 GCF_002243515.1 Tumebacillus algifaecis
CGTCATCCCCGCCTTCCTCCGGTTTGTCACCGGCAGTCAATTGTGAGTGCCCAACTGAATGATGGCAACACAATTTAGGGGTTGCGCTCGTTGCGGGACTTAACCCAACATCTCACGACACGAGCTGACGACAACCATGCACCACCTGTCACCGCTGCCCCGAAGGGAAGGTCTATCTCTAAACCGGTCAGCGGGATGTCAAGTCTTGGTAAGGTTCTTCGCGTTGCTTCGAATTAAACCACATGCTCCACTGCTTGTGCGGGCCCCCGTCAATTCCTTTGAGTTTCAGTCTTGCGACCGTACTCCCCAGGCGGAGTGCTTAATGCGTTAGCTTCGGCACTGAGGGTGGTACCCCCCAACACCTAGCACTCATCGTTTACGGCGTGGACTACCAGGGTATCTAATCCTGTTTGCTCCCCACGCTTTCGCGCCTCAGCGTCAGAAATCGGCCAGCAAGGCGCCTTCGCCACAGGTGTTCCTCCACATCTCTACGCATTTCACCGCTACACGTGGAATTCCCCTTGCCTCTCCGATCCTCAAGCCATCCCGTATCCAAGGCAGTCCCAAGGTTGAGCCTTGGGCTTTCACCCCGGACGCAGATGGCCGCCTGCGCGCGCTTTACGCCCAGTGATTCCGGACAACGCTTGCCCCCTACGTATTACCGCGGCTGCTGGCACGTAGTTAGCCGGGGCTTCCTCCTCTGTTACCGTCAGGGTGTGAGCATTCCCTTCTCACACTTGTTCTTCACAGAAGACAGAATTTTACAACCCGAAGGCCTTCATCATTCACGCGGCGTTGCTCCATCAGGCTTGCGCCCATTGTGGAAGATTCCCTACTGCTGCCTCCCGTAGGAGTCTGGGCCGTGTCTCAGTCCCAGTGTGGCCGATCACCCTCTCAGGTCGGCTACGCATCGTCGCCTTGGTGAGCCGTTACCTCACCAACTAGCTAATGCGCCGCGGGCTCATCCGACAGTGAAGCGAAAGCTTCTTTCTCGATCTCCTCATGCGAGGAAATCGCTTATCCGGTATTAGCACTCGTTTCCAAGCGTTATCCCAGTCTGTCGGGCAGATTGCCCACGTGTTACTCACCCGTCCGCCGCTAACCTTTGGGAGCAAGCTCCCTCCGGTCCGCTCGACTTGCATGTATTAGGCACGCCGCCAGCGTTCGTCCTGAGCCAGGATCAAACTCTCAATAAAAGTTGAAAAAGTTTGTATCTTGACTCGCATCAGATCTCTGTAACACTCGTTTAGTTTTCAAGGATCAATCGGTTTGTTTCTCGCGTCAACCGCGTATCTCTCGCGGCGACAGGTGTTAATATAACATGCTCCATCACAAGAAGTCAACTAGAAACTTTTTCATCATCAATCTGATTTCGACTGCTGTGTGCAATCAGTAACCTGCATGTCCGAATCGCATTCGTTCGTATCGCTCGCGGCGACAAGAGTTACCTTATCACGCCCCGTTGATCGCCTCCACCCTCAGTCCCAAACAAAACGAAACGATAGCCCTTGCTGAGAAACTCGCTTCCCACTCAAACTCCATTTTTCTAACGTTTTTGTTCCCGCACGCGCATGACCGGATAAAAAAAAGACCCGATCAATTAAGATCAGGTCTTTCTAAGTTGGTGGCTCGGAACGGAATCGAACCGCCGACACGAGGATTTTCAGTCCTCTGCTCTACCGACTGAGCTACCGAGCCATATTGGGTTGTACAAAAAGTGGCGGAGCTGACGGGATTCGAACCCGCGGTCTCCCGCGTGACAGGCGGGCATGTTAGGCCACTACACCACAGCTCCGTAAAGATGGTGGAGGTTGACGGGATCGAACCGCCGACCCTCTGCTTGTAAGGCAGATGCTCTCCCAGCTGAGCTAAACCTCCAAAATGGTGACTCGTACGGGATTCGAACCCGTGAATGCCGCCTTGAAAGGGCGGTGAGTTAAGCCGCTTCTCCAACGAGCCATACAATGGTGCCTTTTACCGGAATCGAACCGATGACCTCATCCTTACCATGGATGCGCTCTACCTACTGAGCTAAAAAGGCGTATCTGGCTCCCCGAACAGGACTCGAACCTGTGACCATCCGATTAACAGTCGGGCGCTCTACCAACTGAGCTATCGAGGAACATTGGTGGAGATAAGCGGATTCGAACCGCTGACCCCCTGCTTGCAAGGCAGGTGCTCTACCAACTGAGCTATACCCCCAAAATAAATGGCGTGCCCAGAGAGATTCGAACTCCCGGCCTTTTGATTCGTAGTCAAACGCTCTATCCAGCTGAGCTATGGGCACATCTATTCTTTTGTGAAAGTGGTGAGCCATGAAGGACTCGAACCTTCGACCCACTGATTAAAAGTCAGTTGCTCTACCAACTGAGCTAATGGCTCACTATGGTGGAGAGAGAAGGATTCGAACCTTCGAAGCTTTCGCAACGGATTTACAGTCCGCCCCAGTTGGCCACTTTGGTATCTCTCCATGTTGCATCGTTCATGTTTTGTAAACCGCATCTCTCGCGGCGACAGGACTTATAATATCATGGACAAGCTCTCTGCACAATCACTTTTTTTCGACAAAAATCGACAAACTGTGATTTCAGCCACTGTTCACTCCTGCTTGGACACTGATTGCTTCTTTTTTCATATGTGTTAGGTGAAGAAAAAAAGACGCAACCAAATGCTTAGCTGCGCCTTTCTCTGCGATCTCCTTTATGCCTTTTCGATCGGGAGGTAGATATCCATCTGCTTTGCATCCGGGATCGCACAACGCTCGTCATACAGTTCAAAATCAGGGGTGGTGGCCACTTTATAGCCCGAGGTAGGAAGCCATTCATCAAAGATCGCGCCCCACGTTCGCTGGATCGTCTCGGGGAAATTCTCATCGGAGACAGGCGCCGTGGTAAAGACCGCATAGCTAGCAGCCGGAATGACGCGGTAGGCGAGTTCGCTTCCCTCCGGTAAAGTAGGAGCTTCTGCTACTTCCATGCCGATCAAGTAGCTGCAATCGCCCGTCTCGCTGTTGTAATCAACACATACGCCATATTCGACATCTGTGTTGATCGGATTCGGGATCGTGTGCCCCAGCCCTTCTCGGATGTAGCGCTGCCAGAACGCAGGGATGTTGTTTCCTTGTTCATCGTTTTGTTCAATGCGTACCAGATAGCCAAGCACTTTGATTTCCTGTTTGTTGAGCATGGTAGGTGTCATTTGAATTCCTCCTGTGGAATGGAGACTTGAAATCTCCAGGTCTACACGCGGGAAGACCTGTACATAACGGCCTTGTTTGCGATACTCCCCCGGTGTGATTTGATAGGCGCGCTTGAAGGCTCTTGTAAACGTCTCATGCGACCCAAAACCGTACGCCAAGGCGATATCTAGGATCTTGCGGTTGGTCCGGATCAATTCGTTTGCGGCAAAGTCGAGTCTCCGATTCTTAATATAGGTCATCACCGCTATGCCCACCGTCATTTGAAACAGGCGGTGAAAGTGATAAGCTGAATAACCAGCCACTTCTGCCAAGTCGGTCAGAGCGATGTCAGATAGCATATGTTCTTCGATGTAGTTAATCGTCTTTTGCATGCGATCTATGACGTACATGACTCCACCTCCTATTTGAATCATACTAGAAGGAAGTGGAAAACTCTTGACGTTTTTTGCTGTCATGTGCCTGCTTTTTATGAATGGAAATGGCCAGCTTCAGCCATGCTGCATCCTTCACGCCGAGCGCGCGACGTTCTCTGTACATATTCCTTTTTTGGATTCTAAGACTAGCGAGATCCACTACACCACCCCGCTTTGAACGGAGGAACTACTTCATTTGACCTTCCCACACAAAAAAGAGCCGTTTCATGGCACTCGGACTTTTTGATCCCCCCTACACCGTCCTACTGTTTCAGTTTTTCAGGACCATATGTTCTATATCCCCCTTCCCGCTTGGGTTACTCCTACCTGACGCGGCCGAGCTACTACATTCTGAAATCCCTTACGTAATCGAACCTCGTTCATTGAGCCGGCCTCATAAAAACCCGTTCCATAGGGCCCGCATGCGACTCTGCTCTTCGATTGATCTCGGATGACAAAAATTCAATGAACTGAGTCCCACATTTTCCATCTCGGCGTTCTAAATGCAAAGCAATTGGAATAAAAGGTCTCAGGAGATCACTTTATGATCCAAGGCTCTGCGCTCCGCTTTGAACGTGGTGCTAACATTTATTCACCTTGGACAACGAAGAACGACCCACTTCATTGAAATGAACTCCTATTGCTCGGCGTTATCCGCTTCTTCAATGGCAAAATTGATAACAAAAAAAGACCACGTTCATCGAACAGGGCCCTCATCTTTGCCTAGCGACATCCAACCCCCCATGACCCTGCGGTCCAAGTACCATACTTCCGCTTTCGCTCCGGTGGTTCTTCGCTTCGCTTCGAACTCGGCACTGTTTCTATATACTCATCAGACAACATCAAAAAAGACCCGATCTTAGAAGATCGAGTCTTTCCCTCTTTGCCTAGCGACGTCCTACTCTCCCAGGACCCTGCGGTCCAAGTACCATTGGCTCTGTGGAGCTTAACTTCTGTGTTCGGGATGGGAACAGGTGTGACCTCCACGACATTACCACTAGACGTACAGTCGATCAGCGTTGCGACAGGACGTCGCGGCTTCTAACCGATCTACCGCTGTGTGTTCCCTGAAAACTGGATGCGAAATGATTGTGAGTTTTGAACTACTTAGGATAAGCCCTCGACCGATTAGTACTGGTCAGCTACACGCCTCGCGGCGCTTCCACCTCCAGCCTATCAACCTTGTCTTCTACAAGGGGTCTTACCACGTTGACCGTGTGGGAAGTCTTATCTTGAGGTGGGCTTCGCGCTTAGATGCTTTCAGCGCTTATCCCTTCCCGACATAGCTACCCAGCGATGCGGTTGGCACCACAACTGGGACACCAGCGGTCGGTTCATCCCGGTCCTCTCGTACTAAGGACAACTCCTCTCAAACTTCCTGCGCCCAC
>NZ_CP022657.1:4437500-4516965 GCF_002243515.1 Tumebacillus algifaecis
CACCTCTCACCTCTCACCTCTCACCTCTCACCTCTCACCTCTCACCTCTCACCTCTCACCTCTCACCTCTCACCTCTCACCTCTCACCTCTCACCTCTCACCTCTCACCTCTCACCTCTCACCTCTCACCTCTCACCTCTCACCTCTCACCTCTCACCTCTCACCTCTCACCTCTCACCTCTCACCTCTCACCAACAAAAAAAGGACCTAGCCCGAAGGCTAGGTCCTCTCACTCCTAGTTGTGTCTCATATGCGGGAACAGCAGCACGTCACGAATCGACGGCTGATTGGTCAAAAGCATCACCAGACGGTCCACGCCGATCCCCAGTCCTCCGGTCGGCGGCATGCCGTATTCGAGCGCTTGAATGTAGTCTTCATCCATCTCATGCGCCTCGTCGTTTCCTTGCTCCTTCTCCACCAACTGCGCTTCAAAACGCTCGCGCTGGTCGATCGGATCGTTCAATTCGGTAAACGCGTTCGCATGTTCACGCCCCACAATAAACAGCTCGAAGCGATCCGTATAGCGCGGATCTTCCGGATTTTTCTTCGCCAAAGGAGAGATCTCCACCGGCTGCCCGGTAATAAATGTCGGCTGGATCAGCTTCGCCTCCACAAACTCCTCAAAGAATGCGTTCAGGATATGTCCGACTTTCCACGCCTTCTCCACGGGGACCTTGTGCTGCTTCGCCAACGCATGCGCCTCTTCGTCCGAATGCACTTGCGAGAAGTCAACTCCGCTTTCTTCTTTGACCGCATCGACCATCGAAATACGCTTCCACTGCGGCGTCAAATCCACTTCCACGCCTTGGTACTCGATCTTCGTCGTTCCGAGCACTTGCTCGGCACAATACGCCACGCAGTTCTCCGTCAGCGTCATAATATCGGTGTAATCCCCATACGCCATATACAGTTCCATCATCGTAAACTCTGGGTTGTGACGAGTGGACACCCCTTCGTTACGGAACACGCGGCCAATTTCATACACGCGCTCCAAACCGCCTACGATCAAACGCTTCAGATGGAGCTCCAAGGCGATCCGCATATAGAGTTCCATATCGAGTGCATTGTGGTGCGTAATGAACGGTCGCGCCGCCGCACCGCCCGCAATCGCATGCATCGTCGGCGTTTCTACTTCCAAGAAACCCTGTCCGTCAAAGAAATGGCGCATTGCCTGAATGATCTTCGAACGCATCACAAACGTTTCACGCACATCCGGATTGACGATCAGATCGACATAGCGCTGACGATAGCGCTGTTCGACATCTTTCAGACCGGCATGCTTGTCAGGCAACGGGCGCAGTGCTTTCGACATCAGTTCCAGCGCCGATACATTGACCGACACTTCCCCTTTGTTCGTTTTGAAAATCGTACCTTCCACCGCCACGAAATCGCCAATGTCCATTTTATCAAACAGATCGTAAGACTCTTCGCCAACCGTGTCTTTTTTCACGTAGATCTGCACACGACCTGCTGCGTCCTGAATATGCGAAAAAGCAGCCTTCCCTTGGCCGCGCTTGAGCATGATCCGCCCAGCGATCTTCACCGGTTGGCCGATTTCCGCCAATTCTTCCTTCGTCTTCTCTTCACCAAAGGCCAAGATCTCCGAAGAAGTATGGGTCGCATCAAAGCGCTTGCCCCACGGTTCGATCCCTTTGTCGTACAGGGCCTGCAATTTCTCGCGGCGCACCTGCATCTGCTCGCTCATTTCGAGCGTGGACGTGGACTGCTGTTGTTCTGCTGACATGTGCTCTCAACTCCGATAAATTCTATTTTTTGATTTCGAGTATCTCATATTCGATCATACCTGCGGGTACATTAACTTCAATCTTATCGCCAATCACCCGTCCAAGTAAAGCCCGACCGACCGGAGATTCATTTGAAATCTTGTTCTCTGTCGGATCTGCCTCCGCACTTCCGACGATCATGTAGTCCATCACATCGCCAAATTCGAGATCCTTGATCACCACGCGCGAGCCGACGCCGACCGCACCGACCACCACGTCCTCATCCCTGATGATCTGAGCATTGCGCAACATTTTCTCCAGCGTCATGATCCTGCCTTCAATAAAAGCCTGCTCGTTTTTCGCATCTTCATACTCCGAGTTTTCACTGATATCCCCATAACTGATCGCCACTTGAATGCGCTCTGCGACTACGCGCCGTTTCACCGACTTCAGATGGTCCAGCTCTTCTTCTAATTTCAAAAGCCCACCTTGGGTGAGCAGCGTTTGTTTCTCCAACATCAGATACCAGCTCCCTTTTTTCAAAAAATGACATAATTTTCGGTGAACAAAAGATTATAAGAAAAACACTGTCAACCGTCCTCGTCGACAGTGCTCTTTTTTATTTCATAAAACATATCTTTCAAAAGATTATAGTTGCTTCACACTCGACTTGTCAACGTTTCAATTCGCGGTACAAACCCAGTCTTGTCGAGCAGGGCCAGATACTGCACCGGAGCCAACTCCTGACGGCTTTCCTGAATCGCAATGAGCAGCGCCTCGATCACATTCGTACCGAAACTCCGTCCCTCCAAATCGGGCGTCGTCGTCACCAAATGCTTGACACCGCGCGCTCGCAACAGCTCGACATCGTCCTGCGTCACCGTGTTCGTCAACACGATCTTCCCATCGAGCCGCTTCGGCAGATGACGCCGAATAAAATGAAAATCCCCAGCGATCACGTCGGCCTCGCGATAGTGTTTGGCAAATTTCTCTTGAATCTCCTGTTGCTTGTCCCCCGTCGGATACAGAAAACGAATCGGCAAGCGGGTGATCAGCGGGGCGATCATCCGTGCCGCACGATCCAGACCCTTGAGCGAGCGGATCGAAAGCGGCAAACCAAGTCCGAACATCAAATCGCCAAACAGCACGACACAATCGATCGCCACCAAAGCCTCGGCCATGCCAAATCGGTCAACACCTGAGACGAGCAACACCTTTTTGCCGCGCAGCCGGATCAAAGGGTGATCAGCAAGCAGATGCACCACATGACGCTCCAGCGAATTTTTCAAACCGGAACCGTCCACGATCGGCGAGCGCTTGGCATAACTTGCAATCTCTTCCGCTTCTCGAAACGTGTATCTGCGATTGTTCACATATATGTAGCGGTCGATGCCGCCCATTCCGAACGCATCAACCTGTCCGTCCAAGCTTTGAATCGCCGCGATCACTTTCTGACGATCGCCATCGGTACCAAGCCGTTCGATGAGCACTTCTTGCCCGAACAAACGGATGATCACCTTATGATTGCGCGACGAAGAACCGAGGGAGACGCTGACCACGTGTTTCACGTTTCGAACCCCCTGCTGGAAAAGTCTCGAAAATCTTCCCTGGCAATGCGGAACTCGCTCCCTCCGTTGGCAAGCGCCTCCCAAGATCACCTCGAAATCCTCTCTTTCATCCTCTCCAGCAAGCGTTCGATTTAGACAGCCCCTCGGCATTTTATCCGTCTTACATGTAGATCAACAATTCTAGATCAACACTTCCTGCGCTTCGTGCCGCACCAGATACTCATAATAGTCGTTCAACGCCTCTTTTAACGATTGCGAAGTTTCGATCAGATTGATCTTATCGCGGAACTGGTTCGAATCGCGCAGACCTTTCGTGTACCACGCGATGTGTTTGCGCATTTCCCGCGTCCCTACATACTCGCCCTTTTCATCGACCAGCAAGTCGGTGTGACGCAACGCAACGCGGATGCGTTCTTCAGCGGTCGGCATCGGCAGTTCTTCTCCCGTCGCCATGTAGTGCGTGACCGCTCGGAAAATCCACGGGTTACCAAGCGAACCGCGGCCGATCATCACACCGTCGCAGCCCGTCTCTTTCAAAAGTTGAACCGCTTTCTGCGGCGAGGTCACATCCCCATTGCCGATCACCGGAATGCTGACCGCAGCTTTCACCGCCGAGATGATGCTCCAGTCCGCATGTCCTTGATACATCTGTTTCGCCGTGCGTCCGTGCACCGCTACAGCGCGCGCCCCGGCCTGCTCGACCGCTTTAGCCACTTCGACCGCATTGATGTTGTCATCATCCCACCCTTTGCGGAACTTGACCGTCACCGGCTTGTTCGGCACCGCCTTGACCACCGCTTCCACGATGCGCGCCGCATTTTCCGGGTCGCGGGCAAGAGCCGCCCCAGAGCCTGCCTTGTGCACTTTGTTCGCCGGGCAGCCCATGTTGATATCGACAATCGCCGCATCGGTCTCTGCGACAAGCTCAGCTGCGATGCGCATCGATTCTGCGTCACAGCCCATCAACTGCATCGACACCGGTTTTTCCTCAGGCAGAATCGTCAGCATGGAGCGGGTTTTCGCGTTGCCATGCTGCAAAGCTTTCGTTGCCACCATCTCCGCACAGACCATACCTGCACCCATCTCTTTAGCCAAAACGCGAAAAGACGGGTTACAGACCCCAGCCATCGGCGCCAAGATCACATTGTTCTCCAGCTCTACATTTCCGATCTTCAACATGAAACACCACTCCAATCTATAGACAGCGAAAAACACAGACCGACAGACGGTCTGTGCCTCGCACCGAATTCTTAATGCATTCATCTTACCATCTGTCAACTGCTTTTCTCAACCACCAATTGTTAGCGTCTCGCCTCGCAGCTCTTGTTCCGTCACACCCAACACAGCATGAATGGAGCGCAACAGCTCGTGCGAAGGCATGCGGGTGCCTCGCTCGACCGCCCCGACAATCGCGATGGAGACGTGTAATTTGTCAGCCAGTTCCTGCTGGGTGAGGTTCTTCAGCTTTCGGAAGGCTCGCAAACGCTTGCCAATCGTATCTGACATAGAAAGACCCCTTCCTTCCCATCCACCTGATTGGCCATGTCTGACACGGTTTGCTGCGTCACAGGGTGAACCTTGGCGCCTGCAATTTCAGCGAGCGGTAGTAGGACAAATGCGCGTTCCCCCATGCGGGGATGTGGTAAGATGAGCTCCGCCGTGTCCATGACCTGCTTGTCCATGAGCAGGATGTCTATATCTAATGTACGAGGTCCCCATTTCATATCCCTTTGACGACCCATGTCTAATTCTGTAGAACTGGTGATTTCCAGCAATTTTTTTGCATCGAGTGACGTTTTGATTTCCAAAGCCAAGTTCAGAAAATCGGGTTGGGCGATCATCCCGACCGGAGCGGTCTCATACACCGAAGATATTTGAGTCACTCGAATATCGGGATGTCGATCCAGACGCAAGATGGCTTCGCGCAGAGTCTGCTCGCGGTCACCCAGATTTGAACCGAGCGACAGGTAGGCGGTATGGAGCGGATTATCGTTCACGGATGACCTCCACCGCGACGCCCGACAGCAGTCCTGCGATCGGCGGCATCGGCTTGGTAACTTTTACCTGCACCTTTTGCACGCGCAAAAACGAGGTGAGCATCTGCTTGGCGATTCGCTCGGCCAGCGTTTCGATCAACTGCACCGGCTCCCCGTCCATGATCTGTCTGATCTCCTCATACGCTTCCGCATAATTGACCGTCTTGGTCAGATCGTCCGATTCCCCCGCTTCCTGTAGCGAGGTGTACAAAACCAAATCGGCATAAAAGCGCTGCCCCAGCCGATTTTCCTCTTCCAAAACGCCGTGGTAGCCGTAAAACTCCATGCCGGAAATATAGATCGCGTCCATTGTCGGTCTTCTCCTTCGCCTAGCGCACCATCGCGTCGGTCATGCGGGCGACGCGCGCCATTTCTTTTACATCATGCACACGGACGATGTCCACACCTTTGGCGATGCCAAGCGCCACCGTGGCCGCAGTGCCTTCTACGCGTTCTGTGACTGGCAGGTCGAGTGCATTCCCGATCATCGATTTGCGGGAAGTGCCGAGCAAAACGGGATAGCCCAGTCCCTTAAAATCGTCCATCCGCTTCATCAGATAGAGATTTTGCTCATGCGTCTTGCCAAATCCGATGCCCGGATCGAGGATGATGTTTTCCTCGCGCACCCCGGCCTCCCGGGCCAGCGCGATCGACTCACGGATGTCGCGGACGACGCCTGTGATCACATCATGCTCATAGGGTGTCTCGCGGTTGTGCATCAAGATCACCGGACAGTCCAGCTCTGCGCAGACTCGGGCCATCTCCGGGTCTTTTTTGAAACCCCAAACATCATTGACGATGTGCGCACCCGCTTCGATCGCAGCTTTGGCCACATCAGATTTATAAGTATCGATCGAAATCGGGATCGCAAGCTCTTTCGACAGACGCTCGATGATCGGAATCACCCTCTGCATCTCTTCCTCCGCTGCGACCGGAGCATGGCCCGGGCGGGTCGATTCGCCGCCGATGTCGAGGATGTCAGCACCTGCTGCGATCATCTCTTGCGCATGTTGGACCGCCCTGTCCAGATCGGTCCAGCTCCCACCATCGGAAAACGAATCGGGAGTGACATTTAGTATCCCCATGATCAACGTGCGGGTTCCGAATTCCCAGGTGAATCTATCATTGGCAAAGGTCAGCCGCTGTGGCCGTTTGGCTTCAAATCGGTTCAGAACCTCGGCCAGTTCAACGCTGAGCTGTTTGAGGCCGAAGGGCTGGATTCGCAATTTGTCGATCACTTCGAGAAACTGCCGCTTGGTGCCCATCAGCACGATGGAGGAGTCGCCAGCCGTCAGTCCGGCCACATCGCGATGCACAGCCGCATCGCCGCCGCGAGCCAGCATTTCTTGCTTCAACACGTTGGCCGCCTTCAGACTGACCTGATCGATGCGAATCACAAAACCTCGTCCTTTGTTCAGCATGATCCGATTCCCGGCCTCTGTGGAGCCGACCAAGCGAAACTCGGAGTACAGGTGCGCTTCGTTTTCAATATGTATCACATACGGATTGTATCTCACGTTTCCCATTCCCCCTTGCCAAACTTTATTTATTATAGCAAATGACACAAAAAAAGATTGCCCGCCGGCAATCTTTTCGGACTGCAAACAAAGCCCTTCTGTTGCCAAAGCAACAAAGGGCATTTGTCTGCTCTATAAAACGCTCTTCATGGCGCTTGTTGGAACGATCGATTACTCGAACTGGAACAGTGCGGTAGACAGGTAGCGCTCACCGGTAGACGGAGCTACGGTCAGGACTTTCTTGCCCTTGCCGAGCTTCTTCGCGATTTGCAGTGCAGCGTACACGTTGCCGCCCGTCGAGATGCCGACGAGAATGCCTTCGTCTTTCGCCAGACGACGCGCATACTCGAATGCGATCTCGTTGTCCACTTGGACGATCTCATCGACTTGCTCGGTGTTCATGATCGACGGAACGAAACCTGCACCGATCCCTTGGATCTTGTGCGGGCCCGGCGCACCACCGGAAAGCACCGGAGATGCGGACGGCTCGACCGCGACGATCTTGATGTTGGCATTCTTGCCTTTCAGCACTTCACCGACGCCTGTGATCGTACCGCCCGTGCCAACGCCTGCTACAAAAGCATCCAGCTCGCCATCGAACGCTTCGAGAATCTCAACTGCGGTCGTTTCGCGGTGGATCTTCGGGTTGTTCGGGTTATCAAACTGTTGCGGAATGAACCAAGAGGGATTTTCTTCTTTCAGCGCTTTAGCCTTGGCAATCGCACCTTTCATGCCTTCCGATCCTGGCGTGAGCACGAGTTCTGCACCATAAGCGCGCAACAGGTTACGACGCTCGATCGACATGGTGTCCGGCATGACCAGCACGGCACGGTAGCCTTTCGCTGCAGCAATCATCGCCAGACCGATCCCAGTGTTGCCCGAAGTCGGCTCGACGATTGTGTCGCCCGGCTTGATTTCGCCAGCCTTTTCCGCTTCCACGATCATCGAGTAGGCGATGCGGTCTTTTACAGAACCGCCTGGGTTGAACGATTCAAGCTTTACATAGATCTCCGCATCATCCGGGCCTGCGATGGTGTTCAGTTTCACGATCGGCGTCTGGCCGATCAGCTCTGCAATGTTGTTGGCAATACGCATGAAAAAAACCTCCCCTGTTTATATAAAACCAAGTATTGTAGTTGGAATTATACTGTATGTTGGTTCCAGTTTATCGCGGAACGGCTTTTTCTGTCAATCCCTCTTCGCATCTGTGACCAACCCGAGCAGTTCGGCCTCATTAAAATGGTAGACTTCGCCGCAGAAATGGCAGGACAGTTCGGCCTGCTTGTCCTCTTCGACAATCTTGACCAGTTCCGCTTCACCGAGCGAGATCAGACCGCGGGCAAAACGATCGCGTGAGCAGTCGCACTGGAAACGGATCTCGACTTTATCATTGAAATTGACCTCGCCTGGAATCAAGCGCTGCAAAATCTGCTCTGGCGTATGGCCTTTTTCGAGCAATGTCGTGACGTGTGGGAACTGCTTGATCTGATCTTCGATATAATCGATGTCTTCGTCAGAGACACCGGGCAGCAATTGCAACAGGAAGCCGCCCGCTTGCGTCACCGTTTGATCTTTGCCGACCAACACGCCCAGACCGAGCGCAGACGGCGTCTGTTCGGACTGCGCGAAGTAATAGAGAAAATCGTCGCCGATCTCTCCGGTCGCCAGCGGTACCGAGCCGATATACGGTTCTTTCAAGCCCAGGTCTTTGATGACAAAAAGGAACCCCTCACCAACTGCACTGCCGACGTCGAGCTTTTCCACATCGCCAAAGACGATGCCGTCGTTCGGAGGCAGTTCGACCTGCGGGTTCTCGACATAGCCGCGCACATGCCCTTCGCTGTCTGCCGTCGCTACGATCCGACCGAGCGGCCCATCCCCGCGAATCTGCAAGGTTACGGTCTCTTTGCCTTTTAACATCACACCCATGATCGCAGCCATCGTCGCCGTCCGGCCCAGTGCGGCACTGGCCAGCGCCAGCGCATTGTTGCGGTCCGAAAGCTCACGGACAAGTTCTGTCGTTATACATGCAAACGCGCGCAGTTTCCCATCGAGTGCAGTTGCGCGTACCAAATAATCGTTCATCTTGTTTATTCCTCCCCAAAACTAACCGGTTCAACAACCTGTTGTGTGGTTGGAAAATCTTGCCCACCCCAACCGCTTTCTCTATGTTAGCATGTTCCTTCTGCTGTTGTAAGTATACGATGTCGCTTGAAAATGGTGAGTCACTGTGCCGCTTTCTTTCATAAGATAGGTGAGCAACCCCGCACAGGAGGGTGAGCCGATTGAACCAACCTCTGCTCGGCCTGATGACGACCGACCTCCCGAAATTCCATGCCAAAAGCAAGCTGTCACCGACCTGGCAACTGCTCGCAGCGGCAGGACGCGCGGCCGATTGGCAGGTGCTTTTTTTCCATCCGCACGCCATCTCCCCTCATAAGCGCACGATGCGCGGCTTCTGGCTGCGTACAGATGGGACGTGGCACATCGGGACGGCTCCGCTGCCCACGGTGGTCGTCGATCAAGTGTATGTTCATCTCGCCCGCACCGACCCTCGCTATGTGCTGGCCAAACGAGCCTTAAAGCAACATCATATCCCAGTGGTCAACCCACGACTGCCCGACAAGCGCGGCGTTTGGCGCGCTCTCACAGCGTTTGCACCGCTTCAGCCTTACCTGCCGGAGACGGCGGTGCTGGGCCGATCGGACGATGTGGAAAACTGGCTCGCCCGTCATTCCACCGTGTTCATCAAACCTGCCCGCGGCTCTAAAGGGCGCGGCGTGACGCGCATCGGTCGCACAGCGGACGGACGTTATGACGTGACAGAACAGCACAGGCAGACCCTTGGCGCTCCAGCGCTCCGCAAACTGATCGCCAAACGGTTGCAGCAGGAACGGCACCTGATCCAGCAAGGACTCGACCTTGTCGAAGCGGAGGGGAGCAAAATCGACCTGCGCGTCGTGCTCTTTCGCGATGGCGAGAAAGTCTGGCGCCCGGTGGCGACCGTGCCACGCGTAGGCAAATCGGGTCAGGCGGTGACCAACTTGGCTCAAGGTGGCCGCACCGAGACGCTTCGGTGGTTGGCGGCGGAGATGCGCCAACAACACATCGCGATGCCCAGCCGCGAGCAGATCGAAGCGGTCGCCGTCCGGACCGCCCAAGCGCTCACCCCGCTGCGCCCGACGCTGGCCTTTCTCGGCATCGACATCGGGCTGACCGAAGCGGGCCGCCTCTATCCGCTCGACATCAACCCGCGACCGGGAAGGCAAGTGCTGTCGCTGGATGATCGCCACACGGCCTACACCTATCTGGCCGAGTTCTGTAAGACGCTGCTCTGATCACTGTCCCGCCTGTGTCGATCGATCGTCTGGCCATGACTTGGCATGTCGAGTCTCGCGCTGTAAACATTTGGAGGAAAACCGTTTCCGACTAGAGTCGGAGCGGTTTTTTTGTTATGCTGGAAGAAAGGAAACACTTGTTCGGATCAAATCGGATCAATAAGGAAAAGAGGGGGCATGGCGCATGGAACGAACGATTCTACACCTAGACATGGACGCATTTTTCGCATCGGTCGAGCAGCGCGATGCGCCCGAACTGCGCGGGCGTCCGGTGATCATCGGCGGGTCGGCCGAAGGGCGTGGCGTCGTTTCCACCTGCTCCTATGAAGCGCGAACGTTTGGCGTCCGCTCCGCCATGCCCACTGCACAGGCCAAGCGGCTCTGTCCGGACGGCATTTTCCTCTTTCCCAATATGAAAAAATACAGCCTCGTCTCGCGCCAGATGTTTGCGATCCTCGAACGCTACACCCCGCTGATCGAAAAGCTGTCGGTCGATGAAGCGTTTCTCGATGTGACCGGAAGCCGCAAGCTGTTTGGCGACGGGGTGATGATCGCCGAGCGCCTCAAGCGCGAAATCAGCGCAGAGTTGGGCCTGACTGCATCGGTCGGCGTCGCCCCCAACAAATTCCTCGCCAAGCTCGGCTCCGATCTCGACAAGCCGAATGGGCTGGTCGTGCTCACCCCGGACGATCTGGTCGCCCGCATCCACCATCTGCCGGTCAACCGCCTGTGGGGCGTCGGGGCCAAAAGTGCGGAACAACTGCTTCGGCTCGGTTTGAAAACGATCGGCGATGTCGCACAGATGGATCTCAAGCGGATGCGCATGCACCTCGGCGATTTTGCCGATCACCTTTATCTGCTCGCCAACGGCATCGACGATCGCCCCGTCGAAACACAGCGCGAAGCCAAATCGATCGGACACGAAACGACATTTGCCGAAGATGTGCGCGATCTGTCTTTTCTCGAAACCACCCTGCTCGGCCAAGCGGAAAAGGTCGCCCGCAGGTTGCGACAAGCCGGTTTGGAAGGGCGAACCATCACCTTAAAACTGCGCTACGCCCCCTTTCGCACGATCACGCGCAGCCACACGCTGGAGATTCCTACCTGTTTGGAACTGATCCTCTATGAACCGGTCAAAACGCTGCTCGCCAAATGCGCCCTCACCCCAAGCGATGCGATCCGACTGATCGGGGTCTCGATCGGCGGACTGGTCCCGGCGGGCGAAACACACACGAAACAGCTCAGCCTGTTCGATGATGCGCCGATCTCCACCCCTGATCCGCGCCAACAGGAACTGTCCAAAACGGTCGATAAACTGAAGGACAAATTTGGCGAAAATATTCTCACTCGTGCCAGATTGATCAAGCGCAATGACTCGTAATCCTGTATAATATAATAGATATAAAATTCTGATAATACAGGAGGATCGACATGGCAACCCATACCTTTTCGACGATGATCCAATTCATGCTGATCGCAGCCATCTTGCTTAACCTTTACACCGTCTTGGTGCGCTCCAAACAGAAAAAGTTTGCCCAAGCGGACAAGTACCTGTACCTGATCGGGCTTGGCGCTCTGTTACTCGCACTGCTCTGCAAATGGGTTGGCTTCGGTCCTGCGTTTTTGTTCGGCACCATCGGTGTCCTCTCCTCACTGCTCGTCCTGATCCGCAACTCGCAGAAGATTGAAGAGGTGCGCAACTCCCTGCCGCCCAAAGAGCGGGCGCAACTGCTTCGGCTGTATCTAGGCGCCATCTGCATCGCGGGCATCCTCGGCGGACTGTTCGGATATAACACGTTTGGCGCGTAAACACTTGGCATGACGCACTTTTTTTGCGTCATGTCCTTTTTTGTGTCACAAAAACCGTTCCGGCGGTTTCATACAGATAGAAGCAAGCGATGAAAGGAGGCGCAGAATGGAGGGTTATGCACGCATGGCAGAACACCCAAGTCCACAGACGGCCCCGCCGTTTCAGGACGTGTTTACCAACTACTACGCGCAGGTCGTCCGCCAGATCACTCGCATCACCCGCGATCAGGCGACTGCAGAAGACCTCGCCCAGGACGTGTTCCTCAAGTTGTATGACCAAGATCTCCGCGAGATCGAAAACCTCGGCGGCTGGCTGACCCAAGCGGGCATCTACGCCGCGTACAACCATTTGCGCAGTGAACGCAGGCGCGCCTCGCGCGACGGACAACAAGAACTGCCTGGCGGAACGCTCGAGCCATCGACCGAAGAACGCTGGCTGAAACAGGAGGAGATCGAAGCGGTACGCGAGGCTCTGACAGCGCTTGGCGAACGCGACCGCGTCTTGCTCCTGATGAAATACTCCGGCTACAACTACCAAGAGTTGGCGCAGGCCACCTCAATCGACTCCGGTTCGGTCGGCACGCTGCTCGCCCGCGCCCGCCGGAAATTCCGAGATCTCTATCAACGTAAAAGGGAGGGAGACAGATGATCCAATGTCCACAAGAAGCGCGCATTCAGAGCTATCTCGACGGCGAGCTGACGCGTGATGAACGCAAAGAACTCGCCCGTCACCTCGATCACTGCACCCTCTGCACGCAGGTTCTTCACGAATTGAAGCGCCTCACCGCTTGGAGCGATGAAGCGTTGTCCGAAAGCTTTTCTCCGCTTCCCGATGAAGCAAAGATCGACGTCGCACAAGCTTGGGACACCTTTCAAGCCCGTCTGCACCAGCGTAATCAGACGGTGGAACCGCCTGTCGAGACTTCCGAAATGATTCAACCCACATCCTCAACCAAAATGAAACGGAGCTGGTTTACTATGGCGAAAACGTATCAAAAATGGATCGCGGGCACCGCTGCAGCAGCTGTCGTGATCTCTGTGCTGACCATCCCGCAAGTACAGGCCGCAGCAGGTGATCTGCTCTCGATCTTCCGCGTGAACAAAATCGAGTCGGTCAAAATCACCCAAGAAGAGCTGCGAAGCATCGAGCAACTCTTCAACGGCAACGAGATCGGCGAAAAAACGATCGCAGGCCTCGGGACGTTTTCTGTCGATCATCCCAGCGAATACCAGTCTTTCGATTCTGAAGCCAGCCTGAAAGAAGCTGGCCATCCGTTGGTGCCGATGCCAAGCGGTTACAAGTTCTCGTCGGCCAGTACCAATCCCGAGTATACGGTGCACATTCAACTCGACACGGTGAAAGCGAACAAAATGCTCACTCAGCTGGGCGCTGGCGTGCAATTTGACGAAAAGCTGAACAACAAGCGATTCTCCCTGACCGTGCCGAAAACCACCCACTACTATTTCTCGGACGATGCCAATCCGAATACGAACCTGTCCTATCAGCTGATCGGAGCACCGAAACTCGACGTGCCAGCCGATGTGGATGTTGAAGAACTGCGCCGCACCATTCTCGCTTCCCCGCTGATTCCAAGCGGCGTCAGCAAACAGTTGGCTTCGATCAAAGACTGGCAAAGCACGCTGCCCATTCCGTTCGTCGAAGGCAACGACCAAGTAGAGGAAGTAAAAGTGAACGGTCACAAAGGCTTGTTTATCAAGAACCGCCATGGATACGGCGGTTCCCTGATGTGGGAACAAGACGGACTGATCCGCCAGTTGGAGTACAACAACTACGCTGACCCATCGACGCAAGACGCGAAGTCGATTTTGCTCGACACGGCGAAACTGTACAACTAACTTTCCACATTGACAAGAGCAACCGCATCGCGGATGCTCTTGTCGTATTCTTTGTATCGAAAGGAGCCTTGCCATGAACGAGATGGTGATCGAAACCTGGAACCTCACCAAACAATATGACGGCAAAGCGGGCTGCAAAGACATCTCCTTGCAGGTGCCACGCGGAGTGGTCTACGGCTTTCTCGGCCCGAACGGAGCCGGAAAAAGCACATTTGTCCGCACGATGCTGGGCCTGATTCATCCGACGGGCGGGCGCGCGGAAATGCTAGGTCGCCCGATTGGCGATATTGAAGCACGCCAATCTGTCGGCTATCTGCCCGAACTGTTTCGCTATCAGGAGTGGTTGACGGGTCGCCAACTGCTGGATACGCACGCAGAGCTGGCCAAGGTGCCTCGCCCAGAGCGGAAAAAGCGCGTCGATGACCTGATCGAGCGCGTGGGGCTGAACGGACGGGAAAATGAAAAGATTCGCGGCTATTCCAAAGGCATGCAACAGCGCATCGGACTGGCCGCCGCTTTGATCAGCAACCCAGATCTGATTTTTCTCGACGAGCCAACTTCGGCCCTCGACCCAATCGGACGTCGCGAAGTGCGCGATCTGATGGCCGAGCTGCGGCGAGAAGGCAAGACTGTCTTCTTGAACTCACATCTGCTGTCCGAAGTGGAGACTGTCTGTGACCATGTGGCGATCATCCACAAAAGCGAACTGATCGTGCAGGGCGAATGGCGGAAACTGACAGACGTGCAAGCGAAAGTGTCGATCCGGGCAGGTGGGATGACGCCCGCCGTCTGGGGAAGCTTGGAGGGGCTGGTCACAAGCTGGGAGCCGCTCGAGCATCATGCCCTTGACGGGACGGGGCGCTTTTTGCTGCATCTGACCGCTGAGGAGCAGATTCCCGAACTGGTCAATCGCTTGAGCCAGCGCGGTGTGATGCTGTATGAGCTGTTGCCGACGCAACCGCACTTGGAAGATGTCTTCCTGTACTGGGTCAACCGAAAGGAGCAAGAGCATGTTCTCAATCGCCAAGCTATCGTTTAAAGAAACGCTCTACAAGCGCATCTTTCTGATCGCCGTGCTGATGACCCTCGCCTTCTTAGCTTTCTTTGGCATCGCCAATCATTATGCGTCCAAAGATATGACGGAGAACTTTGACTTTGCGGGGATGGAGATCGGGCAAGCGCTGTTGCAAAATACGTTTTTTGCTGTGCAAGTGCTGTCGATCGGACTGTTTTTTGCGAACTTTATCACTATATTACTGACGATTTTGTCCACTGTCGGCACCGTGTCCGGCGAAATTGAAAGTCATCAGATCGATACGCTGCTGGCCCGCCCTTTGAAACGGCGTGATCTGATCTTGGGGAAATTTATCGGGCTCGGGGGCTTGATGATGCTCTACTCGGTGTTTATCTTCGGCGGTGTGATCTTGATGAACCAACTGTTTGGCGGCGTGTTAGCGATCCATTTGAGCGCCGGGCAGATTGTGAAAGCTGGCTTGATGTTCGCCTTGCTGCCACTGCTCGTCACGGCCATCGGGCTCTGGCTCTCCACACGGCTGACCACGATCAATGGCGGCATCATCATGATCGTGATGTACGGCATCGGTTTCATCGGCGGCTTTATGGAACAGTTTGGTGTGCTGATGAATAATCGGTCGTTGGAAAACATCGGCATTCTCTCCTCAATCGTCTTCCCGCTCGATTCGCTGTTTCGTCGGATGAGCGTCTATCTGTTCGATGTGGCCGACAACCCGCTGTCGTTTGCCTCGCAAGGTATATTTGCCAGTGCCTCGACCCCTAGCAATCTGATGCTGGTCTATTCGGCGCTGTACGGTGTGCTGATTCTGTTTTTTGCGATTCGCAAATTTACGAAGCGCGACGTGTAGTGATCTTGATTTCCATGCGAATGAAAAAGGCACTTTCCGCTCTGGGAAAGTGCCTTTTGTGATGCGTCTTATGCTTCGGTCGGTGCCAAGTGCGACTGGGACAGACGCTTCTCGTTGATTTCGGCGAGAATGTCGGTGATGAACTGATCGACCGACTTGCTGCCGAGGTCGCCCGCTTCGCGGCTGCGAACCGAAACCGAATTCGTTTCCGCTTCGCGGTCGCCGACGACGAGCATGTACGGAACTTTTTGCAGCTGGCCGTTGCGGATCTTATAACCGATCTTCTCGTGGTCGGAGTCAACGGTCGCACGAATCTCCAAGTCGAGCAACTTTTCTTTGAGCTGTTCGGCATACTCAACGTGACGGTCAGCGATGGCGAGGATGCGGACTTGCTCCGGTGCGAGCCAAGTCGGGAACGCACCTGCAAAGTGCTCGATCAGGATGCCGATGAAACGCTCGATCGAGCCGAAGATCGCGCGGTGGATGATGATCGGCGTCTTGTGGCCGCCATCGCGATCCACGTAGCTCAGGTTGAAGCGGATCGGCAGTTGGAAGTCGAGCTGAAGCGTTGCGCACTGCCAGGTGCGGCCGAGCGAGTCGGTCACATCAAAGTCGAGCTTCGGACCGTAGAACGCGCCATCGCCCGGGTTGAGCACCCAGTCTGCGTTGATGTCGTTCAGCGTTTTTTCCAACGTCGCTTCCGCTTGGTTCCACAGGTTGATATCACCCATGAACTCTTCCGGACGGGTGGACAACTTGACCTTGTAGGACAGGCCGAGCGTGGTGTACGTCTTGTCGAGCAGTTTCAGCACGCCCATGATTTCCGATTCGATCTGATCTTCGGTACAGAACAGATGGGCATCGTCTTGGCACAGTCCGCGCACGCGCATCAGACCGTGTACCGCACCCGACATCTCCCAGCGGTGCAGACGCTCATACTCGGAGTAGCGGATCGGCAAATCGCGGTAGGAATGGACCCCTTCGGAGAAGACCAAGCAGTGCGCCGGGCAGTTCATCGGCTTGAGGCCGTACTCGGTGCCGTCTTGGTTCATGAAGTACATGTTCTCTTTATAGAAGTCATAGTGGCCGGACTGATGGAACAGATCGACCTTGAGCACCTGCGGAGTGTTGATCTCCTGATAGCCCAAGCGCAATTGCGTCTTGTACGACCAGTCGCGCAAGGTGTTCCAGAGCACGCGGCCCTTCGGCAGCCAGAACGGGATCGCCGGGGACTCGTCGCGCAAAGAGAACAGGCCGAGCTCTTTGCCGAGACGGCGGTGGTCACGCTTCTTCGCTTCTTCGATGCGGAAAATGTATTGGTCGAGCTCTTTTTGCGACGGGTAGGATACGCCGTACAGCCGTTGGAGCTGTTTGTTGTTTTGGTCGCCGCGCCAGTAAGCACCTGCGATGTTGGTGATCTTATGCGCTTTGATCTTGCCGGTTGATGGCAAGTGCGGGCCGTAGCAGAGGTCGGTGAACTCGCCTTGTGTGTAAGCGGAGATCACTTCGTCCTCCGGCAGATCTTTGATGATCTCTACTTTATATAGCTCGCCGATGCTGGTGAAATATGCGATCGCGTCCTCACGGGACAGCTCTTTGCGAACGATCGGGAAATCCGCTTCGATGATCTTCTTCATCTCCGCTTCAATCTTCTCCACATCTTCCGGCGTCAGCGTGCGCGGAGTGTCAATATCATAGAAATAGCCTTCGTCGAGCGTCGGCCCCACTGTCAGCTGTGCATCCGGGAACAGGCGTTTCACCGCTTGTGCCATGATGTGTGTCGAGGTGTGCCAAAACACCTCATGACCTTCAGTGGAATCCCACGTCACGATCGCGATCTCTGCATCTTGTTTGATCGGATGCGAAAGATCCACGAGGCGACCGTCAACTTTAGCGGCAAGAGCTGCCTTGGCGAGCCCTTTGCCGATGCTTGCAGCCACCTCTGCCGGTGTGACTTGTTCGCCCTCGTAAGAACGCACGCTTCCATCCGGCAAAGAAATGTTAATGGACACTGCTAACCCCTCCTAATCAGCACACTGGTACCCTTAGTACATTCTTTTTATTATAGGGACGGGTAGACAGCAATGTCAAGAAAAGACAAGCATTGCGGGGGTTTCTGGATAATATTTGCTTTCGTAAATTCGAGTTTACAAAAAACATTCGACAAACGTCACAATTATGCATCCTAATCTAGTATAATGATGACAGATTACTATCTTCTTAGCTAGATTAGGGGGACACATTTCACGATGAAAAAGTCTACTGTTAAGTTTGGCGTGTTGGCAGTTGTCGCATCTCTTACGACCGCTCTGTACAGCCCGCAAGCACTGGCGACCGGCGTTGAGGCAACCTCCGCACCGGTAGTTCAAAAGACTGATCTTCAACTCGCTCAAATGAAAGGTGCAATCGTGGGTTACCCGGGCACCACCGATTTGAAAGCAGAAAAATACGTCACCCGTGCAGAACTTGTCGCGATGATCAACAAAGCGCTGAGCCTGCCAGATGTAAAAGTGAAAAAATCTTCCTTCCATGACCTGGCGCAATGGCAGAGCCAAATCGTCGAAAATGCAGTCGCAGCAGGTCTGGTTTCGGGCGTTGGCAACGGTGCGTTCGAACCGAACCGCGAAGTGACCCGCCAAGAGATGGCTGTGATCATCGGCGCATCGATGAACGGCGGCAAAGTGCCGACCGTCAACCAAAACGTACTCAACTATTTCAAAGATAGCGACGCGATCGCTTCTTGGGCGAAACCGTTCGTCGCCTACAGCACGATCGCTGGTATTTTCGAACCGAACGCAGACGGCAACTTCGACGCGAACAAAAAGATGACCCGCGGCGAAGCGGCAAAAGCGCTGAAATATGTGCTGTTCGACGTGCTGGACATCCTGACCACCAACGACATTCACGGCAATATCGAAGTGCAATTTGACAAGAACAAGAACCAAAACCAAGGCGGCATGGAAACGATCGGCGGGATCGTCAACGACTTCCGCGCGGTCAACCCGAAAGGCACCATCGTCGTCGATGGCGGCGACGCTTGGCAAGGTACTCTGATCTCCAACCTGTTCAACGGCGAATCGGTCATCGAGTCGATGGAAGAGATCAAGTACGATGCGATGGCAATCGGCAACCATGAGTTCGACTTTGGCCGCGACGTGTTGATCAACAACATCAAGAAGTCGTCGGTGCCGATCATCTCCGCCAACGTGATCGAAGACTCGACTGGCAAACTGGTTGACTGGACCAAGCCGTACGTGATCCTCGACAAAGGCGGCGTCAAAGTAGGCGTGATCGGCTTCTCCACACCGCAAACGTCAACGACCACCAAATCGACCAACATCGAAGGCCTGTCCTTCCCTGATCCGGCACCGATCGCAAAAAAACTGTCGGAAGAGCTGAAAGCACAAGGCGTCGATGTCGTCATCGTCACCTCCCACTTGCCGGGCGAGCAAGAAAAAGCTACGAAAGAAATCATGGGCGAACTGGTTGACCTCGCGAACGGCACCGGCAAAGGCTACCTCGACGCGATCGTCGGTGGCCACTCCCACCAACGCGTGGCAGGTCATGTCAACGGCATCCCGGTGGTAGAAGCTTCGCAATGGACCTGGGCGCTGGGCCACATCCAACTGTTCGTAGACAAAGACAACAAAGGCATCGTGTCCTCCAACGCAGGTCTGCTGGAAACGTACACCAACCTGACGACTGGCGATGCAGCCGTGAAACAGATCGTCAAAGGCTACAAAGACCAAGTGGCAGTGAAAGAAGCAGAAGTGCAAGGCATCGCTGCAACCGCACTGTCCCGCAAATCGTACCGCATGGCGAAAAACGGCAACCAAGACCGTGACGGCGTGACCGCGCTTGGCATGAGCATCACCGACTCGATGCGTAAATCGTCCAACTCCGACATCGCCTTCACCAACGCAGGCGGCGTCCGCGCCGATGTGGACGCAGGCGAAATGACCTACGGCGAAATGTTCGCAGTTCTGCCGTTTGGCAACGTGAACATGACCGGTACGATGACCTCCGAGCAAGTAAAACGCGCGGTTGACGTCATCGACAAGTATTCCAAACTGATCGCACTGCAATGGTCGGGCATCAATGTCGAGTGGGACGGCACCCGTCCGGCTGGCGACATGGTCACCAAGATCACCTTGACTGACGGCACCCCGATCTACGTGGACGGCAAATACAACACCGACCGCACCTTCAAAGTGACCACCAACGACTTCATGGCAACCGGTACCGGCGACGGCTACCTCGTGTTTGGCGAAGTGAAGGACTGGCAGTTGGGCGATGTAATGCTCGACGGCTGGGTGAACATGGTCAAAGAATTGCACACGCAAGGCAAACAAGTCTCCGTAACTCCGGACGGCCGCGATATCCGCACCGACCTGGACAAGTAAGTCAATTCGCACATCAGAAAGCCGGGAGCTCATGCTCCCGGCTTTTTTGCCGTTGCATAGACAAGATAGCGGTAGTCGGTCGCCCGCAGCGCATCGAGCGGATAGCAGCTTTCCAGCACTAAGCCCGTTTCGTTCAGCGCGAAGACCCCATCGCGCACGTGTACCACGCGCGCGGCGGTCACTTCATAGCTGAACGTGCCTTCCGCTGTGGAGACGCGAACCGTGTCGCCGCGCTGTAAGCGATCCAGATGGCGAAACCAAGTGGCGTTATGCGCGGCGAGCAGTGCTGTACCCGCAGTGCCCAGCTTGGCACTGCCCGTCAAATGGCCGACCGCAACGCTGATCTGCTCCTCCTCCGTTCCTTCGACGATCGGCGCTGTCAATTCCAGCGCGGGGATGTGCAAGACACCTAACGGCGAAGTGGTCGAATCAGCGCCCGAGCCGACTTCTTGGCCGACCGTTGTGGAAGCTGGCGGTGTTTGAGCTACTTCTCGCGGAACGCCTGAGACGGTATCGAGCGCTTCTGCTAAAAGCTCACCCCCGACCGCATCGGAGCGCAGAAAAAAGAATGGAATCTGCGAAAGCCATACCAATCCTGCGAGCATCACGAGTAGTCCTGTGACGGTGAGCACCTTTTTGGATCGCACTTAGTGATGTCCCCTGCGTCTGGCAAGCAGGATCAACAGACCACCAAACAGGAGCAGTCCGGCACCTTGCCAGACGGTCTCGATCACAGCAACGCCAGTACGGGGTTGAGTACCGCCTGGGATTTCACCAGCCAGAGGCGGCTTGGTCGGAGGTGCTGGTTTGGGATCTGGATCATTTGGCTTAGGCTCGGTCGGTGGCTCAGTTGGCGGGCAAGTACCAGACTCTTCACAGGCCGGTGGGCAGGTCCCAGACTCTTCACAGGTTGGCGGACATGTTCCAGACTCTTCACAGGCCGGTGGGCAGGTTCCAGACTCTTCACAGGCCGGCGGACATGTTCCAGACTCTTCACAGGCCGGCGGACATGTTCCAGACTCTTCACAGGCCGGTGGGCAGGTTCCAGACTCTTCACAGGCCGGTGGACATGTTCCAGACTCTTCACAGGTTGGCGGGCAGGTCCCAGACTCTTCACAGGTTGGTGGGCAGGTCCCAGACTCTTCACAGGTTGGCGGACAGGTGCCCTTCTCTTCGCACGTCGGCGGCGGCACCGAAACCTCGTGGGCGATCACATGCACATCCAGTTGCCCCTCTTGCCCCTGATAGTCGTTGCCCGCTTCGAGCGGCATGGCATACGTATAGCTGATGATCGCTTGCTCGTTACGACCCAATTCAAAGCTTGGCGAGTTCTGATTGGATGAGAACACCGGAACCTCGATCTTCGTGCCCACAGGCAGTTGAAAACGGTTGTAAATCTGAATCGCATAGGAGATTTGTAGCGGATGATCAGAATTCGGAAACTGTTTGAAGATCGCTCCGTCAAGCACGTGCTTCAAGTAGACGCGCACCCTGCTGTTTCCCTTGTTCTTGACAGTCAGCGACCCGGTTTCCTGATCGCCTGGCGCAATGTTGCCGATATGTTGTGCACCTGCGAAAATTGGGTCCGGTGACGCCGTGATGTTGATCGTCCCCATCCCCTGCATCGATGCCTCTTCCTGTAGAGACAAACTTGCTAGGGCAAACGTCGTGCCTCCTGCCACCAGCATGATGACCAACAGGACGATCGTAAGCAGACGCAACTTGCGTAAGTATCCGCTCCCCAACGTCTCCTTCACCTCCTCCAGATGAGTTCCGCTCCACACACGACTTGTGACTGCGACAATTGTCTGCCGCAGTCCAAATCTTTATTTGAAGGGGGAGGGAACTCGTGTTCAATCATCAGTCGTGGGCCGTGTTGATCACCGTGCCTGCCTATATATTGTTGTGATTTGCGTCAGAGCTTGTGAACAGCTGCGCGTAGAGAAAAGGCAGGGTGGTGCGTACATCACCTTGCCAGTTCATTAGTTCCAAGCGATCGGGCCGTTATTTTGGTGGTTCGTGTTATTACGTGCTTGCACCGCTTGCACAACCACGTTGAACGAACCCGTAGTGCCCTGGTAGGAGTTATCTGCTGCCAACGGGAAGTTATAGGTCACATCAAACGTTGTCGTGCCGCCTGCTGGCACTTTCACAACCCCATTATCAAAGCCCAGTTGGAGTGGCGTTGTGCCGCCGAACAGATTGCCCGCACGAGATGCGTTGGAGGCCGTTTGGTTGATTTTTACCCATGCATCGAGTGAGCCGTTGTTCTTAACTTTCATTTTCACCTTGCCATTGTCGCCAGGTGCCAAGTTGTTGAAGTAGAGCGCTTGCGATGCGATCGGGCCGCCGGACAGATCTTCGAGATTCAAAGTGCCGGCTGTGAAGGTATTGCCCTTGTTGCTCACCTCTGCTGTGAAGAGCGCGAAGGAACCTGCGCCGATCAGTGTTGCACCCAATGCTGTTGTCACCATGGCCAATGCAATTTTCTTTTTCATAAAACTACGTCCTCCTTTTCATATGAAGAGCTATATGGATTGTTTCTCGCTCTGTGACGACAGCGTGTTTCATCTTCCCCGCCATGCAGAACGAGAAAACATTTCAGACAGGCTGATTGTGATCTTCTGACGTTGCCGCCGTCGTGGCGGGCGCCTGTTCCTCTTGCTTTGGCTTCATCACTTCTCGAAACAGGGAGATGATCGGGCCTGCGATCAGCACGATCCCCGGAATGATCAGCATGATCGCAAGACCTGGTCCGGTCGTCACCCAGTTAAAGAAGAGCCCGAGCTTGGGAATGTGAAAGTTCGCATACGAACCGATGACTTGCGCCTGACGCACCGGCTCAGTATCGCTCACTTCATTGGCATCCCCTTGGGTCAGATAGACGGGAAAGCTGTCTTCCACCTTTACTTCGATGATGCGGTGGGTGATGATGATCGAGGCGTCTTCAGCCGATCGGAAGGTGATGACGTCGCCCACTTGATAGGCGGTGGTGAGATCGCCCGGTTTGACAGCGATCAGATCACCCGTTTCAAACACCGGACTCATCGAGCCGGAGAGTACCTTCATCAGCAGGTGTCCGAACACTTTCGGTTCACCGCCGGTGATCTTCGAACTGACCACGAAATACAGATTGAAACAGAGCAAGACGATCAGGAAGCCGGTGATGATTTTCCCTGTGATGTTCATTGCTTTTTTCATAACAGTCCTCCTTGCGTGTAGTTAAGCCAGCGGAGGAGGCGTTTGAGAGTGGTTCTGCTGCAAATCGGCAGGTTGCGGCGACGAGCGGTAGTGATCAACAGATGATTCCGGTTCGGGTGCCGTCACCTCTTGATTCTCTTCCGGTGCCGCCTCCTTGTCTTCTTCCGGCAGGGCAGGTTGCTCTTCCGTTGTTGCCGGGGCGTCGTCTTGATTTTTGTGCGGCTTACAATGTCCATAGCCGTTACCTGGCGGATGCGGTTTGTGCTTGTCGCCGTTGCGATGGGTGTCTTCGTCACAAAAGTTAGCTGCTGCTTTGACCGTCGAAGCGTTGACTACACTCGCTGTAAACAGCGCATTGGTCGACCCTGTGTTCTCAACCCCCAGCAAGATGGTCGTCGAGAAAGCTGTCATCGCGGTGACCATCATCATCCCCCACCGTTTGCGTCGCTCTTTGCGCAGGCGTCGGTTGTGTTCCAGATGCGATTCCTGTCCCTGCGGTTCGTGGGAATCGAACGACTCGATGCCGTCCACCTCCTTCCTTGCTCAGCCTCGCTGTCGTCTTACATCATCACTTTATGACCTATATAACGAACAAAGAACTACAAATTTCGACCATGTTTTCTTTTTATCGAACATATTTTAGTGATCGACAGCATTCGCTTGGCGGCCATCGTATTCCAAAAATTTCGCGAGCTATATGAATGACGATTTAACGAATTAACCTTCACCCGGGACTATCTGTATAGCAAGTGTCATAAGATACTACTAGTCATCCTTATTTACCAGTCGGGAAATCGTTTGTTACAATAGAAGTGCGTAACGAAAAGAAGGAGGGATACCTTTGCTCGGGACGAAGATACGTCAACTTCGTAAAGAAAGAGGGCTGAGTCTTGGTGAGTTGGCTTTGCGAGCCGACTGTGCGAAGAGTTACCTGAGTGACATCGAGCGCGGTGTCCGTGACAATCCATCGATCCAATTCATTGAGAAGATCGCGTTGGTGTTGGAAGTGCCGACCGAGTTCTTTTTCGATAAGAGTTACACCACAGCCGAAATGCTGGCGAACGAGTTAGCGCCTGAGATGATCGAATTGGTTAAACAGCTCGACCTCGGCTGGTTGCAGTTGACCCAGCAGGCGGCATCCAGCGGCTTGACCAAAGAGCAGTTTCAAGAGTTTATCGAATATGCGCGCTGGAAATCATCCCAATCTTCCGGCGACTAGCAAAAAACCGTTTCATTTTGCCCTGGTGCCGTGGCATAAATGGAGCGGTTTTTTGCATGGTAGGTCTAGAAACAAGACGATCTCCATAATCTTTGTAACGGAGTACCGCCGAGTGTCAAAGGTAAACCATGTGAAAGCATGGGACACAAAGCCTCGGGCCTAAGGTGAGGAGGATGTGGGGGTCATCTTCGCGATGGCAGCCGGGCTGCCGACAGAGCTTTTGCATAGCAGAGGATTTTCACGTTTCTATCAGGGGTAGGGGGAACGAAACGCAATGCAAATGCCCGCTTTTCTCACACGCTTCACCATGAAGCAACAACTGATCGAACTGGAAGCGACGGACAGTGTTACCCATCCGCTTCCGATGCCTCAGACGATGCGGCTCGGTCCGAAACCAATTCCGAATCCGCGCCGCACCGTTCCGAAGCAAATGAAAGAGCCGATCTCCTAATCAGGAGATCGGCTCTTTTGTTTGGCAGATCGCGTCCGTTCGTTTTATCGGTTATTGCGTACTTCCAATGCCGCTTTTACAAAATCGCGGAACAGCGGCTGCGGGCGGTTCGGGCGTGACGTGAATTCGGGATGGAACTGTGACGCCACAAACCACGGATGATCGGCAAGTTCGATGATCTCCACCAGACGACCGTCCGGTGAAGTGCCGGAGAAATGGAAACCATGTTTCTTCATCTCTTCACGGTATTCATTGTTGAACTCGTAGCGGTGGCGATGGCGCTCATAGATCAGCGAGTCGCCATACGCCTCATACGCTTTCGTGCCGTTTTCGATCTTGCACGGATAGAGGCCGAGGCGCAGTGTGCCACCGAGGTCTTCGATGTCCTTTTGCTCCGGGAGCAGGTCGATCACCGGTGCGCTGGTCAGTTCGTTGATCTCACTGGAATTCGCATCGGCATAACCGAGCACGTTGCGCGCGTATTCGATGCAGGCAACCTGCATACCCAGACAGATGCCGAGGAACGGGATCTTCTTCTCGCGGGCATAACGGGTCGCGATGATCTTGCCTTCCACCCCGCGATCACCAAATCCGCCCGGTACGAGAATACCGTCTGCGCTGGCCAACAGCTCGTCCACATTGCCCTCGGTGACTTCCTCTGCCGGAATCCAATCGATCTCGATGTTCGAATCGGCTGCAAACCCGGCATGGTACAGCGCTTCTGCCACCGAAATGTACGCATCGCGCAAGGCGACATATTTGCCGACGAGGGCGATCTTCGTCGTGTGTTGCAAGTTCTTGACTTTGTTGACCAGTTCGATCCACTCGGTCATGTCCGCTTCTGGCACATCAAATCCGAAATGGCGCACGACGAGCGAATCGAGCCCCTCTTCTTGGAACATCAGCGGCAGGTCATACAGCGTATCCGCATCGCGCGATTCGATGACCGCATCTTGATCGGTGTCGCAGAACAGGGCGATCTTGCGCTTCACATCGAGCGACAGCGGCATCGTGGTCCGGCAGACGATGATGTTTGGCGTGATCCCGATCGAGCGCAGTTCCTTGACGGAGTGCTGTGTCGGCTTCGTCTTCATTTCGCCCGCTTTTCCAAGATACGGCATCAAAGTGACATGGATATACATCACATTCTCACGACCGACATCCGACTTGATCTGTCGGATCGCTTCCAGAAACGGCAAGGATTCGATGTCGCCAACCGTGCCGCCGATCTCGGTGATCACCACGTCGGCCGACGTGTCTTTCGCCGCGCGGAAAACGCGTTCCTTGATCTCGTTGGTGATGTGGGGAATCACCTGTACCGTTCCGCCGAGATAGTCGCCGCGGCGCTCCTTCGAGATGACCGACCAGTAGACTTTCCCCGTCGTGATGTTGTTGTTTTTCGACAGATTGATGTCGATAAAGCGCTCGTAATGGCCGAGGTCGAGGTCCGTTTCCGCCCCGTCATCTGTGACAAATACTTCCCCATGCTGATACGGGCTCATCGTGCCCGGGTCAATGTTGATGTACGGGTCAAATTTTTGGATGGTGACTTTCAAACCGCGGTTCTTCAACAGCCGTCCGAGGGACGCTGCGGTGATCCCTTTCCCGAGCGAAGATACAACGCCGCCTGTGACAAAAATATACTTAGCCATGCCTTGCTGTGCCCCCTATGTATTGCGTGGTTGAATGTAGTGTCTCAATCCGTACACAAAAAAAAACGAATCCGTTCGTTTTTTCCAAAATACCTTTTGTATCTTAGCGTTCCGTTTCCGTGTTGTCAATAGAAGACCAGCAAAAAGAGCCGCGCCCTTTTCAGGTTCGCGGCTTTGTTCGTTATATCGAATGGCAATGTGGTGCTTGGTACTGCTACTTAGAACTCGTCTTCCTCTTCATCATAGGAATCGAGATCTTCCTCTTCGTCAGACTCCTCGATTTCATCCTCTTCGAAATCCTCGTCGGCTGCCGCTTCATCGTCGCCGTCTTCCGCATCTGCGTCGAGATCATCCTCTTCGTCAGCGCTATAGTCACCGAAGGAATCATCTTCGTCCGCTTCTTCCTCGAACGAGTCATCTTCTTCATCGTAGAAGTCGTCATCATCGTCCATATCTTTGCGGACGAATTTCTTGCCGGTGGCAGCCTTTTCAGGAGCAGCTTTATCGGTCGGATACCAACGCTTGAGGCCCCACACGTTGCTACCGATGCAGACAAATCGGCCGTCGATGTTGATCTCGGTGTACAAACGCGCGATCACTTCGTTGACTTGCTCCTCGGTCAGCCCTTTCAGACGCGCCAGCTCGGCCATCAGATCGCGAAAATGGTACGGCTTGTTGGTGGTGCGAAGAACTTGATACGCAAGGTCCACGAGGGACAGCTCCGCGATTTGCTGCGGGTTCAAATGCAATGCGTGTTCGGACAAGGCCGGCACTTCCTTTCCGTTTCAACTTATGTATGTACAAATTCGACACATCCTGCGGTGAGTGAGTCCAATACTCTAGTCTAGCCACCCACAGGAAGAATATTCATTTGCAAACAGACAGCAAGACCGATTATATCACAAAAATGCAGGAGGTAAAAGGGTTCCCACAAAAACTTGGGGGCATACTACCAGCAAAGACGATCTAAGGAGGCGGACATCATCAGTCACTATGTTTGGTCATATATCGGGATCACGCTCGCGGTGGTAGTGTTAAGCGGGGTATCCATCTGGTGGGTGTACTCGAAGTACCGTCGGAAAGCCAAATAGCCTGCTCAGGGCGCCTGCAAAGACCAAAGCCACCCAGCTGAATGGGTGGCTTTGGTTTTGCCGAGCTTATTTGGTTTTATCGAACTTTTTGACATATGCAAGCCAATAGCCAAAGCGCGACCAGTACTGCTCAATTTCCTTAATCCGCAACTCGTGACATTTTTCCAGATTGTACTCTTGGATGTCGTTCAGGTTAAAACCCACAATGATTCCCTCCAACGTCTTGCCTTTTTTATCGTGATGTTTCCGGCTGACGATATACCTTATGTAGGAGGAACTCGTTTGTGAACGGCTTTTATTAAAATGGAACTATTCCGAAAATTAATTAGATTTGGACTCCTTGTCGGAAAATAAAAAAACCCTCCCGCGGGTGGAGAAGGTTTTTTCGGGTTCCCGCGCCTCTCATTCCATTAGGAAGGCGAAACTTGGGACGAAATGACCGCAGACGCAACCATGACCACAACAGAGATGAACATGAAGCCTGCCAAACCCAACTTGCGTTGCTTGATCATGGATACCATCGTGAATACGCTGAGCACCGCGAAGATCAGGAACACAAACGCGATGGAATACGGATGGAGCGTCATTCCTTCGAACAACATCATAAGACTGTCACCTCTTAACTTCATATGATGAAAACTAACATTCCATAGAATAGACCGTTCCACAGACTATTTTATTATAATGAACAACTACATGTTGTGTCAAAACGGGAAACTTTATGTAGATCCCGTGAACAAAATATTGGAAACGGACGAAGGTATGGAAGGTGCGACAGAACAAAAGGCACCTCCAAGAAAACTGTCTGGAGATGCCGTTGTTGACTATCTTGAAAGGATTAGCCTCTTCGGCCGCCACGCCCGCCGCGTTTCGATTCATGACGCTTGAGGGCAGAAAGACGGTCTTCGCTTTCCTTCATGAAGCGAGCCACTTTATCTTCAAAATTAACTCGGCCGCCACCACCTTGCGGACGTCCACCACCACGGTTACCGCCACCACCGCGCGGTCTGTCATCACGGCCGCCTTGCGGACGATCGGGACGAGGAGGACGGTCACCGCCGCGTGCAAAGTCACGCTTCGGACCAGGAGCTGCCTGACCGGGCTGCGGTTCTTTCGCTTGGCGGATCGAAAGGCCAATCTTACCGTCTTTGTCAACATTGATGACTTTGACGGTCACTTCGTCGTTGACTTTCAGATGATCATTAATGTCTTTTACGTAGGTGTCTGCAATTTCAGAGATATGCACGAGACCTGTGACGTTGCCGGGCAGTAACACGAATGCACCAAAGTTGGTGATGCCGGTTACTTTCCCTTCCAGTTTACTGCCCAATTCAATGGCCATGTTCGAGAAAGCTCCTCCTTAAGGGTGAACACAAGTTTCCAACTAAAATTATAACGAGAGAACCCCAATAATTCAAGAAGGGAGACGTTTACTGTTTTGGTTGCACGAACAGCGTTTCTCCGTCTTTTACCATCAGGTACTTTTTACGAGCTAGTTCTGCGATATAATTCGGGTCGTTGAGTTGATCAATTTTCGTCAGGAGTTCCTGATTGGTCTCCTTGATCTGCAGAATCTCCGTACTGAGTTGCTGTTGATCCTGCTTGAGTCGATCGAAGTCGGGTGACTGCACGAAGAAGAACACATAACCAGCCCAGGTGAGGAAGCCCAGAAGCAACAGATTGCGCACCTTCCATCTCTTCCTCGTTTTCTTTGGCGCCATGTTGCGGGTCGGAGAATTCTTCTTCTCCGGTTCTTGCGGCAGCGGCAATACATTCGAACGAGCCGGTTTGTTCAACGTGTTCTCCTCCTGTTCGTCAGCGCTTCGGCGGAATGTTATTGTCGTCCTGATCTTTATCGACTAACCATTTCGCCACGGAGCGCAGAAATCCTTTCCACTTCCTGCGCACCTTCCCGCTAAATTTTCGAAGAGGAGCCAGCCATGTTTCGATCATTTTTGCCAACGGTTTGAACATCGGCTCAATCAACGGGCGAATGGTCCACCTGTATAGTGTGCGCCCAAGACACGAGACCATGCGCAAGAGCGGCTGGAACGGCCAGAGGATCAGGCGCTCGATCATGGCAGCCATTCGGTCGATCATGCGCCAAAGGGCGAGCAGAGCCGTCCCAATCCAGACCAGCGGCGTGACAACGAACAACAGAAACAGGCGATAGAGCAGTTTCATAAAATACGTGATCGCAAGCACCATTCCGACCGTACTGCCAACCACCAGTTTACGCAACAGCAGGCGATAAAGTACGAGGCCGATCCCTAAGAGGATGAACACATAAAACCGAACGTCAGCATGGTTCGCTTCGTGTAACGACCAGAGCACCAGGATGAGGGCGAACACCCAAAATGTGAAGTCGAGTATCGGCCCAGTCCAGCGCAAATATTTCCACTCCTGCAAGATCGTGCGATAGACATCATAAACGGCACCGAGCACGGCGCCGCTTAGACTCATCGCCAGGATGGTGAGGTATTGCGTGTACAGGCTCATACCAGTCTCCCCTTTCCGGTCTCCCTAGCGGAAGAGTTTGCTGAACAAGCCTTTCGCTTTCTCACCTGCCGTCATCCCTTCGTCAAAGTACCCCATGTCATAGATCAAACCTTCAATCGCCACAATCCCGTTTTCCAGGTTCAGCGTCTTGATGTGCAAATTTTCTCCGCGAATGGCCAGAAAGCCGTACTGCGTCTTCAGGACGAACTCCTGAGCATCAAAACTCTCGACGTTGAGCACGCCGTTGACCTCAAGGTTTTGCCTGTTGCGGAGGATGACTTCGTGCTGCGGGTAATTTTTGGTGCGCAAACGATCATCAGACATCAGATTGTTCCTCCTCCTCATTCCTTTGGTACAATCTATGCGATGGGTCGTCCGCCTACTACAAAAAAAACAGAGCATCAGACCAGTTCCTGGTCTGATGCTCTATGTACGTATTACGCTTCATCCTCTTCGTCGTCATCGTCCAGGTCGGGCTCGCCCGAACGTCTCGTCTCCGAGAGGATCGTATACATTTGGGCGGCGAGGTCCTTTTTCGCAGATTCCTGCAGAACCTCGATGCGTGCTTCCACGATCTTCTGGCCAAACGTCACCGTCAGCACATCACCGACCGAAACGGCGGTGCTGGCTTTAGCCGGGCGTCCATTGATCGAGATACGGCCCTGATCGCAAACTTCTTTGGCCAGGGTGCGCCGCTTGATCAGGCGGGACACTTTGAGGAATTTATCGAGGCGCATCGGCTTACTTCGTCGCTTCCTTCAGTTTGTTGCCCGGTTTGAATGCCGGTACAACCGATTCCGGAATCGTGATCTCAGCACCAGTAGCCGGGTTGCGACCGGAGCGTGCTGCGCGTTTACGGGTTTCGAACGTGCCAAAACCGATCAGTTGCACTTTGTCGCCTGCTGCGAGCGCTTCTTCGATCGTTTCCAAAAAGCTGTTAACCGCAAGCTCAGCGTCTTTTTTCTTCAGACCGGATTTCTCTGCCACTGCGGTGATCAGTTCTACTTTGTTCATGGTAAAAAAATGCCCCTTTCCAAAAGCCCATGGTGTTTGTGGGATAAAAAATACCAAGAGGTATTTCGTGCTTTCGTTGTGAGATTCCTGCAACCTTCCATAAATTTGCGGACAGGTTGGGCAACTACCGTTGTTTCGCCTCGTTCCACAGGCGATCCATTTCTTCTAGACTGCTTGACTCAGGGCTCTTGCCCTGTTCGCGCAGTCGCTCCTCGATGTACTGGAAGCGGTCGCGGAATTTCAGGTTGGTGCGGGCGAGCGATTCTTCCGGATCGACCGTTAAGAAACGAGCCAAATTGATCATCGCAAAGAGCAGATCGCCAAATTCGTCCGCGTGATCGGTCGTCTCCTGCAACTCTTGCAGCTCTTCTTTTACTTTCCCATATACATCGGCGATGTCATCCCAATCGAATCCAACTTTCGCCGCTTTGTTCTGCAGTTTGATGGCTGCGGTCACAGACGGCAATCCGCGCGGGATCTCGTCGAGCATCGACTGTGCCGTCTCGCCCTTCTCCGCTTTTTCCTGCGCTTTGATCTCCGCCCAGTTTGCGACGACCGCTTCAGGCGTATCAGCTTCCATCCCGCCGCCAAAGACGTGCGGGTGGCGACGGATCATCTTGTCTGTCACCAAGCGGATCACCTCATAGATGTCAAACGTGCCCTCCTCGGCGCCGATCTGCGCATGGAGCACGATCTGCAACAGCACATCGCCCAACTCATCGGCGAGCGCAAATGGATCATCCTGATCGATCGCATCGGCCGCTTCATACGCCTCTTCCAGCAGATACTTGCGCAGCGATTGGTGGGTCTGTTTCAAATCCCACGGACAGCCCGTGTCCGGATCGCGCAACGCTTTGATGACCTCGACAAACTTCCACATTTGACGGTTGACGACTTCTGCCGCGTCAGTCTTCGGGACAAAAAGCGAGGTGAGGTGGTCGATAAAATCCAGTCGGTCTAGCTCGTACAGCGGCACCGTAACCACTTTTTCCTCCCCTGCTACACCAAGCGCACGCACCACCGTCACTTCGTACTCATCCGAATACTGCTCCATCAAGGTCAGCTTGATGTCCGATGCCACATCCTGCGAATAGACCTGCATGATCACCGTGTTCAGGCCGGGGTTGAGCTGGCGAGGCAACAGGCTTGTCCCATCGAGCAGCAACATCCCGTCGGCCGGATCACTGCCGACATGGACGAGCAGATCGTCGAGAAAGGAATGGCCCGGGCCGATCTCAATCTCTACGCCAGCCGCTTTCCCTTGGCGGCGCAAGTTCTGCACCGTCGTCTCGGCCACGCCTGGATGACCGGGCACCGCGTAAACGATCTGGCCTTTGGTTTGCGCTTCTGTGATCAGATGATCGGTGATGTTTTGATACACGTCTGTGAAATGTTCGGCTTGCTCATAAAAGTGATCAAGCGCAACGAAGACGATCCCCTTGTCGCGGAGATCGTCTACTACAGGATGGCGTTCGGTGCGAAAATAGATCGCACCGCCTGCGCCCTGCTGCTGTTCTAATATTGTATAGGTACCGAGGGGCAGCCCGCTCCACGAGCCAGGCCCAAGCCCGACGACTGTCACTTTCGCCAGAGAAGAACTCATTGCAGAAATCACTCCTTACCGCCGTTAGCGGATCAATCCAAGTTTTGAGAACAGATCGGCCAGTTTCGGCCCCACCTTCGGAATGGCCATCATGTCGGAGCGCGTCACCGTCCCGGTCACCAGCAGCGCCACCGTGTAGACGAGCGAGGCAGCCCCGATCGCCCCAAGTGAAACGAGCGCTGCGGCCATCCGCTCTGAGTCGCTGTGCTGGGCCAGATAAGGCCAAAGTTCGCGCACGCAGCTGTATGCGGCCACCGCCATCAAGAAGGTGGCCAAGAGCGGGCGAAACAACATCGCGCGCAAGTCGAACACCACACCGGTATGGCGGTACATGCTGTATAGGTTCATGATCGAAGCGATCAGATACGAGATCACCGTCGCCAATGCCGCGCCGTTGATCCCCCAGATCGGTACGAACAGGAAGTTGAGGCCGAGCTTGGCGAGCGCGCCGATAAACAGATTGCGCACCGGGATGTAGATCACGCCGATGCCTTGCAGAATCGAACTGGTCGTCAATTGAATGGACGAGAACAGCGTGGCCGCCGCGATCGCGATGATCGCCTGCGTGCCTTCCGTATTTTTAAAGAGCATGATATCGACCGGGGCAGCCAACAGCGCCAAGCCCACAGCGGACGGCAGGGCCACCAGAATGGTCATGCGCATCGCCATCTCCATGCGGCGTGCGACCAAGCGGCTGTTTTTCACCGCGATCGCCGCCGCGATCGCAGGCAGGAGCGCCGTGCCGATCGCCGACGCAAAGGTCGTCGGAAGCAACATCAATTTAAACGCCCGTCCCGTCAGAAGTCCAAACATCTCCGTCGCTTCCTGCTGCGAGTAGCCGCACGCTTTGAGCAGGTTGACGACGGTGACCACGTCGATATTATTCATCAGCGGCACGACCAGCGCGCCAAGGGAGATCGGCAGGGCGTACCAGCAAAGCTTTTTGATGTGTCCCCAAGTCCGCTGGGGCGGAATTTTGTTTTTAAAACGGACGTCATGACGAAACAGCTCGCGTTTGCGCCAAGCGTAGATGAGCAAGATCAACAAACCGAACACCGCGCCCGTAAAAGCCCCAAACGCAGCACCCGCTGCCGCATGCGCCTCCGAATAGCCCCATTGCAAAAGAATGATCGCCGCCGCCAAAATAGTGCCGACGCGGATCAACTGTTCGGTCACCTGTGAGATCGCCGTCGGCTCCATCCGTTGCCAGCCTTGAAAATAGCCGCGAATCGCACTCATAATCGGCACGACGAGCAGAGCCGGAGCGATCGCTTTGATCGCCAGCGCTGCGTCTGTGTCACCAAACCAAACAGCAAATTGCTCCGCCCCGAAGAACAGGGCGAGAAAGCAGACGATGCCAGACAGGGTCAGCAACACGGAAGAGACGCGAAACACTTTTTTCGCACCTGCGTAATCTCCGAGCGCGATATGTTCGGCGACAAATTTGGAAACGGCGACCGGAAATCCTGCCGTAGACAGGATCAGCAGTGTCGAATAGATCGGATAGGCCATCTGGTACAGGCCGATCCCGCGGTCTCCGATGATGTTTTGCAAAAAGATTGTATAGACAGATCCCAACACTTTGGACAGCAGGCCAGCAAGTCCTAGCACCAATGCCCCGCGCAGGAACAGGTTGCGTTCGGTCATCCACGGCTCCCCCCTCCAGTATAGCATACCTGGCAGAACATCCCTGCAAGGCTTGTTCTCTCTATGCTATGTGGAGGCGGGACGAGTTAGGACAAAATGGGGGCAAGAAAAAGACAGGTCGCCGCCAACAACCTGTCCACGTCTTCATAAACTATAGGATTATTGCTCCATTTGCTTGGCGAGGAAGCCGGCTGCAGTTTCAGCAAGTTTGATTTCGAGTTCGCCCATCTTGACGTTCTCTTCGCGGGAGAGGAGGATGACCGATCCGATCGGGTCACCGCCGGCGATGATCGGGGCGGTGACATGTGCGGCAAACGTTTCTGCCCTGTCGCGGGTGATGCCATACTCGCCCGGTGTGAAGCCGGTCATCGTCTTGCGCTCATCCATCGCTTTTTCCACATCGGGTCCGATCGGTTTTTCCATAAAATCTTTCTTGGAAGAGCCCGAGACGGCGATGATCACATCGCGGTCGGTGATCAGGCAGATGTGTCCTAGCGTTTCGGCCAACGACTCCGCATACTCTTTTGCAAAATCGCCAAGTTCGCCGATCGGCGAGTATTTCTTGAGAATGACTTCACCATCACGGTCTACGAAAATTTCAAGCGGGTCACCTTCACGAATGCGGAGCGTTCTTCTGATTTCCTTCGGAATAACGACACGGCCCAAATCGTCGATTCTGCGTACAATACCTGTTGCCTTCATTTCTTCGATTCGACCTCTCTTTCCTCGGAAGAATGTGAATAAGGGTATGGATAGGTATCTGTGGTCGATCTGTATGTGTTTCGATAGATAGCTATCATCTGTTGGAATTATCTTGTCCATCAACCTAGATATTTACCATTGGAACATTGTGGGTGTGCAACCCCTCCTTGCTTTTGGTTGGGAAAGTGAGGTTAGTATGGAGCCTGCTTGGAATCTTTATGCACCTGGAGACAGGTCTTGCATAGGCAAAAAACAACAGGCTGCTGTGTGCCGCCTGTTGCTTATTCGGTCTTGATGATGCCGAACCAGATAGTTTCCACCTTTTCTTCATACAGCCAAAATTCAACATAGGTGCCGCGTTCTCGATCGGCATACGCGATGATCGGCAACCCTTGCTTGTCCAGTTTCGCATAGTGCTGACCATAGGCGTTGATGATGTCTTGTTTCGAGCTCCCGACTCGAATCCCCTTTTGCGTTGCCAGCGCTGAATTGGGACGCACGATCAGTTCGGTGATGTTCCCCCGCCTTTTTCGGTGGCGAATTCAAAACCATCGGGAAGCACGTAGTAGTCATAGAACTCGTGATCTATTGCCGAAAGTTTTACTTTGTCTCCGTACTGCTTGACGAACGACTCCTCTTGCACATTTTGCCCGATCTTCACTCCGCCAATCGCATCTTCTGAAAGGTCGGTTGAGGCTTCGGGCAGGGCATTGTTTGCACATCCTACGAGAAATAGACAATAGGCGAAAAAGACGCTCAGGATCATCGTCCAGCGTTTCATGGTTGACTTCCTCCTTTATTAGAGAAAACTTCTTCTTGCATCGGTTGATCCAACGGGTCGTAGATGATGGCAAACGGGAAATGCTTGGATCGAATGGAGAGGCTGACATTTTGCCCGTTTTCATTCTGATAAGTAACCATATACTCCCCAAAATGTGGATCAAACTCCATCCCTTTGTATTCCAACTGCTTATCGTGATGCTTGACTACCATGTAGACGGTTGCAGTCAATCGCACTTCCGCTTGTTGCATGATCGGGGTAAACTGCAACAAAACTAGTAGTACAGCCAGTAGCAGATATTTTCTTTTCGCCATACTCCTCCCCATCAACCCCTTTCTTGCCTAGAATTGACTTGTAAAAACGAGGATTGCCTGATCAGTCTGAAATTTTACCATATGTAGAAGAAAATAACAAAGCAACAGGCAGACTCGCCTGTTGCTTTTGGTTTGTTAGAGCGCCATGTTATCAACCGTGTCCTGCTCCCTCTTGGGCACGATGTTGTAACAAGTCATGAACTTCTCCAGCGTTTGCAGGATCTCCGCTTCTTTAAGTCCTTTGACCTTGAGCGTGATCACGATCTGCTGTTGTGCGGTCAGTTTCATGCGGTTCGGGAACTCGCGGGTGAGCGAGAACAGTTTTTCGCCGTCGATCTTTTTGTTCTGGTCTTCGTTCAGGCGGATGATCACATCGCCCTGCGGCGTCTGCTTGATCTCGGTCATGCCGTAGCGAATCGCGTTCGCTTTGAGACGCGAGACGGCGAGCAGGTTGCGGACTTCGAGCGGGATATCGCCGAAGCGATCTTCCACTTCTTCCTCCAGATCGCGCACTTCTTCCAGCGTCCTGGCCGCGACAAATTTCTTGTAGATTTCGATCTTCTGCATCGCATCGGTGATATACGTGCCCGGAATGTACGCATCGACCGACAGCTCCACCGTCGGGTCGGGCAGTTTTTCGACCTTCTCGACATCCTCTTTTAACTCCTCGATCGCTTCGGAGAGCATCTGGGAATAGAGGTCGAATCCGACCGAGGCGATAAAGCCGTGCTGCTGAGCGCCGAGCAGGTTGCCCGCCCCGCGGATCGACAGGTCGCGCATCGCGATTTTGAAACCGGAACCGAGCTCGGTAAACTCTTTGATCGCCTGCAGGCGCTTCTCGGCCACTTCGGTCAGCACTTTATTGCGCTGGTAGGTGAAATAGGCGTAGGCGATTCTGTTGGAGCGCCCGACGCGCCCGCGCAGCTGGTAGAGTTGCGAGAGGCCGAGATGGTCAGCATCGTGCACGATCAGCGTGTTCACGTTCGGCACGTCAAGGCCCGTCTCGATGATCGTCGTCGATACGAGTACATCGGCATCCCCTTGTAGGAAATCGAGCATCGTCCGCTCCAGCTCCTCCTCCGGCATCTGGCCGTGTCCGATCAGCACTTTTGCATCGGGGACGAGCTGTTTCAGATGATTGGCCATCTCCTGAATCCCGTTTACTTTATTGTACAGATAGTAGACCTGCCCGCCGCGTCCCAATTCCCGTTCGATCGCTTCTCGCACGATGCCGTCCTGCTGCTCGACGACAAAAGTCTGCACCGGAAAGCGGTTCTCCGGCGGCGTCTCGATCACGGAGAGGTCGCGCACCCCGATCATCGACATGTGCAACGTGCGCGGGATCGGAGTCGCCGTCAGCGTCAATGCATCGACGTTGGTGCGCAGTTGTTTCAGCTTTTCTTTGTGTGACACGCCAAAGCGCTGCTCCTCGTCGATGATCAACAGCCCGAGGTCTTTAAACTCCATCGTTTTGGACAAGATGCGGTGCGTCCCGATCACAATATCGACCGAGCCGTTCTTGATCCCCTTGGTTACCTCGCTGACCTGCCCTTTGGTGCGGAAACGGGAGATCAGTTCCACGTTGACCGGAAAGCCTGCACAGCGCTCTTTGAAGGTCTGGTAATGCTGTTGTGCCAAAATGGTCGTCGGGACGAGCACCGCCACCTGTTTGCCGTCCATCACCGCTTTGAAGGCCGCGCGGATCGCCACTTCCGTTTTCCCATAGCCCACGTCTCCGCAGAGCAGACGGTCCATCGGACGGCCCATCTCCATGTCCTTCTTGATCTCTTTGATACAGCGGAGTTGATCGTCCGTCTCGTTGTAAGGGAACATCGCTTCAAACTCGCGCTGCCACGTCGTATCACCGACAAACGGATGACCTGGCGTCGCTTGGCGTTCGGCATACAGTTTGATCAAATCTTGGGCGATGTCCTGCACCGCCGACTGCACCTTACTTCTGACGCGCTGCCATTCGGAGCCTCCGAGCGAGTATATCTTGGGCTCCTTTTCTTCCTGCCCGATGTATTTTTGGACGAGATCGATCTGCTCGACGGGGACGAACAGCTCGTCTTTGCCTTTGTATTTGATCTGCAGATAGTCTTTGTGAATGCCGAGGATCTCCTTGGTGGAAATCCCCATATATTTGCCGATCCCGTGGTTGACGTGCACCACATAGTCCCCCACTTTGAGGTCTTGGTAGGACTTGATCTTCTGCGCATCTGAAAGCGTCTTCATCTTGCGCGTCTTCTTTTTATTCGTAAAGACTTCCGTTTCGGTGATCACAGCAAGGCGCAGCAAACTCAGTTCAAAACCGGTAGCCAAGTTGCCGATCAAAATCAACGGACCTTGTCTCGTGCCGTCCCATTCATGCAGGATATCGGCCTGCATCTTGTAATCTTCGAGCACGCGCTGTAGCCGTTCAGCCCGCTCCTCGGTCGCCGCCAAAAAGACGACTTGGTACGACAGTTTCGCCCACCGTTCCAATTCGGACTTCAGCACGTTCATCTGCCCGTGGAAATTTTGCATCGAGCGCGTGTTGGTATTGATGATCGCCTGCGGAGTCAAACCGGGGATGGCGCGGGTGAACAGCGAGAACAGCAGCTTGGTGTGCGACTTTTCGGTAAACATGTCGTTGCGCTTTTTGTCCGCGACGAGCCCAGGCAACATTTCGCCATACTCCAGCGCGGTAGTCAGGTTCTCCAAGTCCTCTTTTTCTAACGCTTTGATCGTCTCTTTCAAGCGCCCCGGTTCGTCGTAGATGAACACAGTATCCTGCCGCACATAGCGAAGCAGGTTGAACGGCTGTGGATCGATCAGCTCAAAGTAACGGATCAAGTTGGGAAACCAGATTCCCTGTTCCATCCGATCGAGGTCGGCGCCTATGTTTTCGCGGAGCTTTTCGGCCACCTCGGCGTTTTGCAGTTTGGCTAAATGCGCCTCCAAACGCTTGGACAGTTCAACTCCTGCCGCTTGAATGCGCTCAGGCGGCGCGATCACTTCTCGGATCGGCCAGACCGACACTTCGTCCAGCTTCTCCAACGAGCGCTGGTCGGTCGGGTTGAAACTGCGGATCGAGTCCACCTCGACGTCAAACAGTTCGATGCGCACCGCATCTTCGCGAGTCAGCGGAAACAGATCGACAATGCCGCCACGGACAGAAAATTCCCCTTTGGCCTCCACCATCTCCACGCGTTCATAGCCAAGATAGGAAAGGTGGCGGGAAAGCTCGTCAATTTCGATCTCATCGCCAACTTTTAGCGTCCGAGCAGCTTTTAAAAATTCGTGCGGAGAGGTCAAAGTCTCATGCAGCGCGGCGATCGGGGCGATGATGATCGAGTCCTCTCCGCGCACCAACGACTCCAGCACCGAGAGGCGCGAAGACGCCAGCTCCGGGCTGTAGGCGAGCACATCTGCATACCCCATCTCCCGGTTGGGAAAAAGACGAATCTCCTCTTGCGGCAACAGTTCCAGCAAGTCTTCAATCACCTGCTGAGCCCGCCCCATGCTGTGGGTGACGATCAGAAGCGGACGCGCCAAAGAGCCCCGAATCCCTGCAAGCCAGAGATGCTGAGCTGATCCGGTAAGGCCGGTGATCAGTTGGTCGCGGATGCCGTCCTGACGATTCTGCAAAGCGCGCAGAAAATCGCCATCCGAACTTAAAATTCGAACTAATGATTGCACTCTATCCCCTCCGTAAGAACAAAACCAATACGAGCAAAAAAAAGCCTTAGCCGCGCGCCAAGGCATTGTTCATCCCGAAGCTTGGGGTTACTATTGCAACGGATTGGACAATAAGTTCAATTCCGGGTGTGCCTCAAGAGCTTCCTGACAGTACTCGCATACCGTTTTAACATAAGTTGAGTTCTCAATTGAATTATAAGTAATTATATCGGCGGCTTCATCCGGAGTCAAGGAACTTAGGCCCAGCCGGGCTTCCGTCGCATGGCTTCCGTCCACTTCGCCGATGCGGTTCTGACAGTGACGGCAGTAGTAAATGATCTTCAAAGTATGTTCGACCCCCTGTGCGCATACCCGACTCGTTCATCTGAGGCAAGTATGGTCAACTTGCCTCGTTTGAATCGAATGGCCGGACGAGTGATTACGTTTCCAGTATGCTCACAGGAATCGGCGCCCATACCCCGATGTTTCCCTTACTTGGTGTTGAAGCGGTTCATCGCCTTTTGAAACCCATCCTCTAGAATACAATCTATGACGCTCTTCATGTTTAAGACCACTTTTTCCACATCTTCCATCTCTTCTTTGCGGAAGTTGGTCAGCACGTGCTTGATCACATCGGTGCCAGGGTGCGGGCGACCTACGCCTAAGCGAATGCGGTTGAACTCTTCCGTGCCAAGATGTTGGATGATCGACTTGATGCCGTTGTGGCCACCTGCGCTGCCTTTGGTGCGCAGGCGCATGCGACCGAGCGGCGTATCCATGTCATCATAAATGATGAAGATGTCCTCGATGCTCGGCTTGTACCAAGCGATCGCCTGGGACAGCGCATCGCCCGAGAGGTTCATATAGGTCATCGGCTTGAGCAGCACGATTTTTTCGCCTTTGTAGGTGCCTTCGCCATACAGCGCTTTAAATTTGCTTTTGTTCACCTGAATCGACAGTTCATCTTCCAGAAGGTCGATCGCCAAAAATCCGATATTGTGGCGGGTCAGTTCATAGTTAGGCCCTGGATTGCCCAGACCGACAAAAAGTTTCACGGGGGATTCCCTCCCATAGTCTCTGTTTCAAGGCATTCATCTATTAGCGTACTTGTTCTCATGTTGGGATGCAAGCAAAAAGCCGCCCATTTCGGGGCGGCTTCTCTAAATCGTACATTAGCGGGCCACTTTGTCGGCAGCATTTTTGCCCTTGCCTTCCGTATCGTGCACCAGTTCGGGCTCTTTCGGCTCGATCTCCGTGTCGGCGGGCGCATTCTTCGCCGCGATGACCGAGCAGACCACCTCATCTGTCGGCGAGAGCATCGTCACGCCAGAAGGCATGGTCAGATCGCCACAGGTGACGCTCCCGCCGATGCTGAGCGCAGCGATGTTGTGCAAAATAAACTGCGGCACATCGGTCGGCAAGCATTTGACCAACACCTCGCGCGTCTGTTGCTGGATGATCCCGTTCGTTTTCTTCTCGACCGCTTCCAGCCCGTCGAGGAAGATCGGGATCTCCACATGGATCGGCTCGGCCAGGTTGACCGCATGCAGGTCGATGTGCAACGGCTTCTTGTTCATGATGTCGCGCGTGACTTCATGCACCATCGCAGAGATGCGGTCGCCATCGAGGGTCAACTCGACCAGCGTCCGCCCGTTGCCGCGCAACTGTTTGAACGATTCTTCGGTTATGTAAATTGCTTGTGGTTCTCGCGTTTTGCCATACACCACGCCCGGCACATCACCACGCCGGCGGATGCTGTTGCGTTCGCCTTTGGTCATGTTCAATCTCGGATGTGCTTCCAAGTTGATCCGGTTCATCGCCATCGATATCGTACCTCCCCTGATTCACCTGTACTGGACTAGGATGTCCAAGATGGTGAGGAGATAGACCTAAAGGGAAGGGAATCGGACGGTTAGTCTTGGATATCGTGGCATTCTCGTAGTTTGTTCAATCAACATAGAGGTATCACGAGATTGGGAGAAACATAAAAAACCCTCCAAAGGAGGGTTTTCGAACTCAGATTAAAACAAGCTAGAGACAGACTCTTCTTCATGAATTTTCATGATCGCGTGACCGATGAGGGCTGCGACCGACAATTGCGTGATCTTATTAGTGCCCGCGCGCTTTTCTTCATCGAGGGCGATCGTGTTGCAGACGACCACTTCTTTGATCACCGAGTTTTCGAGGCGGGTGATCGCCGGACCAGAAAGCACCGGATGGACACAGCACGCGTAGACTTCACGGCAGCCGCGCTCCATCAGCGCCGCCGCGCCGTGGGTGATCGTGCCAGCCGTGTCGATCATGTCGTCGATCATGATCGCCGTCTTGCCTTCAATGTTTCCAATGATGTTCATCACTTCCGAAACGTTCGGCTCCGGACGACGCTTGTCGATGATCGCGATCCCTGCTCCCAGACGCTCCGCCATTCCGCGAGCACGGGTGACTCCGCCCATGTCGGGCGAGACGATGACGACATCTTCCAGCCCTTTTTGCGCAAAATAATCGGCCAGCAATTTTTCGGCCAGCAAATGATCAACTGGAATGTCGAAAAACCCTTGGATCTGTCCGGCATGCAGGTCCATCGTAATCATGCGATTGGCCCCTGCCGTCTGGATCAGATTAGCGGTCAATTTAGCCGTGATCGGTTCACGAGCCCGCGATTTGCGGTCCTGACGCGCATAGCCGAAGTACGGCACGACAACGTTGATGCTCTTCGCCGATGCACGCTTCAACGCATCGACCATGATCAAGAGCTCCATGATGTGCTCATTGGCCGGAGCGGACGTCGGCTGAACGACAAATACGTCACAGCCGCGCACACTCTCATCGATCTTGGTGCGAATCTCGCCGTCGCTAAAGCGAATGACAGTCGAGGAACCGAGCGGCAGGCCGACTTGATTGGCAATTTCCATCGCCAGCTCTGGATTGGCATTCCCTGCAAAGATCTTCAGCTTCTTGTCTTTATATGGCGTCATGATGAAAGCCCCCTACCTTTTATGCTCTTTCAGGCGCGCTTCTAACTTGTCTGTATATCCTGCTTTGTTCACCTGACGCTCTCTTGCGATCGCCAGCGCCCCGTCCGGCACGTCGTCGGTGATCGTCGAACCTGCCGCCACGTATACTTTTTTGCCCAGCGTCACCGGAGCGACCAAGTTGGAATTGCATCCGATAAACGAGTCATCCCCGACGATCGTCTTGTGCTTGTTCACACCGTCATAGTTGACGGTGATCGTGCCACAACCAACATTGACACCACTGCCAATCTCCGCATCGCCGATGTAGGAAAGGTGCGACACTTTGCTACCTGCCCCGATCACTGCGTTTTTGATCTCGACAAAATCGCCGATCTTCGCCCCTGCGCCGATGTGTGCTTTCGGGCGCAAGTAAGCATATGGCCCTACGGTCGCGCTGTTTTCCACCACCGCATCGGTCAACACCGAATGCTGGATGCGCACACCGTCTTGCACGGTGACGTTAACCAGGTGTGCATTCGGGCCGATCTTGCAGTCTTCGCCGATCACCGTGGTGCCTTCGAGCACCGTGCCCGGCAGGAGCACCGAATCAGCGCCGATCACCACGCCAGCATCGATATAGGTGGCTTTCGGATCGACGATGGTCACACCGTTTTTCATATGGGTAAGCGCGATGCGCTCGCGAATGATCTCATTTGCGATCGCCAATTGCGCTCGGTCGTTAATCCCTTGAATTTCGCGCGGGTCATCGGTCACGTAAGCGTTTACTTTGTGTCCCTCGCGGCGCAATACTTCCAAGCAGTCCGGAAGGTAATATTCCCCTTGCGCATTGTTGTTATCAATTTGCCCCAACGCATGGAACAGCAGTTGGTTGTCATACAGGAAGACGGAAGAGTTGATCTCTTGGATCTTGCGCTCTTCGTCCGACGCGTCCTTCTCCTCGACGATGCGCAACACATTGCCCGCTTCATCGCGGATGATACGCCCAAGCCCAAACGGATTGTCAACCACCGCGGTCAATACGGTCACCGCAGCGCCGCTCGCTTCATGTGCACGAAGCATCGCTTGCAACGTCTCTTGTCGGATGATCGGCGTGTCTCCTGCGCAGACCAGCGTCAAGCCCTCTTCTTGGCCCAACTTGTCCTGCGCCATCATCACCGCATGAGCGGTTCCGAGTTGCTCCGCTTGCACCGCATATTCCTGCTCGCCAATCCGATCCATCACTTGCTCTTTGAGGGCACCAACGATGATCACTTTGCGGTCAAAACCGGTCGCCGTCAGCGTGTCCAGCATGTGCTGGATCATCGGCTTGCCGCAGATCTCGTGCAAAACTTTGTGCTTCTTGGATTTCATGCGGGTGCCCATGCCCGCTGCCAAGACTACCGCGAATGTACCTGCCACTGTGCCATCCTCCCCAATCGGGTTTACCATCTATCAATTGTAAACTTAGGTTTACAGGGTTTGTCCAACACAAACTATATCTTATAAGATTCCCCATTTCAACCGACTTCACAAGATCGAAATAAAAAACAGACCTCGTAAGCGGGGGCTTTACGAGGTCTGTTATGTAACGAGTAACGATCTTATGCTAGGCGATCGTCGCTTCTTCTTCTTCACTTTCTTCTTCAACCCGATAGTATTCATGCAAAATTGCATCTTGAATCTTTTGACGAGTCTCAGAAGAAATCGGATGTGCGATGTCGCGGAATTCTCCGTCCGGAGTACGCTTGCTCGGCATCGCGACAAACATTCCGTTGTTTCCGTCAATAATACGAATGTCATGAATAACAAACTCGTTGTCAATCGTAATCGATGCAATGGCCTTCATACGGCCCTCTGTGTTCATTTTGCGAAGTCGAACATCAGTGATCTGCACACCTGTCACCTCTTTAAACGTTTGTGATAGTACGTGTTGCCTAACTTAATCTAATAATACGACTCTTCATCGCTTAATTCCTTCTTACAGATCAAAATTCCTTAAAACTAAATCGAAAAAAGTTAGTCTGACTCTTATGATTATACATTGATATTGATGTTAACTTTTCACACAAAATAAAAAAGCGCCCCGCTGAGGAGCGCTTTCTGTGGGTAGCTTATTTTACGAATGCGATCAGTTCAATTTCCACGCCGACATCTTTCGGCAGGCGCGCCACTTGCACGGTGGAACGTGCCGGGCGATGGTCACCGAAATACTCAGCATACACTTCGTTGATCTCGACGAATTGGTCCATGTCGGCGATGAAAACGGTTGCTTTCACAACGTCGGTGAAGGAAGCGCCCGCAGCTTCGAGCACGCCTTTCAGGTTTTTGAACACTTGGTGCGTCTGGTCTTTAATCGCGCCGGTGACGAGATCGCCCGTCGGCGTGAGCGGGATTTGACCGGAAGTGAAGAGCATGTTGCCCACTTTCACCGCTTGGGAGTACGGGCCAATCGCGGCCGGTGCATGTTCGGTAGAGATGATCGTCTTTTCCATTCCTAATTCCCCCTAATTAAAATACGTGCCGAGAACGATTTCCACCTGGCTCGCCTGCTCGTCAAATTCGCGTAGGGTAGCCAGCGACACATAATCTGTAAGCATTTTTTCCTGTGGCTCTTCGGTTGACATGAAAATGCCAGTGCCGACCACTTCGACCTGAAACTCTTTCATCAGATCGACCAATGCCTTGACGGTGCCACCCGCCTTCATGAAGTCGTCGATGATCAACACCTTGGACTTCTCCGGCAGGGAACGGCGAGACAATGACATCGTCTGAATCCGCCGCGAGCCCGACACATAGTTGATCGACACTGACGAGCCTTCGGTCACTTTATGATCGCGCCGCACCACCACCATCGGCACGCCGAGATAGCGCGCGGTGGCGACGGCGAGCGGAATGCCTTTCGTCTCCACGGTGACCACATAGTCGCATCCCGCATCTTTAAAACGAGCTGCAAACATCTTGCCTGCGGTGTCGAGCAGCATCGGGTCGCCCAGCACATCTGACATGTACAAAAAGCCGCCCGGCAAGATGCGCTCGCCACTGCCCAGCAGCTCGCCGATCTTTTGGACATACCCCGTTCCCAAATCTTCGCGGAACCCCGGCACATAGCGCACACCGCCTGACGCTCCAGCCTGCGTCTCCAACGTCCCGAGCCCTTCGGCTTCCATCACTTCGCGGATGATCGCCAAGTCTTCGCTCAGCGACGATTTCGCAGAGGAGAGCTTGTCGGCCATCTCCGTAAGCGACAGCACGCGGTGCGGCTGTTCCAATAGAATCTGCGTCAGTCGCACGATACGCTCACTGCGTCGCATTTTACTCACCCACCTGTCCCCTTCCGAAACACGAACAATGATATTTGGATCATATCACTTCTTTCGTGTTTGTGACAAGCTGTTCGACCAGAGCCAGGTCGGTAAGCTTGTCGATGTCCGTGCCGATCTCCGCATGTTCGCTGATCACCGCTTTGGCCTTGATCCCACAGAGCCGCTCGACCTGCCGTTCCACTTTGGCGATCGACAGCGTCCCGAGCAGCGCCGATGCGGCAAAAGACAGCGTCGTTCCCCACCCGAACTCGCGCGCCAGCAACAGCGGACGCTTCCGATTTTGAAACATGCGGTGGAGGCGCGCACTGAGCGGCGGCAGAACAGCAGCTCTGACCAAAAAGAGATTGCCGCCTGTGAACGTCCCGTCCTTGAGTTTGACATAGGTGCGCCGCACGCCCGGAAAACGCGTTTCACATACCGCTTGGCTTACGACCGGATAGTAAAAATCATAGCCGGGCGGACAGGCATCCAAAAAGCTCGTCACCGCCTCCGGGGTCAGAAAAGGAATGTCGCAGGAAGCGATCAGAAGGTAGTCGCTACTCTCCGCCTGCCAGCGCTCGATCGCTGTAAGCAGGTTGGTGACGAGCGAATCGCTCTCCCCATGCTCGATGCGAATCTGGTCCAGCGCCGGAACCTGCTCCAACGCGGCGACAACATGATCGACCATGCGTTTGCCATCGATCAACAGGTTCGCTTTTTGCAAAACGGGCAGGTCATCGCTGTGACCGCCCGCAAGCACCAACACATCCATGTTGTTCTGCCTCCAACTGTGCCCCTAGTAGAAGCGGCAGAGATAAACTTCACGGGAAAAGCCGCGCAGTGCGTTGTAGATGCGGGTCGCCCGATGCTCTTTGTCGGCGAGCGCAAACACGGTCGGACCGCTGCCCGACATCAAGGCGCCGACCGCCCCGAACTTCAAAAGCTGGCTCTTCAGTCGTTCCACTTCCGGGTACATCGAAAAAGTTACGTTCTCCAGCACGTTGCCGAGATGTGCGGCGATCTGGCGCACATCGCCTGTGGCCAACGCTTCGACCATCGCCTCGGTGTGTGGATGCTTGTCGATCTCCGCCACATTCAGCCGTCCGTACACATCGCCCGTCGAGACGGCGATCGGTGGCTTGACCAGCACTACCCACGTCGGAGCGACTTTGGGCAGATGGCTAATCATTTCCCCGCGCCCGCGGGCGATGGCAGTACCGCCGTAGATGCAAAACGGCACGTCCGATCCGATCTTCGCCCCGAGCTCCGCGAGTTGATCCAAACTTTGTCCGAGTCCCCACACCCGATTCAGACCGCGCAGTGTCGCCGCCGCATCGCTGGAACCGCCAGCGAGTCCTGCTGCAACCGGAATCCGCTTGTCGATATGTATGCGGATACCCTCTTTGATCCCAAACGTTTCTTTGACCAACTGGGCAGCCTGATAGACGAGGTTGCGGTTGTCGAGCGGGATGTAGGGCACTGTGCAAGACAAAACAATCTCACCCTGCTCCGACGGGGTAAACGTCAGATGGTCAGACAGATCGACCGTCTGCATCACCATCTCCACTTCGTGGTAGCCGTCCGGGCGCTTGTGGAGCACGTCGAGGGTCAGGTTGATTTTGGCTTGCGCTTTTTCTGTCCACATGAGAGATGACCTACCTTCATACGAATCGTGGGTTGCTTTTGGCTTAGTGTTTCCATGTGATAGGTCATTTTCCTGCCAAACGTGGAGAAAAAAGCGTAGATTTCACGCTTTTTTCCTGATACTTACACTTTTACAGGTCGGTTGGGCAACGCCATATGCGAGACGCTGACCGCCTCATGGCGCCGCAACACCTCAAGGATCGGAGAGAGCTTTTCGTAGAAGACGACGATCAGCTCTCCTTCCACCAGCTCCTGCAAAGCCGCTTCCAGCGCATCGCACTCGTTGTGGATGACCCGGCACTCTTTTTCCGGCGTCACCTGTTCGATCGCCAACTTGAGCAGCCCGGCGATCTCCCCTTGCGCACGTCCGCGCAGGTCGAGGTCCTCTTTGACGAACAGGCGATGGAAGCCGTTTGCCGCCACTTTGCCCGATTGCCAGACGATGTCGTTGTTGCGGTCGCCCGGCACGCCGACCACTCCGGTCACGCGCCGATTGGGCAAGCGACCTGCCATCTCGCAGATCGCTTGGAAGGAGTGAGGGTTGTGCCCATAATCGACCAGCACGTAGCCGCGCCCGACCTGATAAAGATTGACGCGCCCCGGATTGTGCACATCGCTGCGAAAACCTTTGAGGGCACTCGCGATCTTTTCACAGGACAGCCCGTACGCTCGGCATGCGGCGATCGCAGCCATCGCGTTGGCGACGTGAAAATGGGCAGCCCCAAGCATCGTCACCGGAATCGCTTCTGCGCGCATCACGCGGCGCGCTCGCTCCCCCGTCGCTTCGTAAATCCAGCCGTCGCGGTAAAAATAGCCGGTGCCACCTTCGGACAGATGGCGGCGCAGCACGCGAGAAGCACCGTCGAGCGTGAAGAACACAAAGTTGCGCCCTTTGCTGTGTCGCTCCTTCATCGTCTTGGGCAACGTGCATAGGTGCGGGTCATCGGCGTTGAGGATCACCGTACCGCCCGGGCGGACGCGCTCGGCGATCAACGTCTTCACGCTGATCAGGTCTGCCACCGTGTCGATCCCGTCCTGTCCGAGATGATCCGGTTCGATGTTGGTGATGATGCCGATATCCGCGTAGTCAAAACCAAGTCCGGCCCGCACGATGCCGCCTCGCGCCGTCTCCAGCACAGCGACTTCGACGCCCGGATCACAGAGGATCGCCCGCGCCGAACGAGGGCCCGTCGTGTCGCCTTTGGCCACGCATTTGCCATCGATGTAGATGCCGTCTGTGGAAGTCATGCCGACCGTCTTCCCCGTCGTCTGCATCGCATGGCCGATCATCCGCGTCGTCGTCGTCTTGCCGTTGGTGCCCGTGATCGCAATCACCGGAATCCGTACCTCCGCCCCCGGCGGATAGAGCATGTCGAGGATCGCTTCCCCGACGTTACGCGGCTCGCCACCGCTTGGCGACTGGTGCATCCGAATGCCTGGTGCCGCGTTGACTTCGATCACCGCGCTCTTCTGCTCGTCAAAGCACGCAGCGATGTCCGGGCAGACAAAATCGATCCCGCAGACATCAAGGCCGACGATCCTGGCGGTGCGCACCGCCATATCGGCGATGGTCGGGTGCAAGCGCGCCGTCACATCGCAGGCCGTGCCGCCCGTGGAGAGATTGGCACTATCGCGCAGCAGCACCATCTCGCCTGCGTGTGGCACATCGTCCACCGTGCGGCCATCGCGCGCCAACTGCGCCTGGACCACCTCATCGACGCGAATTTTGGTTAGCGACCTGACATGTCCATCACCGCGACACGGGTCTTGATTCACCTTGGACACCAACTGTAAAATCGTGCTCGTCCCATCTCCGATCACATGAGCGGGCACGCGCTCCGAAGCGGCCGCCACCTGCCCGCCGACGACGAGGATGCGATAGTGGCGTCCTTCCACATAGTCCTCGATCACCACGCCGGACGAATATTCCTGCGCGATCCGAAAGGCGCTTCGCACTTCCGCTTCGCCGACCAGATTGATCGACACGCCTTTGCCTTGGTTGCCATCGCGCGGCTTGACGACGAGCGCGCGGCCCAGATAACGCCATAGCTCGACCGCTTCCTCTTCCGTGTACGCCACACCGCCGTGCGGCACGGGAATCGCCGCCATGTCGAGCAGTTGCTTGGTCATCTCCTTATCGGAAGCGATATCGACGCCTGTGCAAGACGTATTCTCGGTGATCGTCGCTTGAATCCGTTTCAAAAAGCGTCCGGTGCCTAACTGCACCAGACTTCGGTCGTTCAATCTATAAGACGGGATGCCGCGCGACTCGGCCGCTTCGACGATCGAGCGCGTGCTCGGCCCGAGCGCCGTGCGATCGACCAGATCTTTTGCCGTTGCCAGTCGCTCGCCAAGCGGAAAGGGTTTGTCGTCGATCAGCGCCTGCACCAAATCGAACGCGGTACGGAGCAAACTTTCCATGCCCGCTTCGTTCGCACACTCGACGATCACATCATAAACGCCTTCTGCGACGTATAACGTCTTTCCGCGATTCACCCCGATGCCAATTTGCTGCGATAGTTCAATCGCCACATGTTCGATCACATGGCCGATATATGTACCCTCGTGCAGACGTTCGACGAAACCGCCCGGCTCGCCTTTTGCACAGTGATGGTCATGGATGCCTGGCAGAAGGGTCAACAAACGATCGACCAGCCCCGGAACTTGATTCGATTCCTGTCCGGTGTACTCTTCCAGATGTAAGCGCATCACCATCACGGGACGATGCAAATAGAGATTCGGTCCAAGGATGAACCGAATGTCCTCGATTTTCATTCGTTGTCCACTCCTCATGTTGGTTCGGACGTGTTTGCTGTGTCCTGTTGTAGTAGCGGTGCGCGGTCTCGCAGATGAAAGCGGTGACCTTTCGGCAAAATGTGCATCGTCACGCCGCAAAGAGCCAAGTCATCCCCGTTTCGCACCTGTTCCAAATTCGTATACGAGAGACTTCCGGCGTCGATCACGCTGACGGCGCCCGATCCGATCACTTCAAACTCCTGCCCATGCACCACAATCGCGGTGTTTTCATCGATGCCAAGCCCTAGATGGTGCGGGTACTGCGCCACAGCGGAGAACAGACGGCCATACCGCCCGCGCTGGGCGAAATGCTGGTCGATGACCACCCCTGGCATAAATTCCATGCCAGGCGCCATCTCCACGATCCCGATCTTCGGATTGGTTTCGCTCTGGCCCGAGACGATCATCGTGCTGGACATCATCGATGCTCCAGCACTCGTTCCGGCGAGCACCATTCCCTCTTCATACCGCTTATGCAAAGCAGCGTCCATCCGTGTCCCGCCGAGCAGTTTGGTCACACGCACCTGATCGCCTCCGGTAAAAAATACACAGGTGGCGTCTTCCACCGCTTTGATCGCCGAATTCACATTGGCAGCCGCGCGGGTGGACACATCAAACATGCGGACATCGGCGACGCCGATTTTGTCAAAGATCTCGATGTAGTCGGCGCCGACTTCGATCGGCAGTTCGGTGGCGACCGTCATCACGACGATGCGCGCATGTTCCCCGCCTGCGAGCCGCACGACTTCACGAAGGATGACCTTGTCGCCTTGTTTGTCCTCCGCTCCACCGATGATCACCAACTTGCCGGGTCCTTTGCTCACGAAGTTGCCTCCTTACGTCTGCTCAAACTTGGAAATACTGCTTCAGGTTGACAGTCTGCCCAGAGAGGCAGAGCGCTTATTCATGCCAGCGGCAAAACGTCCCGGTCGAACGAGGAGGCAAGACAGACCAGGGCGGGACGCCCTGGTCGCGGAACGCCGTCTCAAACGGGAGGATTAGCGATTGCCGCGCGCCATCGCTTCTTCGGCCAGCTCAATGGCGCGCTTGACCATGTTTCCGGCGTCTTTGGCTTTGATGCCGCCCCACCCTTCAGATTGAACGGTGTCGTAAAAGCCAAGCTCTTTGGCCAACTCATACTTCAGTGACTCACTCATCACGCCACGGCGTCTGCGTCCCATGTGCAATCCCTCCTTGGCTGGTTTGACGTTCCTTGGTAGTCTGCCCAAAAAGAAAAAAGCCTTTCACCAAAAGTGAAAGGCCGCGGCGGGGCAAACTCCCCATCTTCTATGCTTCTAAGATCCCTTGCGAATACGTCAGGCGTACATGACCGTCATCGTTGCAGACCATCAATTCGACCGTTTCGGTGAGGATGTCCGCATAGCTGTACGAGACTCGCTTAAAGGAGTTCTCCTGATCTAACTTGATGACAAAAACAGAAGGGTATGTCTCTTCGAGAACGCCGGTGCGCTCGATCGTTTTGCGGCGTCCGCCATTGGCGCGCAGCAAAATCTTCTCACCAACATGACGGTCAAGGCTGCGCTTAATCTCGTTTAGTGCGTTTTTCGCTGACAACACACACCACCTCTTTCCAAGATACAGTGTAGCATGTTTGACGAACTTTGTCAAAGAAAGTTAATAATTATATCAGCGCGCCAAAAAACCTGTCAATGGGCTTTACGTAGGAATTACAATCATTTATTTCCAAAAAGTTATCAGAAAGTTCGTTCTTCTCGTTGATGCTCTAAGTTTCACCTCATTTTGTTTTAATAGGGCGAGCGAGGCAGTCCAATCCTGTATTTTCCACGTGATTCCACGCCGCCAAGCCCGTCAGTTCCGGTGATCGTCGATTTGACCACATCGAAAATATTCACCGTCTGGTTGATCGGCGTGTAGGCAATTTTTTCGGCGATGAACACCGGGTCGAGCGCGTGGATCAAGATCCGGTGCGGCGAGGAGGCAAAATTTGCCCCGGCGTCGAGCAGCGACTCATAGTGCGATTGGCAGGCTCCAGCGAAGATGATCAGGTCATCAAAGGAGCGCTCATAACGCCTGGCCGCTTTGACCGCTTTGATGAAATTTTCGGTGTTGCGGTAGTTGAACACATTCGATAAATCCTGTCCTTTGCGCAACAGACCGTCATGTCCGGTCAGGATCAGGATGTCCGGATGGTATTGTTCCAAAAAGTGCGGTAGGACTTCAGACATACGAGATTCGGGCACATGATGACCGATCGCCGGGATGCGAAGCTCCTCATAAAACATCAAGCATTTATCCAGGTAGGAACCGTCTCCATCTAAGTGCAGAACCCGTCCCGGCTTTTCAAAAAAATCGTGGTTGTCGCGAAACTTGCGATCGGAGCGCATCATTTGTTTTTCGACCTCGACCACGCGGCGTGAACGGATCAGGCGCAGCACGTCATCCTCTTCACGGGTGTAGCCTGCGATGTAGTCCTTCAGTTCTTTGTCGCTCAGCTTTTCAAGGTCGCTGCAGGGGGCGTCTGCGAGCAGGCGGACTTCGATTCCCTTGAGCACGGCCGATTGGTTGCTCTTATCCAGCTCGACGATATGAAAACAAATGTCTTTTCCGTAAGACTTCCGCGCGACAAGGTCGCCAACTTTCCACATGGCAGCTCCTCCTTTCCCCGTATTTTATGAGCGGAGGCATGGTTTGGTCACTTGCCGGGGGTTTTTCTGCATATCATGATCGGAGACGGGAGGTGAGTGCTTGTGTATGCTGTGATACCGGCCCGCAATGTCAGCAAGCGCATCGGCGTCGCCATCCGCAATGTTCGCTTCGCCGGAGTGGAGCACATCATCGTCGTGCTCAACGGCTGCGAGGACGACACGCGGGAATGCGTGCTGGCGCTGCAAGACGAAAAGATGACGGTGATCACCTTTCAGGCCGAGCTGGGCTTTGACGTGCCCCGCGCGATCGGAGCTACCTACGCCTACCAGCAAGGGGCGGAACACGTCCTGTTTTACGACGGCGACCTGATCGGACACCACCGCCATGAATTAAAACAACTGACCGCAGACACGGTGCGCTTCGGCCTCGACCTCGGATTGACCGACACCTACGGCACCGCGCACCGTCTGGACATGTCCAGAAACCCGCTCCTGCGCCTGAGAAGCTCGCTGAACCGCAAACTAGGGTTGGAGCCGCGCATCGGCCTGAGCAGCCCGTCACACGGCCCTCACGTCGTCTCTCGCCGCCTGCTTCGCGACATCCCGACCGCCTTCCTCGCCGTGCCGCCGCTGGTGCTCGCCCACGCCAAGCTGCAAGGCATGCGCATCGACGCCTTGACCCACATTCCGCAAGCGCGGCTCGGCTCGGCGCACAAAGGGCCGGCCCATTTCGACCTGATCCGCGAAACGATCATCGGCGACCTCCTCGAAGCGCACTGTCTCCTCGCCGGCCGCACCCGCTCTCGCCATTTTCGCGGCCATCACTTCGACGGCTACCACTCCAAACGCCGCTTCGATCTGTTGGAGCGGTTTATCAAACGGCCGACCCCCAATTGAGCGAACATAGAAAAGAGACCCCCGCCAAATGAACATATCCCTGTCAAGTAGACAGCGGGTAAAAAGCCACCCTATGAATTAGGCACAGACCTGAGTTCGGTATTCTACTGGGCTCAGGTCATTTAATTTCCGTTGTATTCTTTGCTGGTTGTAAAATCGAATGTAGCTAGCCACAGCGTTCATCACCTCTGCCTTGGTGCGAAACTTGTTGAGATACATGAGTTCCGACTTCAGATGACCAAAGAAGTTCTCTACGCAGGCATTATCCAAGCAGTTTCCTTTTCTGGACATACTCTGCGCTATGTTGTATGTTTGAAGCAACTTGTTATATTGGTGAGATGTGTACTGGAACCCCTGATCACTGTGAAGAAGGGTGTCGGTCACATCTCTTTTTTTATTGGCGAGCTTGACGGTATCAAGAACCAGTTTAAGATCGTTCCGCTCTCCGATGCGGTAGGCGACAATTTCGTTGTTAAACATGTCGTAGATGACCGACAGAAATAGCCTCTGTCCATTGAAAAGCAGGTAGGTGATATCTGTCGCCCATTTTTCATTTGGCCGCGAGGCCTTAAAGTTTCGGTTCAATGAGTTTGGTGCTGTATAATTCTCTGATTTCTTGCCAAACCAGCGTTTCTTCTTCCTTGCAACGCACTGGATACCTAGTTCTTTCATAAGCCGGTACACACGTTTGTGATTGATCTTGAGATTGTGTTTTCGACGTAGCCAAGCACGAACACGATAGTAACCGTAGGTTCCTCGGACTGCTTTATGACATTGCAAAATAAGTTTTTTGAGCTGCCGCTCCTCCTTTTGTTTGGATGTAATCATTTGTCGACGTTGAACCCATTTGTAATACCCACTCCGTGATACTCCTGCGGTTTCACACAACAGTGACGTTGAATAGCTACCAGTAAGATCTTGGATGACTTGGTAGCACTGACGAATCTTCGCTTTACCTCTCACCTCCTTTGCAAAAGCAACAGCTTTTTTAAAAAGTCGTTCTCCGCTCTCAACTTTTGCACTTCTTGTTCGAGCGTAAGCTTTTTCGTTCTCGGACGACCAGTGAACGGTGTTCTCGTCTTTCCTCTGCGTTCCTCTAAGCCCTCCGCCCCAAGCGTTTTGTAGTTTTTGACCCACTTCCTTACCATGCTGTGGTCGGGGATCTGCAGCTCACTTGCGACCGATTTATAACCCATTCCTTTTTCCAAATACATCTTTACCGCAATGAACTTGAATTCTCGTGAATACGTTTTTCGTTTCCGCGCTGTCTTTTCCAAAAGAAAATCCCCCTTGTGTAGTAACAGTAAGGGGGCTTGCTTCCTACTGTCTACACAAAAGGGATTATCTCAAAATGCGAGGGTCTCTCTTTATCCTAGCAAGTCTTCAAAACGCTTCACGATGTTCTGCAAGAGCACGTGGAGATCGCCACCTTTCGCTCGGTACCCAGCAAACAGCGCGTAGCCCCAAGCGGTGCCTTGGTCCATGCCGGGCATGGTGCGAAACTGTTCGGCAGCGTCGAGGTGATGCATCTCGGCCAGCTCTTGGCGCAGGTACATGCGAATCTCCACCTCCTCGCCTTTTGCAAAGCCGACCACCGATACGTCGGCGCCCAAATCGAACAGAGCGCGGGCAGCAAAGGTCGGGATGTTCGTTTCGATGTCGCTGACCAGCACGTGATAGCCGCCAAACGTGTACTTTTTGGCAGCCAATGCCGCTTGGCAGATCGCGCCGCGGGCATGGCGTTCATCAACGATATACAGGCGCTGCACTTCTTCATAGGTCAGGGCACAGCGCGCTAAAATTTCACCAAACGCATGGAACGCTTCCGGGTCGCCTTTATGAAAATTGATCGTGTCGGTCATGATCCCCGCCGCCAGCGCGATCCCGATCTGGCGGTCGAACGGCGCGTCCAGCTCTTTGAGCAGGCGAAAGACAAGTTGACAGGTCGAAGATACCGGGTCGTACAGCCCGCCCAGCGCGTTCTCCTGTAGCGTGTTGATCGGGTGGTGGTCGATGAACCAGTAGCGCTCAGGCAGCGACTTGCCGAGCTGAACAGGGGAGGCTGCATCCACCACGACCACATGCTCATATCGGCTCGGGTCCGGGCCGATGAGAACGTTGATCTGCAACTCCTCCAGCAATTTGTGTGTATGCGTCGCCACCGCTTGCGGCACGCCGATATCAGCACCGATAAAGCGCGACAAGGCATAGGCCGCCCCGATGGCATCACTGTCAGCCTGGTCATGGCAAAGCACGAGGTTTTGCCCGCCTTTCATTTTGGCGATCGTCTCCGAAAACATCATGAAACAGTTGCACCATCCTATATCCGTAACCCTTGTTGGGTTCGCATGTTCTTCTTTGTAAACCGTCGATCTTCACGCTCGTCCTCAGATGTTATCCTTATTATATAGGATATGAGCCAGCGAAGGAAACGGTTCATCGCTTATCTTATCCAACTCCCCCCTCCATTTACACATTTTCGCGCACAGACGCGACTTTTTGTTGTGACGGCGAGCGGGTGGTGATTAGCACGCCGGAGACGGTCAACATCACGCCCACCGCATGTGCCCACGTCACCTGTTCCCCGTACAACAGCACGGCGATCGTCGTCGCACAGATCGGCACGAGGTTGACGTACGCGCTCGTTCTCGACGCTCCGATGCGCTGAATCCCGAGATTCCAGACCACAAAGGCGATCACCGATGCGAACACTGCCATGTAGACCAACTCGACCATCGCTTGCATCGACAAGTCGGGCACCTTGGCCCAGCCACCTTCAAACAGCGAGGCGACAAACAGCGCGATCGCGCCTGCAACGGTCGTCACTGTGGTGACAAACAGCGAGGACATACCTTTTAACAGCACTTTGCCAGTCGCCGAATAGATCGACCAACTCGCCACTGAGCCAAGCAGCATGATGTCACCTGTGTTAAACGACATCGTGCGGATCGTCTCCCAGGAGCCGCCGGTGATGACGACGAGCAACCCGCATAACGACAGCGCCATTCCCAACCCAAGTCGTCTGCTCCACGCTTCGCCTAAAAAAATCACCGCAGCCAGCGTCGTAGACACCGGATTCATCGCTACGACCAGCGACCCATTGGTCGCCGACGTAAACTGCAAACCCATAAAGAAAAAGGCATTATAGCCAAAAATTCCAGTCAACGAAAGCAACAAAAGCCCCTTCCACCGCTCCTTGAGCAGTTTGAGGTCCCAGCCCTTTTTAAGCGTCAACCAACCTACCAAAATCAACCCGGCCAGCCCAAAGCGCAGCGTGGCTGTCACAAACGGCGGAATCTCCGACAAGACATGCTTGCTCGCCCCAAACGCCCCGCCCCAAAACAGCGGTACCAATAAGAGCAGCAGATAGATGCTGGTCTGACCCTCTGCACGTACATTCTTTTCCATCTGTTACCGCTCCCATCGATCTTCTTGATTGTTTCGAATTCCGTGATAGTTTGTTTTGTATTATACCACGCGCATCGATTCTGCAAGATCAAAGAATGCGAGTAAAATGTGAGCCGCTCTGCGCGGCAAAAAGGCGACCCAAAGGGCCGCCTATTTTTTGTATAAAATTTGTTGAAACCTACAGCTTGCCGTTTTCGTCCAACACAGCGAGTTTGTCATCCACCGAACAGGTGTACGCTTTGCCATATGCGATGAACGAACTCAAACAAGCGATATACGCTACCAATCGTGACCGTTTATTCCTGATGAAGTTGCCCGTTGTCCATCCGCCAAACCGTATTGGCGTGACTAGCCACATAAGGATCATGCGTGACGATGATCACCGTGATTCCTTCCTGATGCAACGCTTGCAGAAGTGCGAGCACTTCCTGCGTCGTTTCGGAGTCAAGGTTGCCCGTCGGCTCATCAGCGATCAGCAGCCGCGGGCGGTTTGCCAATGCGCGCGCGATAGCAACACGCTGTTTTTGACCACCGGAAAGCTCGTCAGGATAAGACTGCGCCTTTCCATCTAGACCAACACGTTTTAACATGTCTCGAGCTTGCGAATGGCGCTCTTTTTTGCTGTATCGATTGGAATAAGCCAATGGAATCTCCACATTTTCTAGCGCCGTCATATCGCGAACCAACTTAAAGTCCTGAAAGATAAAGCCGATCATGCTGTTACGGATCCGATGATAATCTTTTTCTGAAAGCTTGGTCACTTCTTCGCCTTGCACAAAAATCTGCCCGCTGGTTGGCAAGTCCAGCAACCCGATCAAGTTCAATAGTGTCGATTTCCCAGCGCCGGAGGTCCCGATGATGGCGAGGAAATCTCCTTCCTCAATCTTAAAATCTATCTCGCACAGGACTTCAGTCCGCAGATTTTTTGTCTGGAACGTTTTGCTGACATGTCGAAGTTCAATCATGTGATCACCTCTCTTGTTTTAACGCTTCACTCAACCGAATTTGACGGATTTGCAGGTACGGAATCAACGTAACAGTTCCGACAACAAAAGCGAGTAACAGCGAAATGCCGCCAATCAGCGGAAGGTTCACCGTAAGATCAGGGAAGAACTGCTGTAGCAACAATTTTGAGCCCGCCAACGATAACAAGATCGCTGACAAGGACAATATGGAAAAGTAATACACTTGTACGCGAATCAAATCCCAGCGACTGGAACCATACACCATATGGGTAGCCCACTCATGTCGTTTGGATAAAAATGCTACAAAGTTGGTACCGACCATGCCAATGGTAGAGACAAGCAAAATAAATATGCCAAACAGCAAAAACGCTGAAGCTACAAGTTTGACATAATCAAGCTCTTGTTGCGGATATTCCAGGGCGGGTTTATACGCATATGTCCATTCCCCGGTTCCCTTCGCTTCCAACTCTTTGAGCAGTTGGCCCCGTACACTCGTTGAGAAAGTCTCCATTCCTTGTAGCCAGACCTCTCTTCGCCCGTTGTCCGATCGACGAAGACTTTCGGCATCTACCGGCTGGATCGCATACCACCTTGGCAGAAAACGATAGGTAGTAATCACATGCTGGAGAAGTTCTTGATTCACCACTGCACTATTTGTTATCTGCAGCTGCTGACCGTTGATTTCCCAATTTTTCGATGCCTCAGTAATCAAGGCCGGGCTAATCAAAAAAGCAGGCGGTTTTGCATACCCCATCGAAGCTGCAACCGCCTCGTAGAATCGCTTGTCCATTCGTATCAGTTCTAATGGCTCTGCCACATCGGGGACTCGTACTGTCGATTGTACGACTTCATAGATTTCGTAATGACCATTCGCATAGTACTCGAGAGCCGCCCACTGTTCCGGCACTAAATCCGTCTTCGGCGGTGGTCCATTGATTAGCTCGCCGACATATGCGATGTTCAATTGGTATAATCCTACGCCAAACGCGTTCATCATCGAATCGAACTGTTTTTGTTTATCTTGGTACACAGTGAACACGGACTGAACGATCAACAACGCTAGAAACAATTGGAGGAATGACATCACTGCCCTTCCCTTGTGTCTAACGAGCTGCTTCACAGCTTGTTCCAACGAATAGGACATCAACTCATCCCCTCAGTTCCTGAAGTAAATTGCCTTTTCCGATTCGCCGCAGGGACATCCAAGCCAGAAAGAGCGATGTCAACACGCCCGCTGCAAACAAGCCGCCATATACGAGCGGTGAAAAAACGGTGTTCAGCTCAAACTGCTCTACGATCTGTTTGACGACCGCTGCACCTGGGAACAACAATACCAACGCTACTACCGAATAGAGGAGCGATTCGGTATACACTTGGCGGCGCAAATTCCGGTTCGTGGCCCCAAATGTATATGCAATGGCCCACTTCTGCCGATCCTTTTCATATTTGTAGACAAGCAAAGACACGGTGTTCAGCAATGTGAAGATCAGAAGCAACAAACACATGCCCAATGAAAACAAAAAGTCTCGATAATAACCGCTCATTTGGTTTTCTGTGTAATCTGTATAATCCTCAAAGTTCGCTCGGTAGCCTTGTTCGGTCATGATTCGGCTGGCTTCCCCCAGCGCATCCGGATTCGCTTCACCAAGTTGTACAGTTATCGTTTGTACCAGAGGTTTTTGATTACCGATCATCCCATTTGCAGCGTCAATGGAGGAATAAACAGTTCTTTGCCCACCTTTCAACACGCCCGCTACCGTAAAATCCACTCCCGCGATACGCAACGTTTTCCCAACTGGGTCAACCGCTGGCGGGAACAGCGCTTCCGCCATGTTCGAAGTGAGCAGCATCTGATTGGGCTTGGTAAATAAATCACCAATTTCTTCAGCAGGCACGCCTTTGAGCGATAGCGAATCGCGAGTTTCCAAAGCAATCGGCCCATTGACCAGCGCAGTCTCCGAGGATATTGGGAGGACGGAATTCGACTCTAGCACCGCCTTCTCAACCCCAGGAATCTTAGCGATCATTTGGGCGACCTGATCTGCATGTGCATAATCAATGCGCGGAGTGAAGTGATTCTGATAAAGATGCTCTCCCTGTAAAAAGCTGCCTTGCATCTGATCATACGCACCAGCAAAGACTGCGAGATTCACGGCCGGAAAAATCAAACCAATGGTCAACGACATCGTGATGAGCAGACTTAATAAGAGATGCCGCTTGATCGAGTTGTATGATTGTTCTAAATCATACAGCCACATACTCATGCCTCTTCAGCCTTCCTCTCCATCGTCACCTGAATCGAGTCTGAGAAGCCCAAGCCATCCCAGATCACCTTGTTTTCTGCATCCAGCATATAAAAACGAGGCGTCATGCTCCAGCCGTATGTGTCATTATCCAGTTTGCGTTCATTAAGAATCAGATTGTGGATCTTTTCATGCTGCACAGAATTCGGCACACTTTTAGGTTTATCTTTCCATACGTAGTAAATTCCGAAGTCATCCAAATTTAAAATCTCTGACGTAATCAGTGCATCCATCGCCTCATGACAGGTGTGGCACTCATCACTGACAAACGCAACCAGTTTGACTCCGCCCCCACTGATTTTCATCTTTTCCCTTCCGTCAATTTGCTCCAAGCTGACTTCTGGGAATTCATGCAGAGTGCCGATAGCAACCGGCTGCGGATCATCTGCGAACAACACATACACACTGCCGCCGACCAGCGTAAATGCCAATACAGCACCGATCAGCACCGAAAACTTCTGTTTTGCCATATGTTGACTCCCTCCTTTACCTCCTTTATTTGGCCAGCAATTGAATCAGTTCGCCTTGTACTTCTTTGGTGGTATAAATCGAACCATTCTTGTCAAAGACCATCGCCAACCCGAATTCTGAACGGAAGCGAACTTCATATTTATTTCCACCAAAATAGTCGTAGTGGGTGGTCAGGATGTTACCTTCTGAATCCAATTGAATCAATCTCTTATCCACATCCCATGCGTAGAGTTGGTTATCAACAGGATTTACAACCAGTTGGCCAATCCCTGACCTTTCCGGAGCTGGCAGCTCTTGTTTTCCTGACCCATCCAAACTGTATTTCACAAATCCGTTGTCAAATTTTTCTTCATTACCCGCCTGATCTTTAACGATCGCCTCATTGCGGAGGAAATACACCATATCGTTGTACATGGTGATCGAAGACACCATCGGCTCTGCAAAGACGTGTGCGCGTTTTCCATCTGCATCATATTTGACCACATGATCTTTGAACCCGACATATGCGTGCTCTTGATCATCGATCCCCATCGTCGTGATCAGGCTTTTCTCATCCAATGTGATACCAAATTGATACTTCCCATTTTCATCGAACACTTTCACCATCGAAGCTGCACCGTCCAGTACCCATAACCGTCCCTGACTGTCCACTCTCACCGTTACAGGTGTAGCCACATTTTCTTTGCCACTGCCCGATGTGAGGAACGTCTCCAACTTACCATGTTGCCACTTCATCACTTTCGAGCTTTTCGGGTCGGCAATATACAAGGCATCCTGCCTCGCATCGTAGCCAAGGCCACGCGGTGTCTGCATCGACTTGTCGATCACCTGAGGGTCCTGATACGTTTGTTTGAATTGAATCATCGCCGGAGCTTCGACTTTTACATCTTTCAATTTTGGGTCTAACCAATTTTCGTCAGATTGCTTGCTTTCTTGTGCGCAACCCGTAGCCAGCATGGAGACCATGATCGTTGAAACCATCAAAGATTTCACAATTTTCACTGATGAAAACCTCCAGATAAATAGGTTATAATGATAAGGAGTCTTCGTTTGTTGCTGCAACAACAAACGAAGACTCTGATCGAGGATGTAATGATGCAAATCACAGACGATTCGCTGGATTAGATTAGCAGCAACCTACAGCTTCCGACTGCACGAAGTAGCTGTAATACACGCTACCATTAGACTTTTCGCAGGTTTCTTTCATCATGTAGTCCTGCATATTGGTAGGCGGCTTGGTGAACGGGTTAAACGGCGAACAGTCGATAGAAGCGTTGCAGTACGTGGAACCGGTCGGATATTGCATGGTTTTGTTATAGCAGTAATCAGCAGATGCAACTCCGGACAAAGACGCTGCCAGAACGACAGCAGCAAACATACCAGTTACGATTTTTTTCATTTAAAATACCCCTCTCGGATTGAATTAATTATGGTTGCTTGTTGATCAAAACGGTACACAATGAGTTGTGATTTGCACGTAGCCATTACATCCTCAGGTTATTTCGCAATACTTAATATGTAAAATCGAAGTTCTTTTCCACATAGCGGCGGCCCTCATAATCTCCGAAGTCCACCTCAAGAACTTGGTTTTCTTCATCAAGCCAGATGGTAGTCGGTGTTACATTACTTAGTTTTAATGAGGCATTCAGATAGAATTGATCTTCCATATTTTTGAAATCCTTGAATGATTTTTGTTCTTTATCCTGGTATATCACCAGGGGAACAACGCCTTTGGTTTGCAAATGCTTAGCAAAGCTGTCGAAGCGATCCTTTTGTTCATTGCACACTTTGCAAGTTGTTGTTACCACAAAGATCACTTTTTGTTTGTTATCGAATGTCTTGAGGTCAGCCTGCTCCCCTTGCTTCGTTACCAACTGGAGGTCTGGGAAAGCCTGCTTCAGCTCGAGCTTCATTGCTGTCCTCTCATCCGGAAGGTATGATTCGTAACTCAGCCCTACGTAGATGGCAAGCACGATGACAAAAGCCCCGAGCAACAACCACAGCCTGCTTTTTCTGCTCAAAATTGATCCCTCCCTTCTTTTCTCATCCACATCATCAATCCCAACATGGACAACAGCAGTACATTTTTCATGATATCCTTCATCCCAACAGCATGACCTGTATCATCTCCGACGCAACCACAGCCGTATTCCAGCCAGTCACCGTATTTGTACGTGAGAATTGCGGTGAAAACAATCAACAGAACTGCACTCAGGGCAACACCCCAATTTTGTTTGCGCGGCCATATCATCAGAACAGAAGCTACAATTTCCACGATGATGATCAAAATGGCTACCGTACCGATGATCCAGTCAGTGTCAGGCAATAGTTCATAGCTTTTGATTATCGCTTGCGTATCGGTCCATGTAAACGCCTTCCATATTCCACTGTACAAAAACAACGCCGCAAAGACGCACCTAACCAACCATTGCAGGATCTTCCACTTGCTCAACCCACCCTCTCCTTTTTAATCAAATAGAAAAATTTCAAAATGATATAACAAAATACACTTATGCCTTTCATCAATTACCATTTACTTAACCTTCTCATGCTTGCAGTTTACCACTCAGGATTTGGGAGTGTCAATCCTTATTCTGGAAAAAATATAGATTTCAATCGAAACATTTTACTATTAATCAATAGATAAATGCAGGCTCCCCATTTACAAAAACATACATGACCCTCATCAGTCCTTTCCAGTCAAGGCTCGATGCACACGTCAAACCACACCGATCGCAAGTACGAGCGTATTCAGAAGAGCGCAGCGACTACGATGCTTCTTCTTTATCCAACTTGAGATCGTGTAGAATCACGTCGAAAGTCTCACAAGATCAATCGATGTTCGGCACACTGTGCCCTGCAAGCAGGTCTGGCTCAGTACCTGCACATCAAACAAATTCACACCAAAAAAGCATCGTCCATGCACAGTTATTCAACCTCGCACTCCTTGTCCAGATGCAGGCATCATTTCCAAACTACAGCACAAAAAAGGCGACCCAAAGGGCCGCCTTTTTTTGTATAAAATTTGTTGAAACCTACAGCTTGCCGTTTTCGTCCAACACAGCGAAGTTGTAATTCACAGAACGGGTGAACGCTTCGCCGTTCGCGTTGATGCCATCGACGTCGAAGGAGACGTTGTAGATACCCGGTTCGGTCGGAGCGGTGAAGGAAGACGCGATGCTGCCGTCTGCGTTGACGTTAAGCGCAACGTCTTGAGCCGCTTGTTTGCCCGATTTGGACAGTTTCGCCTTCAGTTGTTTCTTCGACTTTTGGTCCGCTTTTCCACCTTGCAGGGCGACAGTCAAATCGACCTTCTCACCCTTCTTGAAGTTCTTCTTCGCCGCTTTTACGTTCGACTTGGAGCCGCCTTCAACTGCTGCTACCATGAAGTACGCATCCGCGTTACCTTCTGCGATCAGCGACCAGGTGCCCGCTTCCCCTTTGATCTCAAACGAGTTGTGCACCGCGTCTGCAAACAGGACCGCATCGTCTTGCTGTGCTTTTCCGGTCGTCGGCAGGTACTCTTTGCCAGACGGGGAAACCAGTTTGACGTTGGTGCCGAGTTTGGAGGTCATCACGTCGATGTTGGCTTTGGTGCCTTTTTCCAGCGTGAATGTATCGACCGCTTGGCCGTTGATTTCACCGCCGCGCATGATGTTGGAGGAAGACTCATCCACCGCTTTTTTCGCCATGTAGGAGGTCGAAGACGCCAGCGCACTGCCAGTCACACCGTAGTAGGAGGTCGTGGTCAGTTTCGGGCGCACTTGCCACCATGTTTTCGAAGCCCAGCGCATCTTGGTGTGCGACAGGCGCTCCGATCCGTTGTCTTCAAAGCCATAGTAGCCGTTGGGCAGGCCAAATGCCGAGTAGATCGCGACGGCACCATCATCTTCGCCCGGCAAGAACGCGCGGGAGTAGAACGTTGCGGAGAAGACACCGTCATCGCCCGAACCGCCCGACATGTAGGTGCGTGTATAGTTGTTTTCCGAACGGCCATCTGTCACCGAGCGGAAGTAATCCATGTAGGAAGTTTGCAGCACATAGGTCGCATCATCCTTTTGACCCAAGATCGACGCCAGCCAGGAAGTCCACGTGCTGTACGCCATGTCGGCCAGCTCCGAGCCTCTGTTCGGCGTGGAGAGCTGGTGCACCAGGTTGACATACGGATACGCACCGTAGTGAACGAGTGCCGTCTGCGTGTCGATGCCGCCTTTGGAATGTGCTACGATGTTGATCTTCGAAACGCCGTAGTAGTTTTTCACTTTGGTGATGACGCCAGCCAGTGTCGAACCGTTTTCCCACATCGTTCCGCCAGCGCCGTCAGCATCTTTCAACTGGACAAACGCCGTGCGGTACCCTGCATTGTACGCCGCATCATAAAAACCGTCCGAGTTGTACCACGTCGTGTAATCGGAATGCAGCCCCTGCACAAACAGGATGACCGGCTTGCTGGTGTCCACATTCGAAGGTGTTGCCCCCACGTACCAGTCACCATTCTTTGCTGTCGGATTGTCGTTTTTCAGCGTCGGTGCCGGCGCTGCTGCCAGCGCGGCTTGCGGTGCAACCAGTGTCGCGAGAACGGCTGCCGCAGTAACAATTTTTGTAATCTTGTTTGCCATAGATAAAAGCACCCCTTACCCTATGAAATATTAATTTACTCCATATCACTACTTTATCACAAGTAAGGGGTAAGTAAATATAGAATTTTATGAATCATTGTAAAATATTTTGTGGGGACAGTTAAAATGTGCATGAAATGTAAATAAAAGGTATTTAATTCGACATTCCGGAGGCTACCCCCTGATGAGACACCTACCATTTCCCCTTGTTTGTACCGTGCTTGCCGTCAGCATTCTATCGTCAGGTTGCTTGGAAAAGCCGCCCGTCTTCCAGTCGGAAGTCGATCAACCGGAGCAGCCAGCTTTTCCTCAACTCGAAACGCTCCCCGTTCCCCCGGAAGAGGAGGACTTTTATCTCTTTTCGCAACGCCTTGTCGATCTTGAAGTACCGACGAGTATTGCTGAGCGATTGACCCACGGGTCGCTCAACGCGAACATGCGTAAATTCCCCTATCCGTACCGCGGAATGCTCGCCTTCGCCTCCGATATCGATGACACGACACCTGAAGAATTTGCCGAATACCATCGCTTTCTGAACACCAAAGAAGAGACGCCAAACGGCACGGGTGTCGGCCTCGACATCGGTGACTCCCTGTGGATGTACATGTGCAACGACCGTCCTAACATAACAGATCGGTCGGGCAAAGGACTCGAAGGGGTGATGACCTATTTCGACGGTGCTGATCCGACCAAAAAGCGATACGCCAATGAGATCAAACACTATTTTCAAAAGGGTTGGATCGACTCGATGCACACCTTTGGCGACTTTTCCCGCAAAAACGTCAAGGATGTCTGTTTTAAACGCCAGCTCGCTGTCAAAGCGTGGGAAGAGATGATCCAAGAGGGCATCACACCCTCGCTTTGGATCAACCACGGCAACGAAGCGAACGTCGATTCCTTTGGCGCCTACGATCCTAACCGCTTCTCCCGCTATCAGGCCGGAGATGACCCGACGTCTCCCGCCTACCACACCGACTTGTCGCTGAAAAACGGCGTGCATTTCGTCTGGAATTCGGTCGGTGAATCCCGATATGGTCAAGACAGTCCGTTGTTCCCGATCCGCCTGCGCGACGGCCAGAAGATCTGGGGTGTTCATCGCTACACCCATGAAGTGGTGAACGGCAAAAATGATTGGACCTGGGTGCCGCGCGAAGTTCATCGCCAACTGACTGCCGAACGGCTCGATCGCTTGGCTGAACAAGGGCAGTATGCTATCTTGGGCCAGCATTTCGGCGGCTACAACATCGGATTCCCCTTTGATGAAAAAGGCGTCGCCGCACTGCGCTTGTTGGAGCGCTATCAGGATCAAGGCACCATTCTGGTCGCACGCACCTCACGCCTGCTCCAATACGCTGTCGCCTATCAGCACGTGAAGTCGGCCGTCGTGGAGCATATTGGCGAGACGTGGATCAATATTACCGCCATCGACGATCCGCTGTTCGGACCACAGCCGCTGACCCTCGATGCGGTGCGCGGATTGACCTTCTATGTCGAGAAGCCGGAACGAACGCACCTACTGGTCGATGGCAAACCCTTGCCGCCGGAGCTCTATCAGGTCAATCAGGCCGACCAGTCTGGGCGCTCCAGCATTGGCATCCGCTGGTTCCCCCGCGATGTCCACGATTACAGCTATCAAAATCAGGATGAAAACGCACAATAAAAAGCCTCTGCTCAGATGGAATGAGCAGAGGCTTTGCCTCATAGAGATAGATACGCGAGACAAAAATTGACGACACATTGTTAATATCGCGTGTACCGATCGGCCACTTTTGATGCGACAAACGAGTCCGGTTTGATTCGCGCCTCATAGCCGCTTCCTTCGACCCAACCGACCAGTTCTTTGATCAAAGGTTCGGTCGCACCGTTTTGACCGACATCGAGGTGCACCTCAAGGTTTTGCACCAGCTTTTCATCATGAAGCAGTTCGCGCAGTTCTTTGCACAGCAAGAGCGAAAGCGAGGCTTCGGTGAACATGCGCTGTGTCATGTTTTTCACGATCGGACGACTGCGTCGGTGAAAAAAGTAGCGTGCCCCTTTGCCAACTCGGTGCACGATCAGCGCTGTGACAAACGTAGTCTTCAGACGCGACTCTTTATTTTGTGAATCGGAACCAATGATGATCTTGTAGTCTTCCTGAGGCGCTTCCGCCATATAGTCCAGCATCGCTTGGGCGACCTGTGCTAACGTAAGCTTTCCACGCGTCGGACTCACAAAGTCCATGAGGTCTCACCGCCTTTTGCTGTTAGTTTATTCGGCGGTGAGAAAAATCATGTAGACGGGCGCCCAGTTTGACTCAAGATTGTAGCAACTGATCGGCCAGCCTTGCGTATTCTTGCAAAGACAGCGTCTCCCCGCGGCGTGACGGCTCAATGCCTGTTGCCTCCAGCGCGGCCAAGATGCTGTCTTTGCTGCGTTTAGGCTCCAAGTTGTTCTGCAGGTTGTTCAATATCGTCTTGCGGCGCTGGGCGAACGACGCTTTGACCAGATGGAAGAACAGCTTTTCATCCTGTACCTGTACGGCCGGCTCCTTGCGCACTTTCAGCTTGATGACGGTCGATTCGACATTGGGGGCGGGCATAAACGACGATTCGGGAACGCGCGTCACCAGTTCCGGTTCGGTGTAGTATTGCACGGCGATCGACAGCGTGCCGTAGTCTTTGCCTCCCGGTTTCGCCGCCATCCGCTCGGCGACTTCGCGCTGTACCATCACCACGATATGGCGTAGGGGCAAGCGTTCTTCGAGCAGCTTCATCACGATCGGCGTCGTGACGTAGTAGGGCAGGTTGGCGACCACAGAGACTTCCATGCCGGCGAACCAAGTCGCAAACAGCGCGTGCAAGTCTGCTTCCAGCACATCGGCGTGGTGGACATGCACGTTGCTGTAGTCGGACAGCGTCTCGGCCAACACGGGTAGCAGACGGTTGTCCTTCTCCACAGCGACGACTTGGCGCGCGTTTTCGCACAGTTCTTGCGTTAACGTCCCGATGCCAGGACCGATTTCCAGCGCCCCATTTTGATCATCCAATTCGGCCGCCTCGACGATTTTGTCGAGGATGTTGCCGTCGATCAAAAAGTTCTGGCCGAGCGATTTTTTAAAATGAAAGCCGTGTCTGGTCACCACATCGCGGGTGACGGACGGCAGAACGAGCCGTTTGGTCATGTTGTGCTTTCCCCTCCTTGAAGTTGAAACTGAGGTTCGATCTCTTGATACACCTGCTCAAATTCCGTGCGGGAGACGCCGAGCATGTTGAGCTTTTTCCAGAGCGTTTTGGCATTGCCATAGCCGATGCCAAGCTTGTCCCCAATATATTGTCTGCGTTCGGCAGCCCGCGGATGTGCGGTCAGGCCGTACTCGGTCATTTCCGACCACGAAAACTCAGGTTCCACGCCCGTCCAGTCGGTGCGCACGCTGTCGAGCGCACGGCGGATCGACTCGGCAGTCGCATTTTCAATGCCGATGTCACCATCCCGTGCGGTCGCCTCCTCCCGTGGCAAAAAAGCATGTTTGCAGCCTGGCGCGCGGCGCGACACGATGCGGCGGATGCGCTCTCCCGCATAGTCCGGATCGGTGAAGATGATCACGCCACGCTCTTTGGCGGCGCGTTCGACCTGCCTGAGAAACGATTCATTGACCGCCGAACCGCCTGAGATCAAGCAGTCGGCAGTGACAGCCGCATCGATCGCCTGCTTATCGTGATAGCCCTCAACGACGATCACTTCCTTGATTCTCATCATTTTCCACCCTTTCAATGCTTGAAAAAAGCGAGTCCCGACTTGGAACTCGCAGGTTTGACTAGTTGTTGCTAAAGCTCAATTTTCGTCTGCGGAAACCGACGTTGAGCACGATCCCGATCAGCAAAAAGTTGACGAGGATCGAGGAGCCGCCATAGGAGATGAACGGCAAGGTGACGCCGGTCATCGGCATCAATTGCAAGGACATGCCGATGTTTTCGAAAATCTGAAAGGTGAACATCCCTGCCACCATCGCACAGATGTACATGCCGGTGCGGTCTTTCGATGCGAACCCGTTCATTACGATGCGGTACAAAAGCAGGAAGAACAGAAAGATCAGCGCGACCGAGCCGACAAAGCCGAGCTCTTCTCCGATCGCAGTAAAGATAAAGTCGGTATGCTGAGCAGGCACCCAATTCCCTTGCGTCTGCGAACCTTGGTACAGCCCTTTGCCAAACATCATCCCCGAGCCGATCGCCACTTTCGCCTGATAGACTTGATAGCCCTTATCGGAAAGGTCCTCTTCCGGGTGGATGAAGGTGAAGAAGCGGTTATACTGATGGCTGTCGAGCACACCCTTGTTCTCCAGAACTTTTAACGTCCCCAAGAACTGATCGGGATAGGCCATCGTGGCGCTGAAAAACAGCGCGACCGAAACCAGAACGGTGGCGAACATCGCCCAGAACCACTTTTTCGGCAAATGCACGAACAGGGCTGTTCCGACGATAGCCATCAGCATCATCGTCTGACCGAGGTCCGGCTCGATGACGATCAGCCCGACGCCTAAGATGCTGGCGGCAGTGACCAGCAGATAGCCGCGCATCGGGTCGGGCACATTGCCCTGTTCGTCTTCCTGTTCATTGGCGAGGTACTTAGCGAGCATCAAGATGAACACCACTTTGAAAAACTCGGATGGCTGCAAGTTGGCCCCGCCGGGCAGCGGAATCCAGCCATATGCACCCGTTTCAATGGCGACGCTTGGGAACAGAAACACGACGCAAAGCAACACGATGACCGCCCAATAACCAAACTCGACATAGCGTATCAAAAGCCTGTAATCGATGCGAATCAGCGTGATCATGGCGATCAACCCAATGATCATCCAAACGCCTTGCTTGATCACAAACATCTTGCTCCCGCCGTCAAACGACCGCGTAGCACTGGAGATCGCAAGCAGGCTAGCAGCGCAGATGGCGATGACCACAACGATCAAAAATATGTCCAGGTCCTTTAACCAACGCAATCTATTATTGCTCATCGGGCATACCTCTCCCATTTGTAATCTTGACAAGTCCAGTACCGTCCCATTATAGCAAACGTACACCGAAAAAAGGAGAGGGCGGGCCCACTTCCGTAGAATTTCCTTGTCAGAAAAAGGATATGCTCTCTAGGCAAAGAAAACCCCGCTTTTTCATGAAAAGCGGGGTTCTTACTTCATTTAGAAGGTCAAGCGAAACAGCTCGCACGCGTTTTTCGTGGTTTGCGTGGCCAGATCTTCCAGCCCAAGCCCGCGCAGAGCGGCGATTTTTTCGGCAACGTGGCGGACGTAGGCCGGTTGGTTCCGTTTGCCACGGTGCGGTTCCGGGGTGAGGTAAGGGGAGTCCGTTTCGACGAGCAGTCGTTCGAACGGGACCTGTGCCGCCACCTCTTGCGGGCGCTTGCCGTTTTTATAGGTGACCGGGCCGCCAAACGAGATGTAGAAGTTCATCTTCAGGCACTCTTGCGCCATCTCCCACGAGCCGGAGAAGCAGTGCATGATCCCGCCGATCTTGGCCGCATCCTCCTCCTTGAGCAGTTTGAGGATGTCGCCGTGCGCCTCACGGTCATGGATGACGATGGGCAAATCCAACTCTTTGGCGATCGCGATCTGCTTGCGGAACATCTCCTGTTGCAGTTCTGGCGTCGTCGTGTCCCAGTAATAGTCGAGACCGATTTCACCGATCGCCACCACCTTGTCGAGTTTGGCCCACTCATACAGCTTTTGGTAGTGATCGTCGGTCAGGTCGTTGAGGTCGCACGGGTGGTAGCCGACCGCACAGTAGATGCCTGGATACTGCTCGGCGATCTCCAACGACCGCAGGTTGGACTCGTAGTCGTAGCCAGGAATGACGATTCGCTGCACACCGAAGTCACGCGCATCTGCGATCAACTGCCCCACTTCGTCTCCATTTTCTTCGCGGAACTTTGGCGAGTTGAGATGGCAGTGCGTATCAAACAGGTTGATCTCGCTCATCTTACTTCACCTTGACGCCAGACGGCATCGGGCCAGCTACGGTCGCCAACACCAAGTCGTCACCTGCCGATGCGGCGAGGATCATGCCGTGCGATTCGACACCGCGCAGTTTGACCGGTTTGAGGTTGGCGACCAGGATGACTTTCTGCCCGATCAACTGTTCCGGCTGGTAGTATTTCGCGATCCCCGACACCACTTGGCGGCGTTCGTCGCCAACCTGCAGGATCAGCTTGAGCAGTTTATCCGCTTTTGGCACCGGTTCACACTCCACCACTTCGGCCACACGCAGGTCCACTTTGGTAAAATCGTCGATACCGATCAGGGCGATGCCTTCTGCCGCTTCCGACTTCGTTTCGGCAGCCGCCTTCTCCGGTTGAGTTTTTGTTGGCACCGCTTCCGCTTTTGCTTCGGTCTCCATCGCTTTGCCTCCTCCGAGCATTTCATCGATCGCCGCCGTCTCCACCGCCAGATCGAGGCGCGGGAACAGGGCGTTTCCTTTTTCCACTTTGCCACCGCTCGGCAGGTTGCCAAACGAATAGACACTCTCCCAAGTGGTCGCAGCACCTTCGGTCAGCCCGAGCTGCGCCCAAATTTGCGCCGGAGCTTGGGTCAAGAACGGCTGGATGAGGATCGAGGAGATGCGCAACGATTCGGCGAGGTTGTAGAGCACCGTGTCGAGGCGAGATTTTTGCGCATCCTCTTTGGCCAGCACCCACGGGGCTGTCTCGTCGATGTATTTATTGGTGCGCGAGATCAGATCCCACACCGCACCGAGCGCCACAGAGAACTGCATCCGCTCCATCGCCTCTTCGAAACGCTTGACCGAATCGGCAGCCAAGGCGTGCAGCGTACCGTCCAGTTCGGTAGCTTCGGCTGGCGTCGGCATCACGCCCGCGTTGTACTTTTCGATCATCGCAATCGTGCGGCTAAGCAAGTTGCCCAAGTCGTTGGCGAGGTCGGAGTTGATCCGCGTCACGAACGACTCCGGCGTGAACACCCCATCTTGGCCAAACGGCACTTCGCGCAGCAAGAAGTAGCGGAATGCGTCGAGGCCATAGCGCTCGATCAGCGGCACCGGGTCCACAACGTTTCCTTTCGACTTCGACATTTTGTCCCCTTTGGACATGAAGAAGCCGTGACCAAACACCTTTTTAGGAAGCGGAAGGTCGAGCGCCATCAGGAAGATCGGCCAGTAGATCGTATGGAAGCGCACGATGTCCTTGCCGATCACGTGCACGTTGGCCGGCCAGTACGTCTCCCACTTCGCTTGCATCGCGGCATCTTCAGACAGGTAGCCGATCGCTGTGATGTAGTTGGTGAGCGCGTCAAGCCAGACGTAGATCACATGCTCCGGATCGTTAGGCACTTTGATGCCCCACTCAAACGTGGTGCGCGATACGCAAAGGTCTTCCAGACCAGGCTTGAGGAAGTTGTTCAGCATTTCATTTTTGCGCGATTCCGGCTCGATAAAGCCTGGATGCTCTTCATAGTATTGAATCAGGCGATCCGCATATTTTTTCATGCGGAAGAAATATGACTTCTCGCGCAGCGGAGCTACTTCACGCTTGCAATCCGGGCAGGCGCCGCCCGCCTCTTCAACCTGACGCTCCGTCCAGAACGATTCGCACGGGGTACAATACAGCCCTTCATATTCAGCGAGGTAGATGTCGTCCTGTTCGAGCAGGCGTTGGAAAATTTTCTGTACCACGACTTTGTGGCGATCTTCCGTCGTGCGGATGAAATCGTCGTAGGAAATGTCGAGCTTCTTCCACAGGTCTTGAATGCCAGCCACGATCTTATCGACAAATTCGATCGGGGAGACGCCCGCCTCCTGTGCCCGTTTTTCAATTTTCTGGCCGTGCTCGTCCGTGCCGGTCAAGAACATGACGTCATCGCCGCGCAGACGTTTGTAGCGGGCCATCGCGTCACAGGTCACCGTCGTATAAGCGTGCCCGATGTGCAGTTTGTCACTCGGGTAGTAGATCGGCGTGGTGATATAAAATGCGTTTGGTTTTGCCATGCTGTATACCTCCTTTTAAATGTACACGTGTTAGAACACATAAAAAAAGCTTCCGCCCCCATGCAGGGACGAAAGCTGTAGCCTCCGTGGTACCACCTTGCTTCACCGCTTTCTCACAAAAGCGGCCTCCACGCGTCTGTCCAGACGCACCAGCTGTAACGGGCTTGCCCGTCGAAGCCTCAACCCTTGCTTGCTTGCAAAGGTCTCGACACCGAAAGCTCCAGAACCATCTTCCCCGCTCGTCTCCGTGTCGGTTTCCACCCACCCGACTCTCTGGTACGGCCCGCTTGCGGGTACTCATTCCTTCATCGCATGTTTCAGTATGTCTCACATTCACATATCGTATCCTCAACCTATCACGTTATACAGAAAAGTGTCAAGTTGAGGCACACTTTTTCAGCATTTTCGAAAGTCTAGCAACAACTTTGAAAATTTTCCATGATAATTAATCTATTTTTTGCCCAAACCTATTGACTGTTATGGGAGTAATTGGTACGCTAAGGATGTCGAAACATTGTCGAAAGTTGTAGAATTAACCAACTATCAAATAAAGCTATGAAAATTGGGGGAGAATTGAAAATGAAGTCTACCGGTATCGTACGTAAAGTCGATGAATTGGGTCGTGTCGTCATTCCGATCGAATTGCGCCGCACCTTGGGAATTGGGGAAAAAGACGCTCTGGAAATCTACGTGGACGGCGAGCGTATCGTTCTTAAAAAATATGAGCCGGCTTGCGTGTTCTGCGGATCTGCTGATGATATCATCCACTTCCGCGGTAAAAACATCTGCTCGGTCTGCATCGGTGAAATGAGCCGTTAATATCGCTTATCATTACTGAATCACTTGTAATACAATCTATTCGACAGCAAGCCAAAAAGCCCCTCCTCGCCTAGCGAAGAAGGGCTTTTTCGTTTGCATTTATACTTTAATTTTTTATACTAAGCCATGACTGTATTGTACACTTCACGCTTTTGCAGCCCGCGCTCTTTGGCCACAATTTTGACAGCCTCTTTTTTGGAAACGCCCGTTTCGACAATTCGTTCGACATGTTCCGACAAAGTCAAACCTTCCCACCACGGGGTTTCGGCATAGGGATTTTCCAGTTCTCCCCCTGCACCTGCAACCAGTACAACATACTCCCCACGCGGATTTTCTTTCGAAAACCACTCCAAACACTCGCTCAATTTTCCACGTGAGAACTGTTCAAACCGCTTGGTCAACTCGCGACCGATCACCATCTGACGATCTCCGAGCACTTCGAACAGCGCTTTGATCATCTCTTCGACACGATGCGGCGCTTCATAGAAAATCAGCGTATCCGGGTAGTGTTTGAAAAATTCAAGTTCGCTGATGCGCTTCTTCTTGTCGCGCGGCAGAAACCCGATAAACGTAAAGCGGTCGGTCGGAAGTCCTGAGGCGATCAGAGCAGTCACTCCAGCCACCGCACCAGGGATCGGCACGACTGCAAACCCTTCCTCCACAGCCGCCCGCACGATGTCAGCACCTGGATCGGAAATGCCCGGCGTCCCAGCATCACTGACCAGCGCCACGCTCTCCCCTTCGCGCAGCAAGGAGAGGATCGCTTCTTCTTTGCTGTTTTTGTTGTGCTCATGGTACGAGATCATCCGCGGGCCGGAAATCTCAAAATGGGTCAGCAGTTTGCGGGTCTGGCGCGTGTCTTCTGCCGCGATCACCGCAACGCTTTTCAGCGTATTGATCGCGCGGTAGGTCATGTCCTCCAAATTGCCGATCGGCGTCGCGACCAAATAGAGTGTGCCGCCGGGGCGGCCTTCGTCCTGAAAGGAATAGCGATGGTTCATCATGTGGCCAACTCTCCTCGTCCGGCATAGAGTGCAAGTATTTCTTCCGTATATGATCCATCTGCTTGATGAACGATCAGCGGCGGGTCGATCCGCAGTTCCGGTCGGCCACCTTTGATCGCTTCGACCAGCACGATGTTCGGACGATTGTCCGGGCGCGGATGAACCAACAGCATTCGCTTCGGTTCCAACTTGCGCGCGCGCATCGCAGTAAAAATATCGGCAAGCCGATCAGGTCGGTGCACGAACGCCACCTTGCCCTCATAGCGGACCAGCCCAGCCGCCGCGTCCATCGCCTGTTCCAACGTGCAGGTGATCTCATGCTTGGCGATCTTGACATGCTCATTCAAGCTCTGATCTCCAACGCCCGCCGGGCGGTACGGCGGGTTGCAGACGACGAGGTCGAACGACTCGCTGCCAAACGTCTGCACCGCCTCGCGCGTGTCGCCGTGCACGATGTTGATGATCTCTTGCAAGCGGTTGCCTTCCACATTGCGTTGCGCCATGTCTGCGAGACGCGCTTGGATTTCCAAGCCGACGATCTCCGCGCGCGACGCTGAACTGCGTGCGGCGAGCAACAAGGGAATCACGCCATTGCCGGTGCCAAGGTCGATCACGCGGTCTTTGTTGCGCAGTGAGGCAAAGCGGGCCAGCAACACCGCGTCTAGTGAAAAGGAAAACACCTCTTTGCTCTGAATGATCTGCATCCCCCGCACCTGCAGATCGTCGAGGCGCTCCCCTTCGCGCATTTCAAATGTCATGCCTACAACTCCTCTCATCAAGAGGGAAAATTTATGAATGAAGTATAGCATACTTCGCGGCACTAGTTTAAAATGGAAAGGAATGTAAACTCCTCATACAGGAGGTAGAACGGCATGTTGGGAGATCTGTTTTCATTTCTCTTCTGGTGCTCTTTCGCTCTTGGTTGCCTTTTTTTGATTCTCGCCTTCAGGCTCCACCATACCTATTACTGGTGGGCAGGGCTTTGTTTTTATACGCTCAGTTTTCTGGCTGCATTTTCCTTCGGCACCGCCACGTTGATTATCACGATCATCTGTTGGGTGCTGGCTGCCGGGTACAGTTTGCGTTGGTTGCGGACGAAGCGTCAAGCGCTGGCCTGCGTGATCGTCTGTGTCTTGCTCTGGTTGCCAATTGTGAAGTACGTTGATGACTACTATCTATTTTTCCCGTTTTTCATGTTCTTCTAAACACAAAACAGCCCCAGATCGCCATCACGGCAGTCAGGGCTGTTTTCGTATGAGTCAGCCGTTTTCGCTCTGCTTACCACTCGCTGCAAAATAGGTCCCCAGCGCCCGCGCGTATCGTTGCAGGTTGGCATCTTGCGACTCTTGCAGCAGCGTCTGCCCCAGGATCTGCACCGCTTCCACCCCTCGCCCCGCCTCGACCAATGCGAGACTCAAAAACGCGCGGACAGCCAGATTGCCGGGCTCAAGCCGCTGCGCCTCTTCCAGACAACGCACAGCGTCCTCGATGCGCGAGATGTTGCGGTAGGTGGAACCGAGGCAGATCAGGCAATCGAGCAACTCTTCGCCCGCCAAACCGAGCGCCAATGCCCGCTCATAGAGCGGAGCGGCTTGCTCCTCCTCACCCATCCGGTCATACATGGCCCCCGATTCGTTCCACACTTGTGCCACTTCCGGGTACGCGTCCCGCAGGCGGGCAAAATGAGCAAGCGTCGCGCGATGATCCCCTTGGCGGTACAGTTCGTACCCGTGTTCAATCTCCAATTGCCAGCTCATCAGGTCCGACCTCCTCGCTCATTTCCCGGGCAATCGACAAGTTCTCCCACCACTCGATGCAAGCAGAGAGTGGCCCCGTCGATTTTTACAAACCAGACTTGCATCGTTTGCGTCGAATCGGCCGACTGCAACTCATAAACCAATCGTGCATCCCGCTCCAGCAGACCTGCTCGCGCTGCCTGTAGAAAGCGGATCAACTCGTCGGGCTGCTGCACACGCGCTGTGATCTGCTCATACAATCGTTCGGTCGTCAGCTCTTCGTCTCGTTTGCACAGCGAGTCGCCCATCCATTGATACCAGATCTGATTGACCTGCACCAGCTCACCCTGCTCATCAAACAGCAACACCCCTACATCGAGCGAGTCGATGATCGTCTGGCTCAATTGGCGAGCCTGTGCTACCACTCGATCGATGCGCAATTTTTCGATCGACAGCGCAATCTGATTGGAGAGCGCATCTGACCGTTTGACCGCATCCGAGCCAAATCTGCGTTCGATGCGCGTCAACAGGATCAGCGCCATCACCTCGCCGTCATGCGAACGAAGCGGCAAGATCAGGTCGTGCACCTGCCTCTTGCCTTCGTGGTCGTCTTTCGCGGCCGCCTCTGCCTCACGCTCGATCACCAGCACCTGCCCCGCTTCTCGCACACGCGGCAAAAGGAACGTTTCGAGCGACCCGATCAACTGACCCCGATCAAGCTCTGACAGCCCGACCACCGCGTGCGGGTACTTGTCTTCGAGCAGGATAATCGCCCCTTTGTCCGCCTGAACAATGCGCACGACGTTGTGGATGATGCTAAACAGCGCCTCTTCGCGATCCAGCGTGCTCTGCAGTACAAGGTTCAACTCTTGCTGGGCCGCGAGAGTCTGATCTTGCTCACGCATCATCTTCCGCGCGTGGTGCAGTTCATCCTGTTGCCAGATGAGTTGCTCTTTTTGTGCCATCATCTCATCCTGTTGGAATTGCAGTTCTTCATGTTGCATCACCAACAGACGCTCATTCTCCTTGATTCGCATAAAGATTTTCTTCATCGAACGCGTCAAATAGCCGATCTCATCGCCGCGTTTATCATAAGGGAGATTAATAATTTTAACATCTTCATAATGTTCAGAAAACAAGGCGAGCGTTCGCAATGGCCCTCCCACATCGCGAGCAAACCGCACGGCGAGCAGTCCGATCACCAGCGCGATCAACGTGAGATACTCCGCAAAATAGATCGTGTGCTGATCCACTTTGCGCGCATATTTGGCTCGCAACGCCATCTGCTCCACACTCACTCCTTCCGTAAACGTTTCGTGGCGTTCCCGCAGTTCATCGGAGAAGGTTAAAAACCCTTCCTCTCCAGCGCGGCGCGTGATTTCCTCCAATCGACCCGCATCGATCAGTTTCACACCTTCTGCCACCCGCTCCGAATAGCGATTGGCCGCATCCTCCATAAAGCGCAGATGCTCTTGATCCATCTCGGTCAGCGCCAACGTGCGAAACCGAGCCATCCCTTCTTGCAAGCCACGTTGATTCTCCTGAATTCGCCCTTTAAAAACGGGCACTTGGTAGGCGACAAACCCACGGTACTCAATCATCAAATTTGACAAGCTCTGCTGGATCTCATTGGCTAGAAACGCTTTCGTATCCAACCGTGAAACCTGCTCTTCAAATTCGACCTGCATCGCATGGTTGATGCCAAATAGCAATGCGCCTCCAGCCAGAATCAAAGCGATAAACAAGGCCAAAAAGGAGCTGATTTGGCGGGCGATGCTCTTGGACAGCTTTTGCTCCGGCTTGGCCTGTATCGCATTTCTTCCTGCCATTCGAACCCCCCACTCGTCAAATCGAATAAGTAATAAATTACTCTTACATCACTACGTTCGCACGATCAGATCGGGAATTTCATCCATTACAACTCGCGCTTGCCCACCCGTGCTCTTCTCAGCTCCCAGATCACGAC